>CANRBI010000039.1 GCA_947628775.1 uncultured Clostridia bacterium
TAAAATGAAAGAAATATTAATAGGATTAATATCAGGAATAATCAGTGGAACCGGAATGGGAGGAGGAACCATATTAATATTCCTATTAACATTTATATGTAACATAGAACAACACACCGCACAGGCAGTAAACCTTATATTTTTTATACCAACATCAATAATAGCAATAATAATAAACATCAAAAACAAAAACATAGATATAAAAAATGGAATACTAATATCAATATACGGAATATTAGGAGCAATACTAGGAGCAAACATGGCAATACACACAGATGTAAAAAAATTACGAAAATATTTTGGAATCTTTTTATTAATAATAGCAACACATGAAATATATTCCATAATAAAAGAGTATAAAAAAGAAAAAAATGACAAAAATAAAACTAAACAATATAAATAGAAAGGAAAGTGGTAAAATGAAATTCACAAAAGGAATGATACTAGGAGGAATAATAGCAACAGGAGCATGGATGATGTACAAAGAAAATGACACAAAAAGAAAAATGAAAAAAAGAGGAAAACAAATAATGAAAAAAATAGGTAATTGGTAAAAAATCAAAAAAAGGCAACCCAAAGTAAAATACTAAGGGAGCCTTTAATTGTTTTAAAAACTTAATTTAGCAATCTTCAAAAATATCTTTTTTATCAGAACACTTATCACTTTCTATAAAACAATCACACTTATCATTTTTATCGCCTTTCAAACAAGTACCCTCATGGAAGCATTTAGCACAAATCTTAATTTTTTTAGTTGCATTAGCCCAAATTTGAATAGCATATTTTTTACCAGGACAAAGAGGACCAAAAACAAATTCACCCTCACAATCAGTAAAAGTATGACCTATAGGTCTACGTTCCTCTTTACCACATTCATGAACAACCTCAACAAGTTTAACAACAGCATCTACAACTGGTTCTTTAAAACAATTCCTAATAACACCATAAATAACATCACGATCATCATTAGGTAAAACTATATCTAAATCAAATTGTTTACCACCAGAAATAACACCATCAACATCCAACACAGGGCAATTAGGTTTATTACAATCCTTTTCCATTAAAAATCATCCTTTCTTTCTAGCAGCTAAACTGCTTACTATATCATATGAAAAACGACAAAAAATGACACAAACGAAAAAGTTAAACGAAAAAATTGAAAAAAAAACCAAAATATGGTATAATAGTAATAGAGGTTACAAATAAGGAGTGATAATTATGAAAAGATTTAAAGATAAACAAGGAAAAATCAAACAAATAAAAACGAGAAACATAAAACCACTACTTAAAAAAATAGGAGCACTAATAGCAGCAGGAGCACTAACAATAGCAATACCAGCAACAGTAGAAGCAACCGAAAATTCAAAACTAAATGAAATAAAACAAAATTCTCAAATAGAAGTAGCACACAGAAGTTTCAAAAACATCGACCAAAATAACATAGGACCATACTTAAAAGAAGAAATAGAAAGACTATACTATAAATACCCAGACCTAGATGATTTAATATATGACAAAGATGAACAAACAAAAGATTTGGCATTCGTAAATGACATATACAGACTATACAAAGCATACCTAGTAGACAGATATGAAAAAGAAGTAAACAGTATAGGAGATGTTAAAGTTACAACAACAGACCAAATAATATCAAGTTCAGACAGACTAACTGAAGGAGAAAATAAATTATTAACAACACATAAAGAACAATACAAAGCTATAACAGATGAATATGTCCAAACAAAAGAAGAAAGAAAAGATGCCTCAAAACTATCAAATATGCTATATGAACTATTAGCACGAGAATTAGGATTAAAAGAAGGAGTACTAACATCAGAACAAATAGCACAAGAAATAGAAGAATATGGATTTTACTATAACAAAGAAGAAAATACCTTCTATACAGCAAAAGGAAAAGCACATCTAGAATATGACAAACAAACAGAACAAGAACAAACAAAAAATATGCAAGCAAAAGTAGATGAAGAAAGAGAATAAAACAAGAATAAAAATTCCACTTTTTGCGAACAATATGTGTAAAACATATTCGCAAGGAGTGGAATTTTTTTGAAAGAAAGTAAAAGATTAAAAATAAATGGTACAATGCTAGAAAAAGAACAGCTTAAAAAACATCTCGAAAAAATAGCAACAAATCACAATATAATGCCAAAATCACCAAAAGAAACATACCCAATACCAGGACTATTAGAAGACTATGAAATAATAAAAGAAGTATACAATCTATTAAATGAACATGTAAAACAACAAATAAACATACACCCAGCAGGAGAATGGCTATTAGACAACTTCTATATCATAGAACAAACAGTAAAACAAATACAAAAAGAATTACCCCTAAAAAAATACAAAAAATTTGCAGGACTAGCAAATGGTGAACATGAAGGATATGCACGAATATATGTACTAGCATCAGAAATTGTAGCATATACCGAAAACAAAATAGAAAAAGCAAATCTAGAAGAATACCTGCAAAGCTATCAAAGTAAAAAAAATTTAGGAATGGATGAAATATGGAATATAGGAACATTTATACAAATCGCAATAATACAAAACATAGCACAAATATGTGAAAAAATAGCAAGATCCCAAATACAAAAACAAAAAGTAGAAAACATAACAGAAAGAATAATAGAAAACAAACCCAAAAACAAACAACAATACAAAATAAACATGAAAATATTAAAAAAAGAAATAACACAAGATATGAGATATCCCTTTATAGAATATCTATCATATACTTTAAAAAAATACGGAAAAAAAGGAATAGTATATCTAAACATATTAGAAGAAATAGTAGAAAAAATAGGAACCTCACTATCAGAAATAATACAAAAAGAACACTTTGACATAGCCTTACAAAAAGTACTAATAGGAAACAGTATAACAAGTCTAAAAACAATACAAAGAATAAACTTCTTAGAAATATTTGAAAAAATAAATAGTGTAGAAGACATATTAAAACAAGACCCAAGCAACATATATACAAACATGGACTACAAAACAAAAGAATACTACAGAAACAAAATAAAAGAAATATCACAAAAAACCAAAATATCAGAACTATATATATCAAAAAAAGTCCTAGAATTAGCAGAATCAGAACAAGGCAAAAAAGCACATATAGGATATTATTTAATAGACGAAGGAATAAATTTACTATACAAAAAATTAAAATACAAAAATAAAAACCAATCAACACCAAAACAAAAAACAGTACAATATATAGCAACAATAGCAATATTAACAATACTTTTTGCAACAATACCAACACTAATAATAAGTCAAGAAATAAAAAATACACTACTAAAAATAATAACATTCATAATATTCTTAATACCAAGCAGTGAATTAATAATACAAACAATACAAGAAATACTAACAAAAACTATAAAACCAAAATTAATACCCAAAATGGACTATTCAGAAGGAATACCAGAAGAAAGAGCAACAGCTGTAGTAATACCAACAATAATAAAAACAAAAGACAAAGTAAAAGAACTAATGGAAAAACTAGAAATATATTATATAGCAAACAAATCCAAAAACATATACTTCACACTACTTGCAGACTGCTCACAAAGCAATAAAAAAGAAGAACCATATGACCAAGAAATAATAGAAGAAGGAAAAAAACAAACCGAAAAACTAAATAAAAAATATGAAAACGACATTCCAATTTTTCAATTCATATACCGAAAAAGAGAATGGAACACAAGTGAACAAAGCTATCTAGGATGGGAACGAAAAAGAGGAATGTTAAACCAATTCAATGAATATCTATTAGGAAACATAAAAGACCCATTTTTATATAACACAATAGAACAATACAAACAAGAAAAAAATATACAATTTCCAAAAATCAAATATATAATAACACTAGATGCAGATACAGACTTAATACTAAACACAGCACATGAACTAATAGGAGCAATGTCACACATTCTAAACAAACCAGAAATAGACGAACAAAAAAATATAGTAACAAATGGATATGGAATAATGCAACCACGAGTAGGAATAAATCTAGACATAAGCTTAAAAACAACATTCACAAAAATATTTGCAGGAACAGGAGGAATAGACAACTACACAAACGCAATATCAGACATATACCAAGACAACTTTAAAGAAGGAATATTCACAGGAAAAGGAATATATGACCTACAAACATATTCCAAAGTATTAAACAAAGAAATACCAGAAAACACAATACTAAGCCATGATTTATTAGAAGGCTGCTATCTAAGATGTGGACTAGTATCAGACATAATACTAATGGATGGATACCCAACAAAATACAACAGCTTTATGAACAGATTATCAAGATGGATTAGAGGAGACTGGCAAATAATAAACTGGCTAAAAAACAAAAAATTAAACACACTATCAAAATACAAAATATTAGATAACCTAAGAAGAAGCTTATTTGAAATATCAATAATAATATCTATGATATATACAGCCATCATAATGCAAAACAAAATAAAAGTAACAATAATAAACACAATATTATCACTAATTGTAATAATACCACAAATACTAGAACTACTAAACAAATTAATATTCAAAAAAGAAGGAGAACAAGAACAACAAACATACACAAAAAAAATAACAGGAATAAAAGGAATAATATTAAGAGCAATACTAACACTAGGATGTTTGCCATATAAAGCATATATTTCAATAAAAGCAATAACAAAAACAATATATAGAAAACTAATTAGTAAAAAACATTTATTAGAATGGACAACATCAGAAGAAGCGGAAAAACAAGCAAAAACAGACCTAGCATCATATTACAAACAAATGTTAACAAATGTAATAGCAGGAATAATAGCAATAACACTATCATACAAAAACAACATATTAGGAATAATCCTAGGAATACTATGGATAATAACACCACTAATAATGCAAAAAATCAGCAAAGAAAACACAAAAAAACAACCAAAAGAACAACTAAATCAAGAAGAAACACAATATATATTACAAATCGCAAAATCAACCTGGGAATTTTTCTCAAAATATATAAACAAAGAATATAACTACCTAATAACAGACAACTATCAAGAAAACAGAAAACAAAAAACAGTAGCAAGAACATCATCAACAAACATAGGACTATCACTACTTGCAGTAATGTCAAGTTATGATCTAAAATTCATAACGCTAGAAGAAGCAACAAACACCATACACAACATAATCACAACAATAGCAAGTCTAGAAAAATGGAATGGACACCTATACAACTGGTATGACACAAAAACAAAAAAACCGCTAATGCCAAGATATATATCAACAGTAGACAGTGGTAACTTTATAGGATATCTATACACAACAAAAACATTTCTAAAAAAAGCATATCAAGAAATAAAAAACAAAAAACAAGAAAACAGTGAACAAATAAAAGAACAAATAAAAAATGACCTAAACAACATAGATGAAACAATAAACAAAACAGACTTCTCACTACTATACAACAAACAACATCAAATATTCTCAATAGGTTACAACATAGAAGAAAACAAACTAACAGACTCATATTATGACCTATTAGCATCAGAAGCAAGACAAGCAAGTCTAGTAGCAATAGCAAAAAAAGACATTCCAGCAAAACACTGGAACAAACTAAGCAGAACACTAACAGTCCTAGGAAAACACAAAGGACTAATTTCATGGTCAGGAACATCATTTGAATACCTAATGCCAAATATCAACATACCAAAATATGAAGGAAGCCTACTAGACGAATCATGTAAATTCATGATAATGAGTCAACTACAATATGCCAAACAACTAAACATACCATGGGGAATATCAGAATCAGCATTCAACCTAAAAGACCTACAAGGAAGTTATCAATACAAAGCATTTGGAATACCATGGCTAGGACTAAAAAGAGGACTAGCAGACGAAATGGTAGTATCATCATATGGAAGTATATTAGCAATAACAGACAAACCAAAAAAAGTAATACAAAACCTAAAAACACTAGAACAATATGGAATGTATGGAAAATATGGATTTTATGAATCAATAGACTTCACACCAGAAAGAGTAGAAAAAGGAAAAAAAGCATCACCAGTAAAAACATATATGGCACACCATCAAGCTCTAATACTATTATCAATAAATAACCTACTAAACAACAACATACTACAAAAAAGATTCATAAAAAATCCAGAAATAAGCAGTGTAAGCATACTATTACAAGAAACAATGCCAGAAACATCAATAATCACAAAAGAAACAAAAGAAAAAATAGAAAAACCAAAATACAAAGACTATGAAGACTACAGCACAGTAACATACACAAAAATAGACGAAAGACTAACAAGAGGAAATATAATATCAAATGACAACTATGTAATAGCAATGAACCAAAAAGGAGAAGGATACAGCAAATACAAAAACATATATATAAACAGATACAAAAAAACAGACGACTATCCACAAGGAATATTTTTCACAATCAAAAACATACGAACAAAAAACATATGGAGCTCATACAAACAAAATGAAGCAAGCAACTACAAAATAAGCTTTATGCCAGACAAAATGGAACAAGAGATACAACAAGACAACATAAAAACAACAATACAAACAATAGTAACACCACATGACGAAACAGAAATAAGAAAATTAAACTTACAAAACAACAATTTAGAAGAAGAAATACTAGAAATAACAACATATTTTGAACCAATATTATCATCTAAAGAACAAGATTATGCACACCCAATATTCAACAACCTATTTCTAGTATATGAACATGACGAAGAAACAGACAGCATAATAGTAAAACGAAAGAAACGAGAAAAAAATGAAAAAGAAATATATCTAGCAACAAACCTATTAACAACACAAAACGAAACAATAGGCAAACTAGAATATGAAGTAGACAAAGAAAAATTCACAGGAAGAGGAAACATCAGCACACCAGACATGATAAAAAACTCTACACCACTATCAAAAAAAGTAGGACTAGTAACAGAAGGAATAGTAGCATTAAAAAGAACAATAAAAATAAAACCACAAGAAAAAGCAGAACTAAATCTAATAATATCAGTAGCAGAAACAAAAGAACTAGCACTAGAAAAAATCAAAAAATACAAAACAAAAGAAAACATAGAAAAAGCATACGAAATATCAAAAGCCCAAACAGAAGCACAAAGTAGATATCTAAGAATAACAGGAAAACAAATAGAACAATACCAAAAAATAATCTCATATATCAACTTTACAAACCCAAGCAAAAAAATAAACCTAGAAAATTTGCCAAAACAAAAATACAAACAAAGTGAATTATGGAAATACGGAATATCAGGAGACATACCAATAATACTAGTAAAAATAAAAAGCATAAATGACATAGACGTAATAAAAGAAATACTAAAAGCCTACGAATTCTGTCAAGTCAAAAAAGTAGAAGTAGAACTAGTAATAATAAACGAAGAAAAATACAGTTATGAAAACTATATAAGAGAAGAAATAGAAAATGTAATATCAAATGAACAAATGACATATCTAAAAAACATAAGAGGAGGAATATTTGAACTAAACAAAAACGAAATAACAAAAAGTGACTTAGAGTTACTAGAATTTGTATCAAGTATAACAATAAACAGTGAAAAAGGAACACTAGAAAATGCAATAAATGACATCGAAGAAGAATATATAGACAAAACAAAAAATATAAGTAATGAAGAACAACATCAAATAATAATAGAACCAGAAGAAAATGACATAGACATACTAAAAAACGACGAAGAACAAAAATACAACAATGAATATGGAGCATTTTCAAGTGATGGAAAAGAATACCATATCACAACAAACAAGAAAAACAGGTTACCAACAGTATGGTCCCACATAATAGCAAACGAAAAATTCGGAACAATATTAACAGAAAACATGGGAGGATACACATGGTACAAAAACAGTAGACTAAACAGAATAACATCATGGGCAAACATGCCAAACTATGACATTCCATCAGAAGTAATATATATAAAAGACCAAGAAACAAAAAAAGCATGGTCATTAGGACTAAATCCAATGCCAGACGATCAAAACTATAACATAATATATGGATTTGGATACGCAAAATATATACACAAAAGTGATGGACTAGAACAAGAACTACAAATATATGTACCAAAAGAAGACAGTATCAAAGTACAACTACTACATCTAAAAAACACAACACCAAACAGAAAAAAAATAAAAATATATCACTATATAAAACCAGTAATAGGAGAAGACGAACAAAAAATAACAGAATACATCAACCTAAAACACGACACAAACAACAACATAATAATAGCAGAAAACCTATACAACAATGACTTCACAAACAACATATATTTATCAAGTAGTGAAAAAATAAAATCATATACAGGAAACAAAAACTTCTTCTTTGGAAAAGGAGATATAACAAACCCAGAAGCACTGCAAAAACCAACACTAAACAACGAAAACAGTTTAGGAAATGCAAGTTGTATAGCATATGAAATAGAAGTAGAAATAGAAAGTTTTGGAGAAAAAGAAATATCAATATTATTAGGAGCAGAAGAAACAATAATAGACAGTAAAAACATAGCATACAAATACAGCAAAATACAAAACTGCAAACAAGAGCTAGAAAAAATCAAAACCTATTGGAAAGACAAACTAGAAACACTCCAAGTATACACACCACTAGACTCAATAAATATAATGTTAAACGGCTGGGTAACCTATCAAACAATAGCATGTAGACTACTAGGAAAAACAGGATATTATCAATCAGGAGGAGCATATGGATTTAGAGACCAACTACAAGACACATTAGGACTAAAATATATAGACACAAACTATATAAAAAACCAAATAATAAAACACAGTAAACATCAATTTGAAGAAGGAGATGTAGAACACTGGTGGCATGACGAAACAAAACGAGGGATACGAACCAAATTTTCAGATGACCTATTATGGTTAGTATATGCAGTACTAGAATATATAGAAACAACCGGAAACAAAGAAATTTTAGAAATAGAAACACCATATCTTAAAGGAAAAAAACTACAAGAAGGAGAAAACGAAAAATACGACAAATACGAAGAAGGAGAAAAACAAGGAACAATATATGAGCACTGCTTAAAAGCAATAGAAAAAAGTATACAACTAGGAGAACACGGACTACCAAAAATAGGATCAGGAGACTGGAATGACGGAATGAGTGAAGTAGGATGCAAAGGAAAAGGAGAAAGTATCTGGCTAGGATTTTTCCTATACAACATACTAGACAGATTTATACCAATAATAAAAGAAAAGCAAAACCCAGCTCTAGCAGAAAAATACGAAAAGATAAAACAAGAACTAAAAAAATCTCTAAACACAAGTGGATGGGATGGCAGATGGTACAAAAGAGCCTACACAGATGACGGACAAACACTAGGAAGCATGGAAAACGAAGAATGCAGAATAGACAGCATAGCCCAAAGTTGGGCAACAATATCAAATGCCGGAGACAACGACAAAAAATATATATCACTAGAAAGTCTAGAAAATCACCTAATAGACAAAGAAAACGGAATAATCAAACTCCTAGATCCCCCATTCGAAAAAAGCAACCTAGAACCCGGCTACATCAAATCCTACCTTCCAGGAGTAAGAGAAAATGGTGGACAATACACACAAGTATATTGTTGTTGTGGGGATTTTTGAAAAAATACATATATCATAAGATAAAGAATATGTAATAATATTGATACTCTTAAAAATAAAACAGTATAAAACATAGAATCAAAAAAATTATAAAATAAATTTTTGGATATTTATTGAGAAAAATATCGAATTATGATATAAAATATAATAGAATTATTATAAGTATTTCAACAATATAATAAGTAAAAAATTATGCATAACAGCAAAAAAAGTTATGCTAACCACAATAATAAAGGAGGAAAAAATGTCAAAATTAAGTGTAGACCAAAAAAATATATTTGATTTATTAAAAGACAAGAAAGCAGATTTTTTAATACCTGATTATCAAAGACCATATGCATGGCAAGAAAAAGAATGTCAAAAATTATGGGATGATATTTTCGAATTTTCAATTCCTGAAAACGATGCAACAAAGTTTGATACTAATGATGAATATTTTTTAGGACCTATAGTTACATTTATGAATAAAAATAAAAAATTAGAAGTAATAGATGGACAACAAAGATTAACTACTATTTTATTGTTACTTAGAGCTTTTTATGCTAAATATGGAAGTATGCAAGATGAACAGTCAAGATCAACAAAAGAAAATATAGAAAAGTGTATTTGGAAAACAGATGAATTTGGAAAGCCAAATCTAGATGAATTAAAAATTGACTCTGAAGTTGCTATGGATAAGTATAAAGATGAATTTCTAAATATATTGAAAACAGGAATAGTAGAAAAAGGACAAAAAAGTAAATATGCAGAAAATTATAGATTTTTTCAAGAAAAAATAAATGATTTTTTAAATACATATCCTGGGTATTTTTCATATTTACCAATTAGAATATTAAATAATTGTATTTTATTACCAATAGAAGCAGAATCTCAGGAAACAGCATTAAGAATATTCTCAACCTTAAATGACAGAGGATTACCATTATCAGATGCAGATATTTTTAAAGCAGAATTTTATAAATACTTCAACGAAAAAGGACAAAAAGATAATTTTGTAAAAAAATGGAAAGAATTAGAAGAATTATGCGAATCTATTTTTCATCCTAGTCAAGGAACTCCAATGGATGAACTATTTACAAGATATATGTATTTTTTAAGAGCAAAAATGGGAATTAAATCATCAACAACTGAAGCACTAAGAAGTTTTTATGAAAAAAATTCATACAAGATATTAAAAAATGACTATATATTTGAAGACTTAATAAATCTTGCTAACTTTTGGAAAGATGTCTTAAATCAAAATGTTGATAGATTTTCAAATAGAATATTAAAAAGATTATTTGTATTAAACTATGCACCAAATGGAATGTGGACATATTTTACATCAGTATATTATTTACAAAATAGAGACAAAGATAATATGCTAGATGATGACAAATTTTTTGAATTTTTAAATAAAATAATTGCTTTTATATGGACATATGCAGTTTATATACCAGGAGTTAATGCTCTAAGAACACCAGTATATGCCGAAATGATTAATATTGTAAATGATGAACAAGTAGAATTTAATGAGTTTAAATTTGATGAGCAGGTAATAAAGCAAATTTTTGAAAATTATGAGTTCTATAATAGAAAACCTATAACAAAAGCAATGCTTACATGGTATACATTTCAAAACAAAGAACAAGAGCTACAGGATTTAAGCACTAACTTTGATATTGAACATATACTTGCAAAAGGTAGGCAAGAAATAGATAGCACATTAAAAGATAAAAAAAATTTAGAATGTTTAGGTAATAAAGCATTGCTAGAAAGAAAAATAAATATTCCAGCTTCAGAGTATAGATTTAAAGATAAAAAGAAATTTTACTATGGATTTACAACAGATAAAGGAATAACAAAAGTAGGAACTAATATTAAAGACTTAATAGAATTAGCCGATATTCATAATAATTTCGAAGAAGAAGATATTATTGAAAGAAACAATAAAATTTTGAATGAGTTTTATAACTTTTTAAAAGAAAATAATTTATTCAAATAAAACAAAATTTTCTTGTGATTCATAATCAATATTTTTAGATAAAGATTCAAAAATTACTTATCAAGCACTCATAACCCGAAGGTCGTAAGTTCGAGTCTTACCCCCCGCAACCAAACTTTAATCACTAGAACTATAACGGTTTTAGTGATTTTTTGCTGTTTTCAAATAGTTTACAATAATGCTAAAATTAGGCACTATTATGTCTGTTTGGGAAAAAGTTGGGAAAAGTAAACTCATCAAACTACTGAAACTCTAATAAAAAATCATAAAAATTCACTAATCTATATTTTAAAAAATTATAAAAGGCAATGGGAAATCTAAAAATATTTAGTTGCCTTTTATTTTTATATCGTGAAAATT
>CANRBI010000040.1 GCA_947628775.1 uncultured Clostridia bacterium
GCACAACAATTTAAAAATATGTTATACACACTTGTAGGAAATGACACATATACAATAGCCAGCCAATATGCTGCAACTGTTACAGTAAACGGTACAAACTAAAAATAAATAAGAAAAAAATAGCTTGTAATACATGTGTTGTTACAAGCTATAAAAATATAAAAAGGAAAAAATAATATGAAATTACAAAATTTAGCAGTTATTTTTGTTATAATAATAATGCCAATATCTTTAGTATTAAGTTCATATATAGAAAACAGAGTAGAAACACTAAATGCACAACTAGACTATGATGAAAAACTATATGACTCAACATATGATGCAATAATAGCATACCAAAAAAATACAGTAAACAGTAGTACATCAGATCTAGTTAATTCAAAGCTAAGAGACATAGAAGCATCAGCAAGTGCATTTCTAAAATCAGCAGCCGAAAATTTTAACTTACAAGGAACAGGAAGAAAAGCAGTCGAAAGCTTTGTACCAGCACTAGTATACACACTATATGATGGATACTACATCTATGCACCATACACAAACACATTAGATGATGATGCAAAAGAAGAGATATTAAAAGCAATACCAGAAACAAAAGATAAAAGTACAAATGAAGATGATAGATTAAAAGCAGCAACATATCATGATCAAGATTTATTAAACGGACTAAAACCATATGTATATTACAGCTGTAGATATGTAAATAGCAATGTTGATGTAGTAATAAATTATTGTCTAGACAGTTATGTTATAATAACAGGAAAAGTAGATTCTGAAACAGTAAATTTAGAAGGATATCTATTAAGCAGTGCAAACTATGACTCAAGTACTAATAAAGTAACATATAGAGACATACAAATTGACACAGAACCAATGACACAAGAAAAAGTATTAGTAACAGATAAAAATGATATGCTGGTAGAAAGAATAGAAAGTCTACCAGAAATACCAAATAATGATAAAACATTTTTTGAAACAATGAAAGTAAATGGAACAAAATACTATAGGGGAACAGCAAAGGAATTTTTAGCATACACTGCAAACATAATAGATGATGCAAACACTAAATATGATATAAATAACTATTTCATTAGTGGTGATATAGAAAGTAATATAGTGGTTATAGGTGAGAGTAATTGTAACAAGTTTGGAGGAGAAGAATATATAGGCAGACTTGGATGGTATGATTCAATTTGGCCGGATGGAGAAGTATGTTTGCTATTAGAAGAAGGAAGGCACTATGATTATACATCAAATGCATCAGAAGTATTTAGAAATCTAAATTCTGAAAAAATAGAAGAAAACACCAAAAAAGAATATTTTGAAGATTCAGACGGAGTAATAAAAGAAAATGACCAAGCAAAGGAATATTATAAAAAAGCTTACGATTTAAAAGATAAAATACTAAAATCAAGTCTAAAAGACATAAAAATTAGTGATGCAGTAGACGAAACAGGAGAACACATTAAAGATAGTAGCACATGTGATGAAGAAACAAAAGGCAGATTTAGTTCAAACACAAAGATATTTGCAGAATTAGATAATGGAACTGATTTAAATCAAACACAAATAGAAGACGACGACTCAGACTTCAACAACCATAAACTAGATGTAATAAAATACTCAATAGAAAAAAATCTATCAACTGCAATATCAAACTATAACAATATATCAAAAGTAACAGAATTCAAAATGCCAAAATTAAAAGAAGAAGAATGGGACAGAATATCAAAAAACGTCTCAGTAATATCATTTTTACAAGGAGTACAAGCAGGAAGCAAAGAATATAATGGATATGCAGTAGTAAATAACAATAAAAATGAACACTATGTATCAAAAGACTCAATTTACATATCAATCAAAGACGGTAGTGGAAATGAGGAATATCATAATATAAGACATAAAGACTTGGCAAATTCAATTTCAATAAATGCAGCAGGTGAAATAAACGCCAGAGGATATTTCAATGTAGACTATGAAATAAAAAATGGAACATTAGGATATTATAGTCCAAGAAATGGAGCAACAGAATGTTACGACTGTATGATAACAGCAGATGATATTGATTCAAGACCAATAGAAGAAATACTTAAATTTACTAGCCCAGAAGACCCGACCTATCAATTAGCAAAAATCTACTACACAGCTCTAGCTCGTGAAAGACAAGGAATATACAGAATAGCAAATATATATAAAACATAAAAATAAATAAAAAAAATATACTATAATAAAATATATCTAACCAAAAAGAGATATTGTACAAATATAAAGTACAATACTCTTTTTTTAATATAACTGTATTTTAAAACAAAAAATGGAAATACTAAAAATAGGTTAACAAAAAGCCATTAATCCCAAAGAGAAAGAGGAAACAAAAATGAGAAAAACAATAAAAAAAATAATATTAATAATATTATTATCAATAATATACAGTTACACATTAACAATTGAAGCAATACCAACAAGTATAACAATATTTGAAGGAGAAAAATTAAAAATTCCAACAATAGCAGGAATAAACATAAACAACCAAGAAAATCAACAAATAATAACAGCATCAACAAAAGAAGGAGAAAGCACATTAAGAAAGGTAGGTGTAACAAAATTAAAAGTTAATCTATTAAATAACATTCCAATAAAAAATGTAAATGTAGATGTATTACCAAGAACAAAAGTAATACCAATAGGAAGTCTTGCAGGAGTAAAACTATACACATCAGGAGTACTAGTAGTAGGAATGTCTGAAATAAAAGGAGAAGATGAAAAAGACTACAAACCATATGAAAACACAGGAATAAAAGAAGGAGACACAATAATAGAAATAAACAATACAAACATTGCAACAACAGAAGAACTAATAACAGAAGTAAACAAATCAGAAGGAAAAGACATACGAATAAAATATATACATGAACAAGAAAGTCTAGAATGTAGCATAAAACCAGTAAAAACAGGAAAAAGAGAATATAAACTAGGGCTATGGGTACGAGACAGTGCAGCAGGAGTAGGAACAGTAACATTTTATTCACAAGAAAACAACAGCTTTGCAGCACTTGGACATGGAATACAAGATATAGACACAGATCAACTAATAAACATCTCATCAGGAGAATTTGTAACAACAAAAATACTAGGAATAAATAAAGGATCAAAAGGCAATCCAGGAAGGATACAAGGAACATTAGAAGGACAGCAAAACATAGGAACAATAACTCAAAACACAAAATTTGGTATATATGGCAAAGTAGACAACATATCAAGTATTAACATAGACAAAACAAAAGAACTAGAAGTAGCAACAAGAGACGAAATAAAAACCGGAAAAGCACAAATATTAACAACACTAGAAAATGGAAAAACGGAAAACTATGAAATAGAAATAGAAAAAATATACAAAGACAACAACTATGACAACAAAAGTATGAAAATAAAAGTAACAGACAAAAATCTCCTAGAAAAAACAGGAGGAATAATACAAGGAATGAGTGGATCACCAATAATACAAAACAACAAATTTATAGGAGCTGTTACACATGTACTAGTAAACGAGCCAGAACAAGGCTACGCAATATTTGGAGACATAATGCTCAAACAACTATACAAAAACTAAAATTTTATAACCAGTTAGTTCATACATAAACTAACTGGTTATAAATTTACAAAAAAGTAAATTTTTTTTACAAATTTTATTGACATACATATTTTTTTACCTTATAATATTAAACATGAGGGACGAATATATATTTATTTTAAGCTAAAAAAAAGAAAGGAGGTAAAAAAATGGACGAAAACATAATACTAAAAGAAATCAAAGCACTAGGACAAAAAATGGACCAAAAATTCGACGAACAAGAAAAAAAATTTGACGCAAAAATGGACCAAAGATTTGGAGCATTCGAACAAAAAGTAGACAAAAAATTCGAAGCACAAGAAAGAAAATTTGACGAAAAAATGGACAAAAGATTTAAAGCATTCGAACAAAAGATGAACAAAAAATTCGAAGCACAAGATAGAAAATTCGACGAAAAAATGAAAGAACTAACAATAAGTCTTTCAGAAGAACTAATAAATACAGTAGCTTTAATTGACAAAAAAATCACAGAAGAATGTGGAAAAATAGAATTACAAATGAAAATAAATAACAAATTTATAATGCAACATTACAGAAACCACGAATTCAGAATTCAACAACTAGAAAAGAAACAAAAAGCAACAAAAGAAGAAATAGAAGAATTAAGAAAAAATGCTTAAAATAAATAACGGGGAAAATAAATAAAATTAATATAATAAAAAAGCTATTACAATAAAATATTGTAATAGCTTTTAAAATTTACCAAAAAATAACTATTTATTAACAAGCAAATCAGAAATTTCTGTAACAGTACCAGCACCCAAAGTCAAAATAATATCATTATCATGAACATTCTGATCTAAATACGAAATACACTCATCAAAATTAGGCATATATACGGCATTCTTACCTAAAGAAACTATCTTATCAACCAAATCCTTAGAACTAATATTAAAAGTATTAACCTCTCTTGCAGCATAAATATCTATAACAATAATATTATCAAAATTAATCAAAGCCTCAGCAAAATCATCTAATAAATTTTTAGTTCTACTATAAGTATGAGGCTGAAAAACAACCCAAGACTCATTATATTTCTTATTAAACATAGACTTAGCAGTAGCAACAATTTCAGTAGGATGATGACCATAATCATCATAAACACTAGCACCATTAAACTTACCTTTAAACTCAAATCTCCTATGAGCACCAGTAAATTTAGAAAAAGCAGAAGAAATAGAATTAACATCAATACCATATTTATCACATAAAGAAATACAAGCCAAAGCATTCAAAACATTATGACTTCCAGGAATACACAATTGAAATTTTCCAAAAAATACACCATTTTTGAAAACATCAAAACCAGCAAAACCATCATCATTAAAAACTATATTATCAGCATAAAAATCAACATTTTTATTTTCAATACCATAAGTAATACAATCAGCATGAGTATACTGCATAATATCCAAACAATTTTTATCATCACCATTAACAACTAAAACGCCATTATCAGGCAACAACTTAGCATATTTTATAAAAGCATTTTTAATATTATCAAAAGTTTTAAAATAATCCAAATGATCATTATCAATATTTAAAATAACCTCAGCCTTAGGAGTAAACTTCAAAAAACTCTCAACATACTCACAAGCCTCAATAATAAAATGTTCACTATCGCCAACCCTATAATTTCCATCTAAAGACTTCAAAAAAGCGCCAACCTGAATACTAGGATCCTTCAAAGCCTCAATAAAACACAAAGAAATCATAGAAGTAGTAGTAGTTTTCCCATGAGTACCAGAAATACAAATAGTATCCTGAAAACATCGAGTAATCTCACCCAAAAAATCTGCTCTTTCAATAGTAGGAATACCAAGTTCATGAGCCTTAACAAGTTCAGGATCATCTGATTTAATAGCAGCTGAATATACAACAACATCAGCATTTTTAACCATATCCTCATCATGGCCAATAGTAACAGGAATTCCCATAGAATTCAATTTATCAGTAGAATCAGACCTACACCAATCAGAGCCAGTAACAATAAAACCCCAATTATTCAAAATAGCAGCAATACCGCTCATACTAACTCCACCGATACCAATCATATGAACATTCTTATATTTTTTTAAATTATCTATTTGTGGCATATACAACACACCTTTCTAATTAACTACTTAAATAACAGCTAAATTATATAATTTTATCACACAAAATTCAAGTTTTTTAATAAAATTTAATTATATTTTATTCATAAAAAGCAAAAATATAATAACAAATCATTTAATTTTCCCATATAATTAAAAAAATATAAAAAAATTGTAAAAAAAAGAAGGAAAAACAAAATTTATATAGAATATTATTAATGTACATATAGATAAATATGTGCAAAATATATACTTAAGGAAGGAGTGCACCAAAATGCAAATAACAGACGTACGTTTAAGAAAAGTAAATTCTGAAAACAGAATGAGAGCAGTTGCTTCTGTTACATTCGATAACGAATTCGCAGTACACGATATCAAAGTTATCGAAAGCCAAAATGGATTATTCATAGCTATGCCAAGCAGAAAAACTCCAAACGGAGAATTCAAAGATATAGCTCATCCAATCAATCCAGAAACAAGAGAGAAAATTCAAAAAGCCATCTTAGAGGCTTATGAAGCTCCAGAAGAAACAGAAGGATCAGCAGAATAATTTTTTAAGAAGTATGCAAAAAGAACTTTCCAAACACAGAGAGTTCTTTTTAATGTTTTATAAAAAAATAAAAACTTAGGCTCTACTTTGTTTGCAATCAAAGATTGCAGTGAGTATCCTCAGAATAGCAATAAAAAGAGTTTTCAAAATAATTTGAAAACTCTTTTAACAATTAAATCCACTCACCATATTTTCTAATATAAATTTTCTTAGCAAACAAAGCAACAAAACAATATAAAATCGGAACACCAATAATAATACTCAAATAAATAAATGGAAGACCAACAAGTCCAATAACCTTACCCAAAATCGTATAAGGAATTATAATAGCAATTAAGCTAAGCAAAATAGAAGAAAAATACACTACTTTACTAGCATTACTCTTAACAAAAGGAGCCTTAGCAGTTCTAATAACATGCATACCAATAAGATTAGAAACAACCCCATAAGAAAACCAAATAGTTTGGAAAGTTGCAACATCTCTAATATTAAAGAAAAACCACATAGAAGCAAACACAATCATATCAAAACAAGAACTAAGAGGACCCATAAACAACATAAAATGTTTTAAACCATTAATATCCAATCTTCTAGGCTTTTCCAAATACTCTTTATCAACATTATCAAAAGGTAAAGTCAACTGACCAAAATCATAAAGTAAACTCTGAACAAGTAACTGAATAGGAGTAATCGGTAAAAACGGGAACAAAATACTAGCAATAATAACAGAAGAAACCTCACCAAAATTAAAACTAACAGCCATTTTAATATACTTCATCAAATTAGCAAAAGTTCTTCTACCCTCACGAACACCATCTAATAAAACATTCAAATCCTTTTCAAGCAAAATAACATCAGCAGACTCTTTAGCAACATCAACAGCAGTATCAACAGAAACACCAACATCAGAATTAGTAAGAGAAGGACTATCATTAATACCATCACCCATATAACCAACAATATTTCCACTATCTTTTAATAACCTAACAATTCTAGCCTTTTGAATAGGAGAAAGTTTAGCAAAAATATTAGTCTTACGTAGTAATCCTAAAACCGCAACATCAGGAAGCTTCTCAAGTTCACTACCTATAACAATCCTCTTAGAATTAATACCAACCTTATTACAAATACATCTAGTAACCTCAGCATTATCACCAGTCAAAACAATAACACGAATACCAGAACGATTAAGCTTTTCAATAGAAGACTTAGCACTTTCCTTAGGAGGATCTAAAAATCCAATAAATCCAATTAAAATCATATTTTTCTCTACACTAACATCAAAAGTCTCCACACTATTAATATCATTTTTCTGACAAACAGCAATAACACGTAAACCCTCTTGATTCATCTTTTTACTAATACGTCTAATATTATCTTTAATTTCACCAGTAATAGGAAAAACCTCACCCTTAAAATCCACCATATTACAAATGCCCAAAATCTCCTCAACAGCACCTTTTGTAATCATCTGTTTTTTAACACCATCAGAAACAATAACAGAAAGTCTCCTACGAGAAAAATCAAAAGGAATCTCATCAACCTTTGTATATTTTTCCGTATAATCAGACATGCCATTTTCTAAACCACGCTTAATAACAGCCTCATCAATATTACCCCTTAAACCAGACTGAAAATAACTATTCAAAAAAGCATGTTTTAAAATCCTAAGATCCTCATTACCATGAATATCCAAATATTTCTCAAGAACAATTTTATCTTCAGTTAAAGTACCTGTTTTATCAGTACAAATAATATTCATAGCACCAAAACTCTGAATAGAATCAAGAGACTTAACAATAGTCTTTTTCTTAGACATTCTAATAGCACCCTTAGACAAACTAGAAGACAAAATAACAGGAAGTAAAAGAGGAGTAATACCAATAGCAATAGCTACAGCAAAAGTAAAAGCAGTAATTAAATCATGTTTCCAAATATTTAGTAAAAAAACAATAGGAACAAGAAAAAGCATAAACCTAATCAACAGTTTACTAATACTCTCAATACCCTTTTGAAAAGCAGTTTTAGGTTTAACAGAAATATTACGAGCGATTTTACCAAAATAAGTAGAATCAGCAGTCTTAATAACAACCCCTTTAGCAGCACCACTAATAACATTAGTACCCATAAAACAAATAGTATCCAAATCAGTAATACTATCAATATCATCAAAAGAAAGCTCAGAAGTAGCTAATTTTTTAACAGCATCAGATTCACCAGTCAAAGAAGATTGTCCAACATACAAATCTTTAGCCTCAATAATTCTTAAATCAGCAGGTAGCATACTACCAGCAGAAAGAACAACAACATCACCTAAAGTGACCTGTTTAATCGGAATTTGAATCTCCTTACCATCACGAATAACAGTAGTAGAAGTAGCAACAAGCTCCTTCAATTTTTCAGCAGCCTTATTAGAACGAAACTCCTCAAAAAAATCTAATAAAGTACTAACAATAACAAGTACTAAAATAACTAAAATATTAGCATAACTAGGAGAGCTCGCCAAAATAACATCAGTATAAAAAAGAATCAAGCTAATACCAAGTAAAATACTATTAAAAGGAGTAAAAAGGCTAGCAAAAAAATAATGATACCATTTTTTAGACTTAGCCTGACTTACTTCATTTAAACCATATTTACTAATATTATCAGAAGCCTGCTGAGAAGAAAGCCCATTAGAATCAATATGATACTTATTCAAAAACTCATCTTTAGGTAAACAACACTCATTTCCATACAATTTTCTTACATCTAATTCATCTTTTGATTGAACCAAAATAATCATCTCCAATTTTGTTTTTTTTAATTATATCACTAAATTAAAAAAAATAAACAAAAAAAGAAAAAATATTTAATTAATTAGAAATTAACCTCTCCAAAATTTGTACAGCATTAGAAGCGGCCCCCTTACGCAAATTATCAGCAACAACCCAAATATTCAAACCAAACTTAACACTAAAATCACGTCTAATTCTACCAACCAAAACATCATCAAAACCATCAGCCTTAGTAGCAATAGGATAATAATTTTTACTAACATCATCAACAACAATAACACCAGGAGAATTTTGAAGAATCTGTTTTACATCAAACAAATCAAAATCATTTTCAAACTCAATATTAATACTTTCAGAATGACAATTTCTAACAGGAACCCTAACAGTAGTAGCAGTAACAGCAAGATCAGGTTTATTCAAAATTTTTCTAGTCTCATCAATCATCTTATGTTCCTCTTTAGTATAACCATCATCCAAAAACACATCAATATGAGGCAAACAATTATTAAAAATAGGATAAGGGAATTTTTTAGGATCAATACCTTTAGCACCATCTTCTAAATCCACAATACCCTGTCTTCCAGCACCAGAAACAGCCTGATAAGTAGAATAAACCACTCTTTTAATAACATATTTATCATCAAGAGGCTTCAAAGGAACAACAGCCTGAATAGTAGAACAATTAGGATTAGCAATAATACCATTATTCTCAAAAATTTTTTCAGGATTAACTTCAGGAACAACCAAAGGAACATCAGGACTCATACGAAAAACACTACTATTATCAATAACAACACAAGACTTAGAAGCAGCAATAGGAGCAAATTTTCTAGAAACATCACCACCCGCACAAAAAATAGCAAAATCAAAACCAGAATCAAAAGAATTTTCAGTAAGTTCACAAACAACATAAGAATTACCTAAAAACTCCAATTTACTACCAGCAGATTTACTAGAAGAAAACAAAGTATATGTACAATTAGAAAAATTTTTTTCTTCCAAAACCTTCAAAACAGTTCTACCAACAACACCAGTAGCACCAACAACAGCAACTTTATAAATTTTATTCATACAAAAACCCCCTTAATAATTTATTAATATTATAATATAAAAATAAAAAAAAGTTACAAAAATACAAAAAAAAATAAAAATTCTCAAAAAAAGTTGCATTAATTTACCAAACATAGTATAATATAAGAAGGGAAAAAATATAAATAGAAGTAAGAAAAAATAAAAGAGAGGTAAAAAAAATGGAATATCTATATATACTTAGGCAAGCATTAGTATGGATAGTTACCATATTTTGGTTATATCAATTATTAATCAGTATATGTTCACTAATAAAACTAAAAGATAAACCATTAAAAATCCAAAAAAATCACAAATTCATGGCAATAATACCAGCACACAACGAAGCAGCAGTAATACAAAACCTAATAGAAAGCTTAAAAAATCAAAACTATGACCCAAACCTATATGATATATATGTAATAGCAGACAACTGTACAGATAGAACTGCAAACATTGCAAGAAATTCAGGAGCAATAGTGTATGAAAGATTTGACAACGAGAAAAAAACAAAAGGATATGCACTAGACTGGTTCTTACAACAAAAAATACAAGAAAATGCAGACTATGATGCAATATGTGTATTTGATGCAGACAATATCGTACACAAAGACTTCCTAAAAAACATGAACAAAAAGCTATGTCAAGGAGAAGATGTAGTACAAGGATACAGAGACATAAAAAATCCATCAGACAGCTGGATAACAGCAGGATATGCAATATTCTACTGGACAATGCACAGATTTTATCACCTAGCAAGATACAATATAGGTTTATCAACACTACTAAATGGAACAGGATTTATGGTAAGATTTGACATACTAAAACCACAAGGATGGAAAACAGTAACACTAACAGAAGATATTGAATTTTCATTACAAAGAATAATAAAAGGAAAAAAACTAGGCTGGGCAACAGACGCAATAGTATATGACGAACAACCAGTAGGATTCAAACAAAGTTGGTCACAAAGAAGTAGATGGACAGTAGGACATATGCAATGCATAAGCAAATATACCAAAGATTTAGCACGATCAGTAAAAGAACACAAAACACTAATGAGTATAGATGGATTCCTATATATACTAGGAAGTATACCAATGTTCATAATAACACTAATGTTACTAGCAAGTAACTTCATAATGTATGCAGCAAATGGAATAACAACATTTGATTTAATATTAAATATAGTAAGGTTTTTAATATCAACATTCTTAATACCAATAATATCAGGAATATTTGTTATGATTTTAGACAAAAGGCCAATCAAGCCAATGCTAAAAGGACTAATATGTTACCCACTATTTATGGGATCATGGTTAATAATAAATATAAAATGTTTATTTAAAAGAGAAGTAAACTGGGAAAAAATAAATCATGTAAGAAACATAAAAATTTCAGAAGTAACACAACCAGAAACAATAGAAACAGAAAAAGAATTGATATAACATCAATTCTTTTTTAATAACAAAAAGGGGGAAAAGATGAAAAAACCAACATCAAAACAAATACACATACTAATAATAATACTAGGAATAATATGGATAACAATTCCAGCAATACACACATCAATATGGTTTGACGAAAGCTACTCAATAGCAATAGCACACAACCATAACTTTCACGAAATATGGACAATAGGAGGACATGATGTACACCCAGTACTATACTATTGGATATTAAGAATAGTATCACTAATATTTGGAAACAACATACTATGTTACAGACTATTATCAGTACTAGCAATAAGCCTATTAGGAATATTAGGATACACACACATAAGGAAAGACTTTGGAGAAAGAGCAGGAGAGCT
>CANRBI010000041.1 GCA_947628775.1 uncultured Clostridia bacterium
ATCTTACAATAATGTTAGTGTAAAACTAATTTATGTTAATATATATTCCAAATTGAATTTACTTTTTCAATTGAGGATAATTAAAAATTTTAAAAAATTTTTTTAAAAGTATTGATTTTATTTTTTTTTTATTTTATAATGACATTAGTTTCCAAATAATAAACTTTTAAAGAAAGGAGAAAAAATGAGTAAATTATATCAAAAGTATCAACAATTGAAAACTGAAGACTCACAAAAATGTTACCTTTTTAAAAGTGGAATCTTTTATATTTTCCTTGAAGATGATGCAAGAAAACTGGGTCCAATGCTAAGTTTAAAAATAACTAATCTAAATGATTCCATTGTGAAATGTGGATTTCCTGTAAATAATCTACAAAAGTATTTGAATATTTTTAAGACCCTACCTGTTGATATAAAATTAGTTGAAACTGATAAATCTGCACCAATATCAAATTCACAGTTCACATCTCTTAAGTGTTATGAGGAATTTACTTCTGAAATATGCAAATTAGACATCAATAGTTTATCTGTTAGCGAGGCTTTTGTATTTTTAGAAAAAATTCAAAAAAAAGCAACTAACATATTAAAGGAGAATGCCCATGGATAATAATGTTATTGAACAACAAACTATCATTCCTGTAGATACTTCTAATTCCGTTAATAAAACTATACGAACAAGAAATATGACAAATATTAATAAGGCTTCTTTAGAATCATCTAATAAAGATGATGAAAAAAATTCTGGATTAAAAATTTATCAAAAGTACTTGAATTTAGTATATTATACAAATGACATTGTACGTAAATATCCTAAAAAGGAAAACTTTTCTCTAGTTCAAGAAATAAAAACGTCGGTGTATAGTGGTCTTAAGAACCTGATTTATGGTATTAAGGTCTATAACAAATATGATAAATTAAAAAATTTGAATGAACTTGATATTAATCTAACTATTCTAAAAGTACAAGTAAGAATTTCTTATAAGTATCAGTATATTACAACTCAAAATTATGAATCTTGGAGTAATTTAATAACAGATATTTGCAATATGCTAGGAGGTTGGATTTCATCATGCCAAAAAAGATAAAAAATGTGTTTTATGAAAACTTGACTTTTAAAAAATTTATGGAAGCTCATCAGAGATCTAAAAAACATAAAACATCTAAGGCAGAAATAATAAAATTTGAATTAAATCTAGAAAATAACATTATAAATTTGATTAATGAAATTAGAGCTGGAAAATATAAAATGGGAAAATATTATACTTTTAAAATTTTCGAACCTAAAGAACGATATATACAAGCTCTGCCTTATAGGGATAGAATTGTGCATCAATGGTATGTGGAAGAGTTTATAAAACCTTATATTGTTCCTAAATTTATAAACAGTAGCTTTGCTTGCTTAGAAAATAAAGGTAGTCATAAAGCTGCTGATTATTTACAAAAACAAATGAGAATTTTTAAAAGGAATTATGGAGATTTTTGGATTCTAAAATGTGACGTAAGAAAATTTTTTTATAATATTAAACCTCATATTTTATTTAATATTTTAAAAAAATATATAAGTGATAAGGCTCTTTTAGATTTTACTCGTATTTTAATTTTTAATGGTCCTATTAATAATAACCTTATTGGAATTCCTATAGGTAATTATACTAGTCAATTTTTTGCAAATATTTATTTAAATGAATTGGACCAGTATATTAAAAGACATTTAAAATTAAAATATTATGTACGTTACATGGATGATTTCGTTATTTTATTGGAAACTAAAAAAGAATGTATCCTGATTAAAAAATTAATTGAGAGATTTTTAAATGAAAAATTAGAACTAGAACTAAATAATAAATCTAGATATTACCCTTATAAGATGGGAGTTAGTTTTTGTGGGTATCGTATATTTACTACACATAGATTACTTAGAACATCGAGTAAAAAGAAAATTAAAAAGAACGTAAAATTGTTTAACAGATTACACCATAACAACATTTTAAATATAGATTTTGCTATGCAAAGTATGAATGCATGGCTTGCACATTCGTCACATTGCAATTCTTATAAATTACAACAGAAAATATTGAGCGAATGTACATTTATTTGGAACGAGAAAAGTTTCAAAAAAATAGAGGATGACACCAATAATGACATTGAGGTATATTCTCAGGATACATAAAAAGATGGCATATTTATTATGCCATCTTTTTGTTTGTAGATATAACAAAGTTTACATTGACTTTTTTATTTTCATTATTTCTTCTTCAGTTAATCCTGTAATGTCAATAATTTCGGGTATTGACATATTCTTTTTTAGTAATTTTATGCATGTTTCTTGAAGGGTTTTATATTTTCCTTCCTGTAATCCTTTTTCTATTCCTTTTTCCATGCCTTTTTCCATACCTTCTTGTCTTCCTTTTCGTATTCCTTTTTTTAGCCCTTTTCTTTCTGCTGCGGCTTTTGCTGATCGTTCGTCTAGTATTGCTATCTCTTTACGTATTAGATAGATGTCGTAGTTTGGGTCATCTTTTAAATCTTCTAGTTCGTTTATTGCTTGCTGTAGTGCACTTACTTGTTGGGCCACTTTAATCACCTCCTCGTCTCTTGGTTTTACTAAGAATTTTAGCCATGCTGCTAGTTCGTTTTCCTGTATGTTTATCTTTTGTTTTAACATTTTTGGAATTTCTAATATATGTATTTCTATGTCTTTTGTTAGTATTTTGTTGTATACTTTTTCTTCTCTTAAGTTCCATTTTGTATGGAATTCTTTTATGCCTCTTAGTTCTTTTAGATTGTAGTTTGTTATTAATATACATGTTGTTGGTGTTATATCATCATATTTATTTCCTTCTTTTACTTTACTACTGTAAAGCTTTGACCAATAGTATAATATTCGTTTTGAGATGTCTTCTCTTCTTGACATTTGCATTTCAATATTATAGTCTTCTCCTGTTTCTAGTTTTGCTCTTACATCTAATACTCCTATTTTGTCATCTACTATTCCTTTTAGTAGGCTTTTATTGGTGTCTAGTGTGATGCTTTTGATTTGTTTGTTTAATATAACACTTAGTAGTCTTTCTGTTATTTTTTCATTTCCTGATATTCCAAAAATTCTTTGAAAAACTTTGTCGCATGCTGGTATTAGTTCTTTCCCTATAATCTTCACCTCCTATTGTATCAAAATTGTAGATATTTAGCAATACCTATTTGTAATTTTTTTGTAATAGGTAAATAATATAATTTTTGTATTCTTTGATTTTTTGGTATTTGTTCTGGATTTATATGGAACAAAATTTTATAGAATAAATAAAAGAAAATTTTGAATTGAAACTTTAAATAAAATTAATAAAAACTCCGCAGTTTTGGATTTTCAATAAACTTACTAAAACAAAACTGCTATTTATGTGTTTATGGTGTAGAATTCGTGCCTACATCAAAGGAATTGGATTTCTTTGATACAGTCCAGTTGCTATATTTTATGTAAAACTCTCGGTAATATCCTTTAGATATTACCCCTCTGGGATAGATTCCTTTTAAAATCTCTGTGTATCGAAGTGCTAAGGAGCCAAGGCGACGCGGAAACCGCGATTGCTGTTGCTGTCACCGTCATTGTTGTTAGCATAGAACACACCTGCATTCGTACCATTATTGTAATTGCCTCCACGATTGGCGAACGGATTGCTAGAATTCACGACTCTAGCGTAGTTACAACCCAATCCCTAATTTAATTTTTTCACTTTTTATTCATTACTAAACTTTTCTATATTTTCTACACTATTATTAGTTAATTTTTGTATATGTTTATTTTCTATAATATCCTGGGAATTTTCAATTTATATGTTTTTATGTTTTTGTTAGTATTTTGAAAATTTAATAGAATAAACACAATTTTTTAATAGATAGAAAGTTTATAAGAATAAAAGTTTTTTGAACTTAAGTAGCTCATGGCTTTTTACTTAAAGAGTAATTAATTATATGATTTACCATTACGTATATTGCATTATATAATAACATTTTTAAAAAATCAAGCATTTTTTGTTAATTTAATGCAATTTTGAATAAATCATTATAACTTGAATTTTCACAATTTTGGATTTTCAAAAAATTTACTAAAACAAAACTGCTATTTATGTGTTTATGGTATAGAATTCGTGCCTACACCAAAGGAATTAGGTTTCTTTGATACAATCCAGTTGCATAAATATTATGTAGAACTCTCGGTAATACCCTTTAGGTATTACCCCTCTGGGATAGATTCCTTTTAAAATCTCTGTGTATCGAAGTGCTAAGGAGCCAAGGCGACGCGGAAACCGCGATTGCTGTTGCTGTCACCGTCATTGTTGTTAGCATAGAACACACCTGCATTCGTACCATTATTGTAATTGCCTCCACGATTGGCGAACGGATTGCTAGAATTCACGACTCTAGCGTAGTTACAACCCAATCCCTAATTTAATTTTTTCACTTTTTATTCATTACTAAACTTTTCTATATTTTCTACACTATTATTAGTTAATTTTTGTATATGTTTATTTTCTATAATATCCTGGGAATTTTCAATTTATATGTTTTTATGTTTTTGTTAGTATTTTGAAAATTTAATAGAATAAACACAATTTTTTAATAGATAGAAAGTTTATAAGAATAAAAGTTTTTTGAACTTAAGTAGCTCATGGCTTTTTACTTAAAGAGTAATTAATTATATGATTTACCATTACGTATATTGCATTATATAATAACATTTTTAAAAAATCAAGCATTTTTTGTTAATTTAATGCAATTTTGAATAAATCATTATAACTTGAATTTTCACAATTTTGGATTTTCAAAAAATTTACTAAAACAAAACTGCTATTTATGTGTTTATGGTATAGAATTCGTGCCTACACCAAAGGAATTAGGTTTCTTTGATACAATCCAGTTGCATAAATATTATGTAGAACTCTCGGTAATACCCTTTAGGTATTACCCCTCTGGGATAGATTCCTTTTAAAATCTTCGTGTATCGAAGTGCTAAGGAGCCAAGGCGACGCGGAAACCGTTGTTGCTGTTGCTATTGCCATTATTTCTATTAGCATAGAACACACCTGCATTCGTAGTGTTGTCGTAATTGCCTCCACGATGGGCGAACGGGTACCTAGAACTCACGACGTAAGCGTAGTTACAACCCAATCCCTAATTTAAGTATTTAAAATTTGGATTTTATACGTATTCAATAAATATTTTATATAGTTAAAATTTTTATATAATTTTTATTGGTTTTAGTTTGGTATTATCATTTTTAAATTTTTGTATTTTTACTTTTTCACAGTTTCGGATTTTCAATAATTTTACTTAAACAAAACTGCTATTTATGTGTTTATGGTATAGAATTCGTGCCTATACCAAAGGAATTGGATTTCTTTGATACAGCCCAGTTGTAATATTATTATGTTAAACTCTCGGTAATACCCTTTAGATATTACCCTTCTGGGGTAGATTCCTTTTAAAATCTTCGTGTATCGAAGTGCTAAGGAGCCAAGGCGACGCGGAAACCGCGGCTACTGTAGTAGTCGCCGACATTTCTGTAAGCATAGAACACACCTGCACTCGTACCATTATCGTAATAGCCTCCACGATAGGCGAACGGATAGCTAGAAAACACGACTCTAGCGTAGTTGCAACCCAATTCCTAATTTAAGTATTTAAAATTTATGTTTTATAGATATTATATAATTAAAAGTTTTTTCATGCCTTTATTAGTTATAGTTTGGTTTTTATTCATTCATATAATTTTTATTGGTCTTAGTTAGTTTTTATCATTTATAAATTTTGTATTTTAGTTTTTTCACAGTTTTGGATTTTCAAAAAACTTACTAAAACAAAACTGCTATTTATGTGTTTATGACGTAGAATTCGTGCCTACATCAAAGGAATTGGATTTCTTTGATACAGTCCAGTTGCTATATTTTATGTAAAACTCTCAGTAATACCCTTTAGGTATTACTCCTCTGGGATAGATTCCTTTTTAAATCTTTGTGTATCGAAGTGCTAAGGAGCCAAGGCGACGCGGAAACCGTTGTTGTCGTTGTTATTGCCATTATTGTCATTAGCGTAGAACACACCTGCATTCGCATTGTTATTGTAATTGCCTCCACGATGGGCGAACGGGTACCTAGAACTCACGACGTAAGCGTAGTTACAACCCAATCCCTAATTTATTTTTTAGACTTTTTATTCATAACTAAAACATTTCTATATAGTTTACATTATTATTTTATATATGTTTATTTCTTATTATAACATTTTTTGAATATTTAATTTTTGTGTTTCTATATCTTTTATTAATGTTTTTTAACTTTATAGAACAAACATAATTTTTTTGATAGATAGAAAATTTATAATAATAAAAAAACATTATAAATTGATTTTCACAATTTTGGACTTTCAATAATTTTACTAAAACAAAACTGCTATTTATGTGTTTATGGTATAGAATTCGTGCCTATGCCAAAGGAATTAGGTTTCTTTGATACAGTCCTGTTGTAATATCTTTTTATGTAAAACTCTCGGTAATACCCTTTAGATATTACCCTTCTGGGGTAGATTCCTTTTAAAATCTTTGTGTATCGAAGTGCTAAGGAGCCAAGGCGACGCGGAAACCGTTATTGGTGTTGTCGTTGCCATTGTTTCTGTTAGCATAGAACACACCTGCATTCGCATCGTTATTGTAATTGCCTCCACGATTGGCGAACGGATTGTCAGATCTCACGACGTAAGCGTAGTTACAACCTAATCCCTAATTTAAGTAATTAAAATTATGAGTTATAAGTAATTAATTATGTTTTACAAGTATTTAATAAATATTTATATAGTTAAAAGTTTTTTTCATTTTATTTATATAATTTTTATTGGTTATAGTTTAGTTTTTATCATTTTTTAATTTTTGTATTTTAGTTTTTCACAGTTTTGGATTTTCAATAATTTTACTAAAACAAAACTACTATTTATGTGTTTATGATGTAGAATTCGTGCCTACATCAAAGGAATTGAGTTTCTTTGATACAGTCCTGCTGTGATATCTTTTTATGTAAAACTCTCGGTAATATCCTTTAGATATTACCCCTCTGGGATAGATTCCTTTTAAAATCTTTGTGTATCGAAGTGCTAAGGAGCCAAGGCGACGCGGAAACCGATATTGCCATTGCTATTGCCATTGTTGTCGTTAGCATAGAACACACCTGCATTCGCATCGTTATTGTAATTGCCTCCACGATTGGCGAACGGATTGTTAGAACATACGACGTAAGCGTAGTTACAACTCAATCCCTAGTTTATTAATTTTAAAATTATGATTTATAAGTATTTAATAAATATTCTAGATAATTAAAAGTTTTTTTCATTTTATTTATATAATTTTTATTGGTTATAGTTTAGTTTTTATCATTTTTTAATTTTTGTATTTTAGTTTTTCACAGTCTTGGATTTTCAATAATTTTACTAAAACAAAACTGCTATTTATGTGTTTATGATGTAGAATTCGTGCCTACATCAAAGGAATTAGGTTTCTTTGATACAGTCCTGTTGTGATATCTTTTTGTAAGACTCTCGGTAATATCCTTTAGATATTACCCCCCTGGGATAGATTCCTTTTAAAATCTTTGTGTATCGAAGTGCTAAGGAGCCAAGGCGACGCGGAAACCGTTGTTATCGTTGCTATTGCCATTGTTGTCGTTAGCACGGAACACACCTGCATTCGTAGTATTATTGTAATTGCCTCCACGATTGGCGAACGGATTGCTAGAACACACGACGTAAGCGGAGTTACAACCCAATCCCTAATTTATCAAATTTTATTATAAAAGTCCTATTATGTACTAATAAACTATGAATCTTATAAACTTATTCACAACAATTTACATACATGTTATGTATATAAATTGTTGTGAATTTTCGAGGGGTGCTCACAAGCACCCCTCGAAATAACGTATGAATTACTCTGTACCCGTATTTGGTCATATTTTTATTTCAAAATTTTGTGCCGATTAAAGGGAATCAGGGACCAAGGAAGGAAAAGTGCTAAGGAGCCAAGGCGACGCGGAAACCGTAATAGGTGCTGCCGTAGCCACTGTGCCTGTTAGCATAGAACACACCTGCAGTCGTACCATCATAGTAATTGCCTCCACGATAGGCGAACGGACCGTCAGATCTCACGACGTAAGCGTAGTCGGAAAACCAGCTCTGAGTCGTCGAAGTATCTTTCTTAACCTCTTTTGTCATATCTCCTGTTTTACTTACTTCATATATTTTTGCTCCATTATCAGTTGTCGTTCCATTTGTATATGCCGTTGACCATTTGTCACTCTTTCCTCCTTTTGATGCAAATGAACTTCCATATTGTGATAGATAATCTGTTGAATAATTACTTGCTTGATCATATGCTGCTACATATTCAGTAGATCCTCCACTTAGGTCATATATTCCATATATATTTCCTGTTGAACTTGCCATTTGTCCTGCTTCTGTATCATATAAGTTTGTTGTTGCAGTTGAACTACTTGCACTTGCACTATCTCCTGCTATTCCTGTTACTTTATTGCTATTATTATTTATATATATTTCATGTCCATTTCTTCCGTATTGACTGTGTGTTAAGCATGCTACTGCTCCCCATTCACTATTTTTCATCATATGACTTGATTTCCCTTCTAAATATGCTTTTCCATAATTATACATATTTCCTATTGTTATACTTGTAGCTGCTCTTACTGATGGCTTACTTTGGAATGTTGTTCCACTTCCTGCTGATGTTAAACTTGCAGTTGTGTGACTCATCTCATATTTCGCTACCCAGAATCCGGCTAGGTCGCTGTCCCATCCTCCGTGATAATGTGTATCTTTTCTATTTTCTTCACCATCTGCACTCGGTGTTTCTATTTCTTTAGTGTCCTCCATAAATGCTGGGTGTACTATGTATGATTTATCTCCTGATTCTACTGTTAGTATTCCTGGATCTATAGCATATTGTTGGTCTCCATCTTTAGTTACTATTCCTTTTGCATCTTCGTATCCTGTTATTGTTTGTCTTGTTTCATCTGAATAGTATGTTATTCTGTAGGCAAATCTTGGTATCCAGACAAAATAGCTTCCATCTGAGTTTTTAGCATTTGCCCAGTGACTTGATTTGTTGTCATCTGTTCCTTCTCCTGCTGTGTAACTGTACCAACTTTGGTCTCCTGTTGTTGTTTCACTTTCTGAAGTTCCATCCCATTTTACTGGAGTTAATGGTGATGAACTTCCTACCACTGGTGCATTTGGACTTTCTATTACTTCATTTGTTGGGCTTAACCATACTACATCTATTGTTCCATATGTTGTTGTTACTTTTATCTCTATTCCTGTTACTTCTACTTCATGTGTCTGTGTGTTTCCTGCTTTGTCTGTTACTACGAAGTGATATGTTCCGTTTTTTGTTACTGTAAATGTTGTTTTCATTGTTGTTGATGTTGTTGAATTTGTTCCTTTTGTTATACTTTGTTCATCTGTTGTTTCTATACTTTGTATTCCATTTGTATCTGTTCCTGTTATTGTTATTGTCACCGATGTTTTACTTGATGCTAAACTTGTTGTGTGACTTACTTCTGGTGGTTCTTTGTCCACATTTGTTACTTTTACTGTGTATGGGTCTGATATATTTCCTAATGTATCTTTTGCCCAGGCATAGTATGTTCCTACATCGTATTTTGTATCACTTGTCCATTCTCCTGCTGTTTCTTTTTTCCATGCATCTGCCGGTATTTGTTCTTTCGTATTTTGTTCTGATGTTGTTATTGCATATGCTTCTAGTCCTGCGAATCCTTGGTCTTCTGCTTGTACTGTTATTGCTTTGTCTGTGCTTGTTAATTCTGTTGGGGCTGATGCTAAACTTATTATTGGCGGCTTTTTGTCTATGTTTGTTACTTGGGCTGTTGCTACTCTTTCTCCTTCTCCTTGTCCGTCACTGTCTGTTGTTTTTGCATATATTGTACAGTTGTCTTTTACTTTGAATCCATCTGTTCCAAATGTGTAGTTTGCCCAGTTTATACTTTCTTGTTCTGATCCTACTGCTTCTGTTGGTTCTACTTTGTATTGGTTTGTTAAACCTGCTCCTGTTGTTGGATATGTTATTTTTATTGTTACATCTTGGTTTGTGTTATTTGTGTTTGTTACATTTATTTGTGGCTTTTCTATATCCTTTGTGTCTATACTTGCTGTTTTGGATATTTTTGGTCCATTTCCTGCTGTATCTGTTGCTTGTGTTCTTACATCATATTTTACTCCTAATGTTAATTTTGTTATTGTTGCTGTTGTTCCTTCAAATGTTTCCCATTTGCTCCACTTATCTTCTCCTTCTGTGTTTTTCTTGTATGAGTATTGTTTACTTTCTGTATCTATTCCTGCTCTGTTGTTGTCTTTTTGGTTGAATGTTACTGTTATACTGTTTGTTGTTGATTGTAGTCCTGGGGCTGAGTCATCTGGTTCTTCGTTATCTAGATAGAATGGTCCTGCTTTGTTTATTGTTTTGTTTCCTAGCTCATCTTCTGCTACTGCCCATACATACCAGTTGTCTCCTGTTCCTTCACTGTGTGTTGCTTCTCCTTGGTTTGTGTATGTTTTTTGGAATAATTCATCTGCTGGAGCTTGGGCTGTTCCTATACTTGTTTCTTGTCTCCATACATATTTTAAGCTACTATCATTTATTGCTGTTTCTTCTTCGTCTGTTACTGTTATTTTTGTTTTTTGACTTTGTTTATATTCTACTTCTGTTTGTGGTTCAAATGTTATTTTTGGTCCTTTGTTATCAAATTTGTAAGTTGCATATGTTGTTGAATCTCCTGTGTTTCCTGCTACGTCTTGTAATGATAGTGCTTGTACATGCAGGTAATATGTTCCTGTTAGATCTTTCTTTTCTGGTAAGCTTATTGTTACTTTTTGTTTTCCTGCTTCTTCTACTTGTATTGTTGTTTGAGTATCTTCTATACTTGACCATGCTGGATCATTGTCGTCTTGTGTCCATGTGTATTTTATTGTGTATGTTCCTGTTTGTAGTCCACTTGTGTCATCTCCTATTGATACTTTTGCTATATGACTTTTCTTGTTTGTATTTGCTGTTTCATCTGCTTCTATGCTTACTGTTGGGTTTCCTGATTCTATTTTTTCTATGTTTACTTCTGTTGGGTCTGATATGTTTCCTACATTGTCTTTTACCCATGCATAGTGAAGTCCTGTTCCTGTTGGGTCACTTGTCCATGTTCCTGCTGTTTCTGGTTTCCATTCTCCTTCTTGTGGCTCTTCTCTGTTTGATGTTAGTGCATATGCTGCTATTCCACTTCCTTCTACTCCTTTTTTGTCTTGGTCATTTGCTGTTACTGTTACTTGTTTTTCTGTGTTTGACCATTCTTCTGGTGCTTTTGCACTTTCTATTGTTGGTTTGTCTGTGTCTACTTGGGTTACTTCTACTTGTTCTGGCTCTGATATGTTTCCTAGTTTGTCTTTTGCCCATGCGTAGTATGTTCCATTTGCATATGTTTCGTCACTTGTCCATGATGTTACATCTTCTTGAG
>CANRBI010000042.1 GCA_947628775.1 uncultured Clostridia bacterium
AAATACACATTCTCAACTAAATTTTGATTTGGTAATTCAAAAATTCGTGTTTTTACTAGTTTTGCACCTACTGAGGTGTAAAAATTATTTGCGCTGTTTTGTTCTAGACAACCTATAAGTATTTTGTTAAATCCCATGTTTCTCGTTTCTTCTTTTGCTTTACTGATAAGTTGCTTTCCAAATCCATTTTTTTTGTAGCCTTCTAATATGTATAAAGCTTGTATTTCAGCACAATTATTGTAGTCTTTATCTTTTGAATGTATCATCTTTAAAAAACCTACTATAGTATCATTTACTTCTAATACATATTGATGATTTTCTTCTTCATTAAATGTATCATATAAACTATTGTACCTTAAATTTTCGGTATTTATCATATTTTTTAAGAAATCATCATTTACTATGTTTTTATAAGATTCATTCCATGAAACAGTTACAAGATGAGCAATAGTTTTACAATCCTCTTTATTACTTTTTCTAATATTACATTTCATATTCTTCCTCCCTATCTCTTTTGACTTTAGTTGAATTTATTATATTATTAGCATTTTTATAAAATAAATAATCATATTCATCATCTCTGAGATTAGCTTTAATTGCTGGATTCATATATTCTTTTTCTGTAATTTCTGGATTTGTTTCAAAAGGAAAATCTGATCCGTATAGAACTCTTGTTTTTCCAAATTTACTCATTACATATTTTATTAGTTCTGGATTTGAAATAGTTGAAATATCTGTATATATTTTTTCATCTGAGTGTAACTTATCTATCATTTCCTTTGTATATTTAACATCACATGTACTATCTCTACCTAAATGAGCAACTATAATTCGCATATTTGGGTATTCTTTTCTTAAAGACATTACATGTGGGTATGTACTTTTAGAAAGTGTGTGTAGTAAAATAAATCCTTCTTTATCATTTAAATAATCATATACTTCATCTCTATCTTTAATATTATCAGGATTATGTAATGTAAAATGTTCCTTAATGATATGATAGTCTAATAACAGTATTAAATCATTTAAATTTTGATTTTTACATAATAATAAAATTGGAATAGCTTTAGAGTCATTTTCTATTTGTTTTAATAATAATCTATTAGCATCTTCAATATTGGTTTCGCAAAAAAATAATGGTATTGCAAAATATTTATCAACATCCTTTAGGAATTTTTTAGTTGAATTTATTGTCTTTGGATTAATACAAGAATATATCCTATATACATTTTTATATTTTGAATTTTTGATTATTTCTTCACATTCTTTTTCATTACCTATATGTATATGTGAATCAATTAACATTTTTACCTCCTGTTATTTATATGAAAGTATTTGTAGTTTTTTCTAAGATAATGCTTTTTTCCAAAAACTTGCTTATATATTTAGAATCATAAAATATATCATCTAAAAGTTTAAATTCAGTAATTTCTTCTTTTGTTAATTTAATTTCTTTTCCATATTTTGTATCAATTAATTTATTATTATTAAATTTTATCAAAGGATTTTTAATATATATCTTTTTTTTCTCTTTTATAATATCAAACTTATTATTTGCATATTTAATATACTTATAACTATTTGGGATTTCTAATGTAGAATTGCCTTTTATGTTAAATGTTTTAGATATATTATTATTATCATATAACTCTATGTTCACATTTTCAGGAGATTTGTTATAAATATATGTTTTTCCTTTTAAATTAAAATATTTTATATCTTCTACATAGAAAAAATCAGTATCTTTTGTTAATGATTCAATTATATTTCCTCTACATATTAAATAAAACTTAACTAAGTATTTACCAGGTTTGAATTTATCAGTTATATGAATAGAATAATATATTTGTCTTACAAATTCATCATCATCTACACCTAGATATATATTTTTTTCCTTTTTTAATATATTTGTTCCTTCAGGATCTTGTACATATAATTTATATTTAACAATTTCATTTTTTTTACCTTTATTTGAAAATCTTAAATGTATAATCAAATTTTCTCCTTTACTTATATTTTTGGGATAAATTGACATTCCTTTCCCTCCTAGAATTATAATGGACAAAATTCATCTTTTTCATATATACCTGAAAAAGCTCTGCAGCCACCGCAACTATATTTAAATTTACAATTTCCACATTCTTTTATATTTCTGTTTCTTAGATTTTTTAGAATAGTACTATTGTTCCATATTTCTATCAACGAGTTTTCCATTAGATTTCCAACTTTTTCTCTTAAAAAAATACAAGGATAAACATTTCCATCACTAGAAATACCAACATTTTTAATTCCAGCTCCACAAGATAAGTGATTTTCTTTATCATTTTTTAACAATACATTTAATATTGGTTCATCAATCGAAATCATTAATTTTGTGTTATTTAGTGATACTAATTTTTTTAGCATTTTGTAATACTTTTCTTTATCAGGTAATACATATCTATTTACTTTTGCTTTTCCATATGGTACAACTCTTCTGTAAAATATTCTATCTACATTTAAGTCTATAGCTTTATGATAATTCCATTCTAAGGTATCAATGTTTTCAGAAGTAATGGTTACATTCATTTGAGTTCTAATTCCATCTTCCTTTGCCATTGTTAATGCTTCTATTGCTTTTTCATATGTATTTTTGACACCTCTGAACTTTTCGTGTAAGTCTTTTTTTCCATCTAAAGATACTTGCACCATTTTAATACCTGATTCTAATATTTGTTTTCTATATTTACTATATAAATATCCGTTTGTTGACAATATAACATATATATCATTTTCAGTCAACTTTTTAGCTATATTAAATATTCGAGGATTAAGTAAGGGCTCCCCTCCTGAAATGTTAACAATAAAAACTTTAGATTTTATTATTTCGTTTAAAATTTTTTCTTCTATTAATTTATTTTCTTCTTTATAATCTTGAAAAGCTCTACAATGTGGACATTTAAAGTTGCATTTATTTGTAATTTCCCAAACAACTGAAATTGGTGCACTTAAATTTAACATATAAAACACTCCATATCTTCTTCTAAAAAATCCCCTGTTAATTGATATGCTACAGCTCTACAGCCACCACAAATCATTTTATATTTACAATTTCCACATTTGCCTTTTAGCTTACGATTTTTTATATTAGTTATATCTGGATTATTTAATATGTCTTCTAAATCATTTTTTAGTATATTACCACAATCAATATATAATAATGTACATGGAGTAACTGTCCCATCATTTCTTATACTTATACCATTAACTCCAGCTGAACATCCTGCACATTTTAAATCATATTTGTTCATGATTTTTTTAACTTCTTGTTCTTTATAAATATTCTTCATTGGCATATCTGAAGCAATAACAGTTTTATCTTTATATTTTTCTTGTAAATATGATAAATTATCATATAGTTGTTTTAATCCTTCTTTGCCAAGTGCAGATGTATTTTTTAGAACATTGCTTGGAATAAACCTTTTAAATCCAAATATCTGAACATTTATTTTTTCAATGTCTAATATTTGTTCTGCAAATTCAATCATAGTATCTAAATTTATTTTTGATACTACACAATTAATATGTAATTTAATTTTATCAGAATATTTGTTTATTAACTTCATTTTATCTATAGCCATTTTGTATGTATTTTTTCCGCGAATGTAATCGTGAATTTCTTCAATTCCATCAAGGCTGACTTGGATATAATCAAGATTTGCTTCAATTAATTGTTTTAATAATTCTTCTGTTAGTAGTAAAGAATTGGTATTTAGAATAGTTACAGGAGCTAGTTTTTTTGATTCTTTTACGATATCTACTATATCATTTCTCATAAGGGGTTCTCCTCCACTTATAAAAACAGCTCTTGGTTTAAATGGTTTTAATTTCAAAAACATGGTTTTAATTTCATCTAAAGTCATATCATAATCTATTTCATTGACTCTACAATGTTTGCAATTTAAGTTACATTTAGATGTCACATCAATAGTTACATTCATATTTTTATATTCCATTTTAGTTACTCCTCTATGATAATACGTTTATTTTTTAAATAATCTATATATTTATCTTCTAAATTTACATCTTGCTTTTTATTATCTATCATATTTTGTATGAATTTTTTTGTATTTCCACTAAGAAAATACATATTGGATGTTATAACATTATAGGCAAGTAATTTATTATCTAGCTCTTCTCTAAATTTATATTCTAATTTATTTAATTTTTCCAACAAGCATCATCTCCTTCAAGATAATTTTTGTATTTTATATATGCATTAGCCCTACAACCGCCACAATTCATTAGGTATGAGCATTTAGAACATTTGCCTTGGATTAAACTTCTATTTCTAAAATTTTTAAATACGTCACTATTGTTCCATATATCTTTTATTGTATTTTTTCTAATATTTCCGCCAATTACAGGAATTTCACAACATGGAGAAACATCACCATTTGCAAATATAGTTAGTTCTGTTATTGCTGCAGGACATGAAGCTTTAATGTTATTTTTTTTACTATTTAATAAAACAGTATATGGTAAATCAAGATTAATAATAAAATTTACATCTTTTGTTAGTTTTTCAAGTTCAATTAAAAATTCTTTTATTTCATGAGGTAGTAAAACTTCAGAAGATAAACTACTCCCTCTTCCAGCAGTTGACAATAGTGGTATGAACCATCTTTTTATTTTGAGCTCTGTTAATAATTGTATCATTTCTTTTAAATATTTTATATTTTTATGTGAAATACATGTAACAACTCCAACATTAACACCGTTTTCTACCATTTTTTTAATGTTGTTTATAGTTTTTTCAAAAATTCCATTTTTATTTCTTATAAATTCATGTGTTTCTGCATTAGGCCCATCTAAGCTTACTCTAACCATTTCAAATTTATAGAGTTCGTTTTCTATAATACTGTCTGTTAATAATAAAGCATTTGTTGTAACATTAACAAATATGCCTGAATCATGAGCATAATTGGCTATATCAAAGAAATCTTCTCTTATTAATGGTTCTCCTCCAAAAAAACTAATTTTTTGAACTTTGTTTGCTTTTAATTCATCTATTAGTTTAAAATATTCTTTTTTTGAAAGTTCGTCTTTTAATGCTTGCCCACTATTCATATTACAATGTATACAATGTAGATTGCATTTATTTGTTATCGCAATTCCAACTGAATATGGATAGTTTGCTGTTTTTATTACTAAATTATCCTTCATATGCAATTATACATCCTTTCTTAATCAGAGTATTAATATTGGATATTTGCTCATTTGTTATGTTTGAAAATTCTTTTAATTCAAGCATATTTTTAAACATATTTAATAAATTCCCACTAATTAAATAAATATTTCCGTTCAAATATATTGAAAATTTGTTTTCTTCATCTCTAAAAGTACATAAGGGGTTTACTTTATATCTTAATGTGCTATAATTTTTATCAGAAACAGAATTTATAATATCAATTTTATTAGTTTTATCATTATTTATAATTGAGCAATTATTATCTAATTTGTATTGATCATCTTTATGGTAAATAAATGTATATTTTCTTTTTAAGATTTGAATACCTAATGATACAACACTTATAATAATAGTATACTTTTGATTGTTTTCAAAAAGAATATTTGTTTTTATATTAATTTTAGTTTCATTAAAAATTCCTTTAATTTCATATATATCTTTTTCATGGATGATTTTTACTTTTACAGAATATAATTGGTTTAAAAAGGATCTATTTATTATCTCATTATTTAAATTTATTTCTATATTCATAACAATTATTTCCTTTAATCATATAATTAAGAAAGAGACAAAATCTCTTTCCTAGTTTAGTTACTATCACAAGTTCCACAGCTAACAGAAACTATTTCCTCAAGTTCAACTTGATTTTCATTTTCTTTCATAGTTATATACTCCTTTCTTTATAAAATTAACTAAAGTAAATTTAATTATAATGCTGTTATTATTATATGTAGCATTATATCATAATTTCTACAAAAATCAAGATAAAATTGGAATTATTTTACATTTTTTAATTTGCCAAAAAAACGAATTGAGAAATTTGGGTTTCTCAATTCGTTTTGGATTTCTGCAACTTTGCACTTGCAAGTGCAACTTGTGTTGCTTGGGATACCAGTTCGGCTCTGCTATTGCCTAGCAGTTGCCTTATTTCGGTTATCCCGTTGTTTTTGAGATAGTCATCCAGATTGGTCTGTTTGATTATTTCAATTGCTTCAGATGGAATTTGCCATCCGGAGCTTTTTCCATAGAAAAATTTATTGGTTTTCTTCTCATATATGCAAACAACTTGCACATTGAAATAGAGTCCCATAAATTTTTCTATGCCTGCTTCACATGCGACGTAATAGTCATAGTTGCAGCTATCCTCGGAGTTTAATAAGGCCTGTACCCTATTTAAAGCTCCTTGGTAGGTTTCTTCATTAAATGGCTGATTTGGTACTCCAGAGTCAACTGATTGATGAGAAACCTCGATTTCGGTTTCTTGGATTCCAAAAAACCGTGAAAATGCATTTGTAATCCCACATAATTTTTTTGTGGAATTTGTTGCAATTTTCAACTTCATTGAGGTTCTACCTCCTTCCTGCTATAATCAATTGTCTGCTACACCTTAATTATACCATGATTTTCCTTTTTTTTCAAATTTTTTATGGACTGTAATGGTTAAAATAAATATATATGAAAATTAGCAATTGCTCGTATTTACCTACCATCATAATAATCATATCCACCACGAGGAGAAAGATCATTATATGGAATAAATCTTGTTCTTTTCATATTTAGCTCTTCTTCATTAAATGGACGTATTGCTTTTTGATCAACATCAATTAGAAATTTTTGATTATCTGCATTTATAACTAAACATCTTATATATCTTGTAGATTCTTTAGTTTCTCCTTCCATCCTCTTCCAAATTTTTTCTCTCATATTTGCACCTAATCTGATATCAACAATTTCTTTAATATATTCAAAAATCCCTTGTGAATCTATGTCATATTTTTTATTTAAAATTTCTAATGCTTTTTTTAAGAAAATTATTTCTTCATTTTCTTCTGCTTCATCAGTATTTAGAATTACTGTATCAGGATTTATATTTTGACTATCTTCTTCTATTTCAGTTTTAATTTTATTTATTGCATGTTCACTTCTACCTTCATTAAATTTGTCTAGTGCTTTTTTGAATTTATCGTTATTATCCTCTAATATAGTTATACCTTCAGCTGTTAGACCTGTTTTTAATCTTGTTAAGTCTTTTATATTAAAGAAATTATCTGCATCTAAAGTAACACTATAATCATCACATGTTAGACCAACAAAATAATGTGTTAAGTTTTTATTCCAGTGAATACATACATTATATTTTTCGCTATCTTTAAATAATTCTGTTAAAGCTTTTGCTATATATCTAGATAGTTCATAACAAACTCTTCTGTTATGCTCTTCCCTATTTTTTTGCCATTCATCATCTATATTTTGTCCATACCAATCAGGTACAGTATACATATCATCTCCAATTTCTTTTATATATGATATTAAGTTATCATCATAAGTATAATCTTTACATACTTTTTCAAAAATTAGTATGATTTTATCTTCTGTACTTAGCTCGTTATTATTTGAAAGTTCACCAACAAAATCACTAAGTTCTTTTGATATATTCCATTTTGCTTTATCATATATTACATTATCACCTAAAGTTTCTTGATTTTCATCTCTTTCATCTGGATTTAGTACTATTGTATGTTTACTCCTAAATGATAGACCTACTAAGTCATTTAATTTTTCTAATTTTTCAATATTTGCACTCATTTGATACATGTTCCTTTCTTTTATTTCTTTATCCTCCAAAATATGGATATTGATTTTCTTCTGGATTGATTACAAATACATTTGTATCTAGTTTTTCTTTATCAATTACTTGTAATTTTTGATCAACACTATCTAGTAAATATGTTTTTCCTTCATAATCAAAAAGTAAGCATCTTACATATCTTTTTTCAGGACCATTTTTTATTTCTTTCCATATTTTTTCTATTTCAATTTCTTCTTTTTCTATTTTTGCTCTCATATATTCCATAAATCCTTGTGAATCTATGTTATGTGGTTTTAATATTGTTATAACTTTATTGAAATACTCTATAATGTCATTATCTTTTGAAATGTTTTTTAACTCTGGTAAATCTTCTGGTTTGTCCTCATTATATTTGTCAACAACTTTTTTAAATTTGCCAGAATTATCCCTTAATATTGTTATTCCATTAATTGTTAATCCTAATTTTAGCCTTGTTAAATCTTTTATTTTATTAAAATCATCTACATCTAAAATCACACTATATTCTTCACCTGTTAGGCCTACAACATAATGTAGATTTTCTTTATCTCCTAGCATAAAAGCTTCACATTTGTCATTTCCATTTAGTAAATCATTAATTGCTTTTGCATAAAATCTAGCAAATTCATAGCATACTCTTCTATTATGATTTTTTCGGTTTTCTTTCCATTTATCATCAATTATTCTGCCGTACCAATCTACAGCTATATATTTTATATTATCTATATCACTTACATCTCTTTTAAAGAAATATAACACATTATCATCATATATGTAGTTTAAAGCTATATATTTGTATAATTCTAATATCTTTTCTTCAAAACTTAGTGTATTATCTTTTGATAAATCATTTACTAAGTTTTCAAGTTGGTCTTCAAGTTCCCATTTTACAGTATCATATTCAATCCATTCTTCTGTAAAATTTCTACCTGGTTCTAGTATTATTTTGTAGTCTCCTCCTAAAGATTTACAAACTTCATCATAAAATTGATATATATATTTATCATTCATATAGATTCTCCTTTATTATTTATTGAATAAATCATTTTTTCCGGTAAGTTTCGTATTTTACAACTAAATCTTTATCATTTTCATTTATTTTTCCTTTATATAATAAATCATAAAATACATTTTGTGCAGTTAATTTTTTATACACATTTTCTAACATATCTTGTTTTACTCCCACTTTTTGTAGTATATCAAATGCTTTTGATTTATCAATTTTAAAGAAAAATGCTTCGTCTTCTAAATATTGTTTTATTTTTAGATTTTCGTCACAATTTGCATTTTTTTCTTTTGATAATTCTATAATAGTTTCATTCATAATATCAATAACTTTTAATTCATTCATAATAAAACCCTTTCTATTTATTATATTGCATACAGTATTGTATCATCAATTTAGTTAAAAGTAAAGAGATATTAACTTAATATCTCTTTAAACTATATATTCTATTTTATTATTAGGAAAATATTTATGCATTTGGTCACGTAGAAAAATTTCCGCTTCATCTCGTACATCTTTTTTATAGCAGTACTTCCCCCTACCTCGTCCTGTCATTATATCTTTATTATATAGATTTATTGCATTAGGGAAAGCTTCTTCATTTATTTTAGTATGGACATAACTATAGGTCATAAAAATTAGTTCAAAAAATGCATCTTTTTTTACATTTTCTGATAACTCTTGACTTAGTTTTTGTATTAGTTCTTTATATAGTTCTTTCCAATTATCAACTAAAATGATTGGAGCTATTAAAATACCTATTTTATACCCCGCTTCTTTTAACTTATTTATAGCCTCTATCCTCCCCTGTAACCTAGATGTACCAAATTCAACTCTATTTATAATTTCTTCAGGATTAACACTCATCCTAACAGTAATTTTACCTTGATGATCTAGTGGCAATATTGGGTCTACCATATCAAATTTAGTTGGAAATGTTAAATATCCATTTTTAGTATTTTTAAAATTTTCAATAGTCCATACCAAATTATTTGTAATTGTATTTTCTAAAATCAAATCACTATTACTACCAATTTCAAAAGTCAAACTATTTTCTGATTTTTCAGCAGTTTTAATTATTTTATCTAACATCTGCTCCCTATTAACAAATAATCTTAAATATGAACATTTATTATAATTACAAACTAAATAACAGTACATACAAGCAGCTATACAACCAGATGAAGTATAAGGAACTAAAAAATCAGATGTCTTATGGTTTTCTACAAATTTATGAGTTTTTCTAACACCTATTATCAAATTTCTTTTCATATTAGCAAATTCAGAATTAGGGTTACTACGCATCTCTTCTATATTATTATGAGATTCAATCTCAAATTTATTAACCTCCTCATATTTCTTCATTAATTCTCTTCCTAAAGGATAGTTAAATATCTCTTTTTCATAATAAATAGCTTTTGGCTTAAACATCTCTAACCTCCTAAAAATATTTTAACCAAAAGACATATATTTTATCAATTTTTTTATTTACACCTTGATTTTAATATATTGTTAAAGTATAATTTTTGTATAGGAGTGTGTAA
>CANRBI010000043.1 GCA_947628775.1 uncultured Clostridia bacterium
TACCACCAGCATTTTTAAAAGAAGAAGGAAAGTTATTTTTACCAAATGTAAAGATGTATAGCCTTCCAGTTTCTGGAGGTACAGGAACAAATTTATATAGTACGATTGGATTAACATTGATAATAGCAGGAATGATAATATATATTATTAATTTAAGAAAAAACTCTTAATTTAAAAAATTAGGAGTTTTTTTAATTATTAAATATATTTATAAAAAAACATAAATTAATTATTTCCCTAGTAAAAAGCTAAATTCGTAAACAAAAAGAATAAGAAAAGTAAAAGAAATGTAAAGAAACATAATATATTAGGGAAATAAAGAACATTAGAAATTAGCAAAAATGGCTATGTTGACTTGTAAAAATTAATATATATATAATTAATATATAAATATATTATATAATAATCAAAGAGGGAAAAATGAAAGGAAAAGTATCAAAGGCAATTTTAGATTTAAAAAGTATAATTATAAAAATTTTAATTCTAGTAATGTGCTTAACTATGTTAGGTCTAGAAATTGGTTCCTATGCAATAAGTATAGGCAATATTACTGTGCCAATGAATACTAAAACTTTAAAGATAAATAACAGTTTAAACAACAAATATGCATCTAAAATAGCAGATTCAAACACAATGGATTCGTACATAGACAAATTGATTAGCGATGAATTTGGTAGTAGATATGCAGGACGTATATGGACAGACAAGAGTGTAACAACACAAAATATTACACTAGATAATAATACAGATGGATATGAAGGAGAAATTACAAATAATGGAGAGTTTTTACATACATTTTCAGCATTAGGTTCAAGTCAATTAATAAAAAGTCCAGAAATATTAGACATGATGTTTATTATAGATATATCAGGTAGTATGGGGCAAGTAAGTGGTATTCCAACAATGGAACTTGAACAAACACCAATATTAAAAACAGTTAATGCTATAAATAATGCTGTAGATCAAATATTAGCTTTAAACCCTGAAACAAGAATTGGAATAACAGTATATGGAACAACAGCTGCTTTATTATTGCCATTAGGTAATTATTCAGTTAATCCTGAAACACCTTTTTTGAGTGTGGAAGCATTAGAAGTATATGGAACAACTCAGGGATTACATTTTCAACTTACAATTAATGCTAAAAATAATAAAACAGGTCAAGCAGTAGTTAGATGTGTAAATAATGCAGGTAAGTCAAGTTTTGACTATCATAATGGAAACTTATCAGAAGTTAGAGATAGTGGCAATTATATATTTAATGGTACGAGTGGACATAGAGAAGGAGAAGGAACAGCTGAAAATCCTTATCAAGTAGGACATATAACTAATCAACAAGCAGGATTAGCTACAGGATTACAAGCATTAGCAGATGCAGAAGAAACTACATGGAAATCAACAACTGGACAAGTTCGTTCTAATATTCCATGCATGATTCATTTAACAGATGGTAATGCAAGTGATATATCTGTGATTAATGAAACATCAAATTGGAATAACGTAAATACAATTACAGATATAGCTTACACTTCTAAAAGAGATTCTGATAATTTTTATAATGTAAATCAGTTAAGTGGTACACAAATGGCTATACCTACAATTTTCCAAACATTGATGACAGCTTCATATTATACTACAAAAGTAAACAAACATTACCAGGAAAATGCAAGAAAAGCAAATATTGAAAATGCTCAAGATATTTCAATAGCAAATTATGCAATTTATGCTTCAGATAATGATCCTTTGGAAGAAATGGAAGAAAGCGACAAGAAGACTATAATACAAGCTATAAATAATCCTTCAGAATTTTTCACAAAAGAAAGTACAGATGAAAGAATAAAAGGAACTAATGGTGTATTAGGAGCATATGATTTGTTTGAAAAATGGAAAACAGGAGAAATTGTAAATGATACATATACTGGAAATTTTATTTCGATAAAATTAAATGCTAGTACATCACAGCTTCAAGATGATACATATGGAATAACAGTAGAAGATATTGAAAAAAATATAAATTACATAGAAAGATTTCTATCAACTGGCTTTGGAGGTTTAAATGATGTAATTAAAAATATAGTAGAAGAACAAAATACAAGAGTAAAAAATCCTATTAATGGAAAGAATAATGCAAATGTTTTAGATTCATTAACTTATTCAGATCCAATTGGTGAATATATGGAAGTACAAAATAAAGGTGTGATAGTAAATAATAAAACACAAGACATGGCATTACTTTTATTTGGAGAAATGTATGGTATAAATCATGTAGCAGTATATGATTATAACTTTAATGACAACCATCGTGGAGAAAATCATAATGAAGTAGGAACAAGTAATCCATTTATAAGTGGATGGTATGATAGTAGTGGAAATTGGATAGGAGAAACAGGCGGAAATTTCGATAATGGTGATACATACTATGTTGATGATGAAACAGCAAGAGAATATGTGCCAACATTACCAATCGAAAATTTAACACAAAAACAAAAAAATACAAAATATACTTTTTATAAATTAGATTTAAGTGATACTGAAATAAGTAAATATAGATGGAATTCTTGTTATGGAGAAGAACCAACTGAAAAGCAATCAGAATTAAAAAGATTATATGAAAGTAATACAGCAGGAATATATAAATTAAGTGATATACGTATATGGACAGAATATACAGGAGACTATAATGATGACACAGGAACAGATTTTATAGCAGATTCAGGTTATGATATGGATTTATATTTAAATATTCCATCAAATGCTTTACCATTACAAATAGCTAATATAAAAATTGTAAATAATGAAATAGAAGGATATGAAACAAATCTAGAAAATAAAAATCAATCCACACCAATAAGATTATTTTATACAGTAGGAATCAATGAAAAAACAAAAGATAAAAAAGGAAATATAGATTTAACACAAGTATCACCAGAATATTTAGATAAACACACAGAAGTTATAGATAATAAACAATATATATTTTTCTATTCAAATTATTATACAGGAGAAAATTATAATAAAAATAAAAATTCAGAAAATACATATGGAAATACAGCTACAACATTTACACCAGCAAAAGACAATAGTTACTATTTCTTTGGGAAAAATTCAACTATATACAAAACAAGTTCGGGAGGAGAAGGTCAAACAGTAGATACAGGAGGAAATATAAAATTAATAAATCCTGTAACAGATATAAATGATATTGAACCAGATAAAACATATTATTTTGAAATTGAATATTATGTTAAAGGAGATAATTCAAAAGGAAAATTAATAAAATATGCTATATCAAGAAAAGGATCAGAATTATACAACCAAAATGAAACAAATCATTTAACATATTATAATACAGAAAGTATGGAAGAAGTAGGAGAAAAAGGACCAGATGTAGTTGTAGCAACAAAAATAGGAACAAGAAGAATAGATAATTTTAATAATTTCATAGAAGAGAAGCAATATAACGAAACAGATACAGCAACATATTATTATGTACCTGAAAATGGAACAAATGATAACAGCATAATTACATATATGGGAAACAATGGAAGAATAGGAATAGAAAATGGATTAATACTTATTACAAAAACAGTATCAACAGAAACAGACAAAAATACTATACAAAGTGAATTAAATGAAGAATTTGAATTCACATTAACATTAGAGGGAGCAGAAGGAACAAAAAATGTAATAGTAGCATATGAATGGAATGGAGAAAGATGGGTTCCAGAATATGATTCAATATTAGTAATAACAGATAATAAAGGATATATACTTGACTTTGATGGAAACCCAACGAAATATTGGGTAGGAATAAGTGAAGAAGAAAGAACAGTAAATAAAGATGGAACAATTGTAACATATAGTAATAGTACAAAAGAAAATAAGGAAATAATAAATGTATATGAAAGTGATAGGACAATAAAAAAATATAAAACAAAATCAACATTTAAAACAAAAGAATTATTATTTGATAGTGAAGGGAAAGCAAAATTTGAATTAAAAGATGGAGAAGCAATATTGCTATCAGGAATAAAAAGTGATATAAATTATGAAGTAAAAGAAAATGTAAGTCTACAAAACAGAAAAAAAGGATTTAAATTTTTAAAAGTAACAGGAAGAGAAGGAGACACGATTTTAGTAGAAGGGACAACAATCTCAAGTACAACAGAAGGAAATATAGTAGATGAAGCAAATTACACAAATATGTATGTACAAGCACAAGATTTAACAATAAGAAAAAAAGTAGAAGGAGAAACAGCAGAACCGAAAAGAGAATGGACATTTAAAATAGAATTAATACCACCAGAAAATGCAGAATTTTTTGATAGTTATAAATATATAGGAAATAGCTATATAGAAGGAGTAGAAAAAGCAGAAGATGGAACACTAAAATTAATTCAAAATAATGAAGGAAATTATGAAGCAACAATAAAATTAAAACATGGACAAGAAATAACAATAAAAGATATACCAAAAGACACGAGATATAAAGTGACAGAAGAAGAAGCAAATATAGAAGACTATCAAACAACATATACAAATGAAAAAGGAAAACTAGATAAAGATATGGTAACTGAATGTATAAACAAAATAGAACTAGCAGATTTCGAGTTTACGAAAATAGCGAACGAAGACAAAAGCATAGAATTACCAGGAACAGAATTTTCATTATATAGATTAGTATGTACAAATCCAGAACATACAAAAGAAGAACATGATAAGTTAATAAACACAACAAAAGTAAGTGATTGCTGGAAATTAGAAAGACAAGAAACAAGTGGAACATTAGGATTAATAGGAGGAAAGGTAGAATTTAAAAATTTAGTAGAAGGAAAAGAATATAGATTAATAGAAACAAAAGCAGCAATAGATAGATTAAAGCCTGAAGGACAATGGAAAATAATAAATACAGAAGGAGAATGGAAAATAACAGCAGTAGGGGAAGAAAACCCACCAGCATTTTTAAAAGAAGAAGGAAAGTTATTTTTACCAAATGTAAAGATATACAATCTTCCAGTTTCTGGAGGTACAGGAACAAATTTATATAGTACGATTGGATTGATATTAATAATAGCAGGAATGATAATATATATTATTAATTTAAGAAAAAACATTTAAGGAGGAAAACATGAATTATAAAAAATTTTTAGTTACTTTTTTTACAATAATCATATTTGTAAGTATATTATATGTGAGAAGTAATGCTATAACAATAGAAGAAAAAGGAAGTATAACGGTTTCAAATATAGAATCAGAAGTAAAAGTATCGATATATAAGCTTACAAATGTAAACTATGATTATGAGATTGATCAACCAATAGAACCACCATATGAATGGAATGAAAATGTAAAACAATATTTAAAAAGTACTGAAAATCAAACACCAGATTATTCAAGATACGTAAATCCTAGAGAATTATATGATAATATAGAAAATAATTCTATAGAAGCAGCACAATTTTATGATAAATTAGCAAGTGCAATAAAAGGTGAAAATTTAGAATTAGAACCTGTACAAGAAAAAACAACAGAAGGTAAACTTGCATTTCCAATAGAAACAAATTCTGAAGTTGTATTTGATAATTTAGATATGGGAACATATTTAATAATAATAGAAAATGGATACATGGTTTATAGACCATCAATAATTAATATAACACCAGAATTTGATACAGAATCTGAAAAATGGAAATTGTCAAATCCTGAAGTAGAAATAAAAGCTAGTATTATAAATATAGATAAAACAATAAATGAGGATTTAGAAAATGATGATAAAGTAAGTACAACAGATGTAATAAATTTTGATATACGTGCAGATATACCTCAGTATTTAGAAAGCAGTCTAGCAAAAGATTATTATATAAGTGATAAATTTTCAGAAGGTTTAACTTTAATGGAAAATTCTATTAAAGTATATGGTGTAAATGGAACAAAAGAAACTTTGCTAAATGAGGAAGAAGAATATATATTAACAAATGAAAGACCAAACAATTTAGGAACAGCAACATTTATATTAAAATTCGATTATGAAAAAATAAAACAATATGAAAAAATCCATGTTGATTATAATGCAAAACTAAATACAGATGAAAGTATAAAAATATTTGAAGAAGAAAATCCAAATAATGCTTATTTAGATTATAGTAACAATCCTTATGATAAATCAACATGGAAAACTCAAGAAGATAAAGAAAAAGTTTACACATATGAATTAGAAATAACAAAAGTAGATAAAGAAGATAATTCAATAATATTAACTGGAGCAGAATTTACGTTATCAAAAGATTCAGAAGGAAAAGAAAATTTGACATTTATAAAAAGAGGAGATGGAATTTACTATAAATCAAATGAAAATGGAGCCACAACAAATCTTATAGTAGGAACTACAGGGGAAAATAAAGGAAAACTTATATTAAGAGGATTAGATATAGGAAAATATTATCTAATAGAAACTAAAGCTCCAAATGAGTACAATAAACTTACAACTAGCAAAGAATTAGAAATAAAAGATAAAAATGCAATGTATTTAGTAGAAAATAATAAAGGATTTCAATTACCAATAACAGGTGGAATGGGAACAACAATATTAAAAGTAATAGGAAGCATATTTATTGGAATAGGAATAATATTATTTATAATTTATAAAAAGAGAAAAAATAACTCTAAATAGAGGTTCAATAAATGAAAAAAAAGATAAATAGTACAATAATTATGATTATTGCAATAATATTATTAATAGTAGGAAGTATAATATTTTTATATCCAACAATTAGTAATTATATAGCAGAAAAAAATCAAGGAAAAGTTATCGAGCAATATGAAGAGCAAATTCATTCAGATGAGATGAATATAGACACAAAAAAAGAATTAGAAAAAGCTAAAATATATAACGAGAATTTAGCAGGAGACCCTGTATATGATCCATTTGTTAAAGGAAGTGGATATGCATTGCCAGATAATTATTTAGAAGTACTAAACATAAATAATAATATAATGGGTTACATAACAATTCCTAAAATCTCATTAAAATTACCTATTTATCATGGAACAAGTAGCGAAGTATTAGAAAAGGGAATAGGTCATATTGAAACAACTGCATTACCAATTGGGGGAACATCAAGACATTCAGTATTGACAGGACATAGAGGATTACCAACAGCAAGATTATTTAGTGATTTAGATAAATTAGAAATAGGAGATTATATTTATATTAATATATTAGATGAAATATTAACATATGAAGTATATGATTTGGAAGTAATAGAACCAACGGAAATAGAACACTTAAGACCAATTAAAAATAGGGATTTAATAACTCTTGTAACTTGCACACCATATGGTATAAATACACATAGACTTTTGGTTCATACAGAAAGAGTAAATAACACTGAAAAGATAGATTATAAAGAAATAGAAGAGGTAGAAAATATAGCTCCAAAATTAGAAACAAAAAAAATATTAATAATTGCTCTTACTATAATTATTGTTGTTACAATAACATTAGTTAATATAATATTAAAAAGGAGAAAGAAATGAAAGAAAAAAAGAAAAAAATAAGCATTTCCTTTTTAAAAATAGGTGCAATACTATTTATATTAATAGGTATATTTATAATCTTAATTCCCGAAATAAATAATATGTTGTATAATAAAGATGTAACAAAAATAGAGAACACATTTTTTGAAAAAATTAAAGAAATTGAAAAAAAAGAAGAAAACCAAAGCGAGGAATCTGAACTTGAAAAACTATATAATGAATTAAAAAAACAAAATGAAAATTTATACATTAATAAGCAAAAAGATTTAGTAGATCCATTTTCTTATGAACAACCAACAATTGATTTAGGTAAATACGGGTTAGAAGGAAATATAATAGGATTTATAAATATACCTAAAATAAATATTGAAATTCCTATTTTACTTGGAGCAAATGAGTCAAATTTAAAAAAAGGCTCAGTTCATTTAACACAAACATCATATCCAATAGGAGGAAAAAATACTAATAGTGTCATTGCTGCACACAGAGGATGGAGCAAATCTAAAATGTTTAGAGAAATCCAAAAATTAGAAATTGGAGATGAAATTTATATTAAAAATTTTAGAGAAATTCTTACTTATAAAGTTAATGAAATAAAAATAATAAACCCAACAGATGTTGATCAACTATTAATCCAAGAAGGAAGAGACTTAATAACATTAATTACTTGCCATCCGTATAGAGTTAACACAAAAAGATATGTTGTTTATTGTGAACGAATATAAAATATTTTTCTTGACACAAACAAAGGAAAGAAATATAATTTTAAGCAATAAAGTATAAAGCATCCTGTAATAAATGAAAAATGAACTTTGACAACAAAATACCCCCTAATATATAATTTCAATATAGACGAACAAAACAAAAGTCTATGAAATTAATATATTGGAGGTAAGAATAATGACTAAATCACAAAATTTAAAATTTAATGCTATTGAAAACACAGATGCTATAGTAGGAATAGACATAGCAAAAAATGTACATTGGGCAGGAATAATCCTACCAAATGGGAAAGAAATAAAAAAATCTTTCTCTTTTAATAATAACAGAAAAGGATTTGAAAGTCTAGTAGAAACAGTAAAAAATGTTTTAACAATGTTAAATTTTAAGAAAGTAATAATAGGAATGGAACCAACAGGACACTACTGGAAAAGCTGTGCAAGGTACTTAAAAAAAATAGATTGGATAAAAATAGTAACAGTAAATCCATTTCATGTAAAGAACGCAAAAGAATTTGATGACAATTGTCAAACAAAGAATGATAAAAAAGATTGCATGACAATAGCAAGGTTAATAAAGGATGCAAGATATTTTGAACCATATTTACCAGAAGGAATATGGGCAGAATTAAGGAATTTATCAAATACAAGAGCAGAATTAGTAAGAAAACAAAATGCAGTAAAAAATAGAATAGTAGCAACAATAGATGAATATTTTCCAGAATATACAAAAATATTTAAAAACATATTAAGTAGAACATCAGAAGAAATACTAAAGAAATGTCCATTTCCTGAAGACATAAAAAGCTTAGGAGAAGAAGAAATACTAAAGCATATAAAAGAGACAGTAAAAAGAGGATATAGTAAAAAACAAGTTAAGGAAATCTATGAATTAGCAGAAGAAAGTATTGGAACAAATGAAGGCATATATGGAGCAAGATTCCAATTAAAAATGTATATAGAAGAAGCAGAAATGTTAGCAAAGCAAATAAAAATGACAGAAAAAGAATTAGAAAAGCAGTTAAAAGAAACAGGATATTATGAAAGTTTATTAAGTATACAAGGAATTGGAATAGTAAGTGCGGCAATGCTTGTAGGAGAAATAGGAGACATTAATAGATTTGAAAGTTATGAACAAATAAGAAGATATGCAGGATTAAATCTAGTAGAAAATAGTTCAGGAACACATAAAGGAAAAACAACAATATCAAAAAGAGGAAGAAGTTTGTTAAGAAGTATATTATACAGAATTGCGTTTACGATGGTAAGCAAAAATAAAGAAATAAAAGAATTATATAAATATTTAACAAAAAGAAAAGAAAATAGGTTAAAGAAAAAACAAGCCATAGTAGCAGTAATAGGAAAGATATTACAAATAATATATGCGTTAGTCACAAAAAATGAAGAATACAAGGCAACAAGGGTATTTACGCAAAATAGATT
>CANRBI010000044.1 GCA_947628775.1 uncultured Clostridia bacterium
CCTTTTTTGTATTATATTACAGTTTTGTTACATTTTTCGTCTCTTATTTGTTACTTTTTGTACTTTTATATTCATTAATTTTAATTATATATATTGAGGAAAACTTAAGTATAAATAAATTCTGTAACCTACTGTTTTCAATTAATATAGAAAAAAACATATAGAATATCTTAACTCGATAATCTATATGTTTTTTCCTATTATTTTCCATAATAGGTATCTAACATTATTTCCTTTATCTCTGAGACTAACGGAATTCGAGGGTTTGCCGTTGTGCATTGATCTTCGAATGCTCTATCTGCTAGCATATCAACCTTTGCTAAAAACTCTTCTTCTGGCACCCCAGCATCCCTAAATGATTTTGGCATATTTAACTTTTTATTGAGTTCTTTTACCTTTTCTATTAAGCTATCAACTAGTTCTTCAGTAGTTTGTCCTTTTAGTACCATTTTTTTAGCAATCTTTGCATATTTTTTATCTGCTATAAAGTATTCATATTTAGGAAATGAAACAAATTTTGTAGGTTGTGTTGCATTATATTTTATTACATATGGTAGTAGTATTGCGTTAATTCTTCCATGTGGCAGATGAAATTCTGCTCCTACTTTATGTGCTATTGAGTGATTAACTCCTAAAAATGCATTTGTAAAGGCCATACCTGCTATTGTACTTGCATTATGCATTTTTTCTCTTGCTAATTTGTCATTTCCGTTTTTATATGCTTCTTCTAAATATTCAAATACTAATTCTATTGCCTTTTCTGCTAATCCATCTGTATAGTCTGAGGCCATATTTGATACATATGCTTCTAGTGCATGTGTTAAAACATCCATACCTGTATCTGCTGTAACAGATTTTGGTAAACTCATAACTAGGTCTGGGTCAACTATTGCTACATCAGGTGTTAGTTCATAATCTGCTAATGGATATTTTTTGCTTAGTTTTTTGTCTGTTATAACTGCAAAAGATGTTACTTCTGAACCTGTACCAGATGTAGTTGGTATTGCCACCATTTTGCATTTCTGTCCTAATTTTGGAAATTTATAGGTACGTTTACGTATGTCCATAAATTTTAGCTTTAATCCCTCAATATTTGCGTCTGGGTGCTCATAAAATAACCACATACCTTTTGCTGCATCTATAGGACTACCTCCTCCTATTGCAATAATAACATCTGGCTTAAATGTTTCCATCATTTTTACACCTTTTTGGATAGTATCAAATGAAGGGTCTGATTCTACATCACTAAATACTTCTGAGTGTACATATTTGTGTCTTTTTCTTAGATGATATAAAATTCTATCAACATAACCTAATTTAATCATTCCTTCATCTGTTACAATAAATGCTCTTTCAATATCTGGCATTTTTTCTAGATATGCAATAGAACCTGGCTCAAAATATATTTTTTCAGGAACTTTGAACCATTGCATATTTACTCTTCTTTTTGCTACTCTTTTTATATTGATTAAATTAACTGAAGATACATTTGCTGTAGTTGAGTTTCCACCAAAAGATCCACATCCAAGTGTTAATGATGGCATATTTGTATTATATATATCTCCTATTGCTCCATGTGTTGACGGTGAATTTACTATTATTCTTCCTGCTTTCATTGTTTCTGAAAATTTTAGTATTGTATCTTGATTTTCTGAATGTATAACTGCTGAATGTCCTAATCCTCCAAATTCTATTAGTCTTTCTGCTTTGTCTATTCCTTCTTGTTCATCTTGTACTATATAATATGTTAAAACTGGACTTAGTTTTTCTTTTGAAAATGGATATTCTCTACCTATTCCTTCTTCATATACAACAAGAATTTTAGTCTCTTTTGGTATTTCAAATCCTGCATCTTTTGCTATTTCATAAGCTGATTTTCCTGGTATATTTGATTTTAGTTTATAGCCATATTCATCTGTATAATCAAACATATTCTCTGCTAGTTTTTTCTTTTCGTCAGGATTTACAAAATATGCTCCTGCTTCTCTCATTAATCTTTCAAATTCTTGGTATATTTGTTTATCTACTAATACTGATTGTTCTGATGCACATATCATACCATTGTCAAAGGATTTTGACATTACTATATCATTTACTGATGTTTCTAATTTTGCTGTTTTATCAACAAAACATGGTACATTCCCTGGTCCAACTCCTAGTGCAGGTTTTCCACAAGAATATGCAGCTCTTACCATTCCTGTTCCACCTGTTGCTAGAATTAAATTTATATCTGGATGGTTCATAAGTTCTCTTGTAGCTTCTATTGAAGGTTCTTCAATCCATAATATACAATTTTCTGGTGCACCAGCTTCTATTGCTGCATCTCTTAGAATTCTTGCTGCTTCACTACTACATTTTTGTGCTGATGGGTGAAATCCAAATATTATTACATTTCTTGTTTTTGCTGAAATAATAGATTTAAACATTGTTGTTGATGTTGGGTTTGTTACTGGTGTAACACCTGCTATAATTCCAACTGGTTCTGCAATTTCGACATATCCTTCTTCATCATTTTCACTTATTATATCTACAGTTTTTTCATATTTTATACTGTGATATATATATTCTGTGGCAAACATGTTCTTTGTAATTTTGTCTTCATATACTCCTCTTCCTGTTTCTTCTATTGCCATTCTTGCAAGTTCCATATGATTTTCTAGTCCTGCCATAGACATTGCTTTTACTATATTATCTACTTGTTCTTGATTTAATTTCATATATTCTTTTGATGCAATTTTTGCTTTTTGTACTAAATTATCTATCATATTTTTTATTTTTTCTTTTTGTTCTGTATCTTCCATAAACTCACTCCTTTTCTTTAGTTTATCCAATTATATAAATATTATGAAAAAAAGTCAATCTTAAAAATAGAGAACATTATATGAAATGCTCTCTATTTTTTATAGATAAAATATTAATTGTAAAAATAATTTTGTGGATTAACATGTTGTCCATTAATTCTTATTTCTAAATGTAAATGTGGTCCTGTTGAATTTCCTGTTGTTCCAACTGCTGCTATTACATCTCCTGCTTTTACTGTTTGTCCAACTTGCACATACATTTTAGATGTATGACCATACCATGTTTCAACACCATTACCATGATCAATTTTTACAAGGTTCCCATAAGAACCTGCCATACTTGCTGCTGTAACTGTACCATCTGTTACTGCTTTTATTGGTGTTCCTTGTGGTGCAGCTATATCAAGCCCTGTATGTGTAGATACACGTATCCTACTACTAACTCCATATCTTGAGCTGATAGTACCTTGAACTGGTAATACTGCTAATTTTATTCCATTTATGGTTCTTTTTTCATCTTCTTTCTTTTTTTCTTCAATCAAATCTAGTTTTGTCAATACATTTTGTTTTGCAACATCAATTGAATTTGTTTTTATTTCATCTTCATTTTCTGTTACATTTTCTTTAATTTCAAGTTCTATTTTGTCATCTTTTTGTTTTACATCCTCAGTTATATTTTGTGCATCTTCTAAATTGTCTACTGAATCTATTTTTTCTTGATTCATATAAATGTCAAAATATTTGTATTTGATTGTCATGTCTTTTTGCATATCAACTATAATATCATTTTCATTTGTTTCTTGTTTTTTTGCTACAAGTTTTAGTTCATATTCTGGTTCTTCTTTTATTTCAACTTCTGCAACATTTTTTGATTTGTAATTTTTTATATCTGCATTTATCATTTTTTTAAATTCATCTTTATTTTCAATATATCCTACTGTTTCACCAGAAAGTTTTACTTCATATATTGGTTTATATTTTATAAATACCACTGCTAATATTAAAACCAAAGCTATTAATGTAAAATTTAAAAACTTACAAAACTCTTTTGTATAGAATTTAAGTTTTTTCTTTATAATAAAATCAACTCCCCTTTTCGTTTTTTTTTAGCACGGCTAAATACTATTATACCACATATTTTAACCAATTTCAAACATTGTATACATAATTTTGCATAATTTTTCTTTTTTTCCGCTTTTTATTACATTTTATTCCATTTTTTACTTAATTTATCTCTTTTTAACTCGATTTTTCTTATTTTTTCTCTATTTTTCGTTTTTTATTACTCTACTTTTTCAATAAAACTTTTAAAATTTTATGTAAAAAATATAACTTATCCAAAATGCATATATTTCAGTACTTTGGAAGAATTTTCCATTTGCTTTGTTTTACTTATATGTTTATTTTTCATTTTAAGTTACTTCAAAACTCATAAGTTAAATGATATAGTATCAAAAAGAATAGGAAGGTGATATAAATGGCTATAGATTATTCAGTAATTGGTTCTAGAATAAAAGAAGCAAGATTATCTAAAAATATGACACAAGAAGATTTAGCTGATCAAATCGACATATCAGTAGCTTTTTTAAGTAGAGTAGAAAGAGGAAATTCACATATTAATTTAAAAAGACTAAATCAAATATGCGGTCTACTTGATGTCTCTGAAGGATATATATTAAATGGTGCTTCAAATAATTCAAAAAATTACTTAGAACATGAATTTGCGGAATTACTTAAAAAAGTATCTCCACAAAAACAAAAACTAATATATAATGTAGCAAAAGCAATAGCTGAAACTGAGGAAGAATAAATATAGTATAAAGGAAATTGTGAAAGCAATTTCTTTTTTTATTGTCAAAAACAACATGGTTTTGGAAATATCCAATGCGCCGGTCAGGTTCTTATTTCTAAAAATTTTTCATAAATTAAATAACATATTATTTTGCATAATTGTAAATACTATCTCAAAAGGAGGAATTTTTTTATGCAATTTAAAGAGTGGAATGGTTTTAAAACAGGAAATTGGCAATTTGAAATTGATGTTAGAGATTTTATACAAAAAAATTACACACCATATACAGGAGATCATCAATTTTTAAAAGGAACTACTGATAAAACAAATAAATTATGGAATGAGGTTTTAGAATTATATAAAAAAGAACATGAGTCAAAAGGTAATGTATTAGAAATAGATGAAAAAACGATATCTACTATTACTTCACATGAGGCTGGATATATTGATAAAGATTTAGAAATGATTGTAGGTTTACAAACTGATAAACCATTAAAAAGAGCTATTATGCCTTTTGGAGGGATTAGAATTGTTGAAAAATCGTGTGAAGCTTATGGAAAAGAGTTAGATAAAGAGGTTGAAAATATATTCCATAATTATCGCAAAACACATAATGATGGCGTATTTGATGTATATACTCCTGATATAAGACGAGCACGTTCAAGTCATTTAATTACAGGTCTTCCTGATGGATATGGTCGTGGTAGGATTATAGGAGATTATAGAAGAGTTGCTCTTTATGGAATTGATTATTTAATTCAGGAAAAGGAGCAAGAGTTAGATATTTTAGATGTAAATGAATTTACTGAGAGCATTATTCGAGAAAGAGAGGAAATTAGAGAACAAATAAAAGCTTTGCAGAAATTAAAAGTTATGGCATCAAAATATGGTTTTGATATATCTCTTCCCGCTTCTAATAGCCAAGAAGCTGTACAATGGCTATATTTTGGCTACTTAGGTGCAATTAAAGATCAAAACGGAGCTGCAATGAGTTTAGGTAGAACATCTACTTTTTTAGATATATATTTTGAAAGAGATCTTAAAAATGGTACAATTACAGAAGAACAAGCCCAAGAAATAATGGATCATTTTATTATGAAATTACGACTTGTTCGTTTTTTAAGAACTCCTGAATACAATGAATTATTTAGTGGTGACCCTGTTTGGGTAACTGAAAGTATTGGTGGTATGGGTATTGATGGTAGAACTCTTGTTACTAAAAATTCATATAGAATTTTACATTCATTAGAAAATCTAGGTCCTGCACCTGAACCAAATTTAACTATTTTATGGTCAGAAAATTTACCTGAGAATTTTAAAAAATATGCAGCTAGCTTATCTATTAAAACATCTTCTATTCAATATGAAAATGATGATTTGATGAGAGTAACTCTAGGAGATGATTATGGAATTGCTTGTTGTGTTTCTCCAATGAAATTAGGTAAACAAATGCAGTTTTTTGGAGCTCGTGCAAACCTTGCTAAAACACTTTTATATGCTATAAATGGTGGAAAAGATGAATTAAGTGGCAAACAAATAACTCCAAAATATGAACCAATTACTTCTGAATATTTGGATTATAATGAAGTCATGGAAAAATTTGATCAGATGATGGAATATGTTGCTAAAATATATATCAAAGCATTAAATGCTATTCATTACATGCATGATAAATATTCATATGAAGCACTTGAAATGGCTTTACATGATAAAGAAATAGTCAGGACAATGGCTTGTGGTATAGCTGGATTATCTGTAGTTGCTGATTCTTTATCAGCTATAAAATATGCTAAAGTTAAAACAATTAGGAATGAAAATAATATGGTTGTTGATTATGAAATAGAAGGAACATTTCCTCAATATGGAAATGATGATGATAGAGTTGATCAAATTGCAATTGATGTGGTTAAACAATTTTTAACTAAGTTGCAAAGACATCAAACATATAGAAATTCTAAACATACTCTTTCAATTTTAACAATAACTTCAAATGTAGTTTATGGAAAAGCAACTGGTAATACTCCTGATGGTAGAAATAGCGGTGACCCTTTTGGTCCTGGTGCAAACCCTTTACATGGTAGAGATACAACTGGTGCACTTGCTGTTATGAATTCTATTGCAAAACTTCCTTTCCCTGAGGCTGAAGATGGAATTTCTTATACTTTTTCAATTACTCCAGGAACACTTGGAAAAACAGATGAGCAACGTATTAGTAATTTAGTTAATATGTTAGATGGTTATTTCAAACAAACTGGTCATCATATAAATGTAAATGTTTTTGATAGGCAATTACTAGAAGATGCTATGGAACACCCTGAAAAATATCCTCAGTTAACAATCAGAGTTTCAGGATATGCAGTTCATTTTACTAAATTAACTCGTGAGCAACAACTTGATGTTATTAATAGGACAATCCATGAAAAAATTTAGAAAGGATTAATAAAGGGGTCTTTCCCCTTATTTATATTACTATGGAAAAAAAGGATTTAAAATATTTTGCTAAAGTACATTCAATAGATTCATTTGGAACAGTAGATGGTCCTGGTATTCGTTTTGTTTTGTTTTTACAAGGTTGTAATCTGCAATGTAAATATTGTCATAATAGAGATACTTGGGATATAAATGGTGGCACATATAAATCTCTTGATGAAATCTATGAAAAAATCATAAAATATAAAAATTATATTTATCCAAATGGTGGTGTAACTGTTACAGGTGGAGAACCTTTACTACAAGTGAGTTTTTTAATTAATTTATTTAAAAAATTAAAAGATCATAATATTCACACTTGTATTGATACTTCAGGAATGGTGGCAATTACAAATGATATAAAAGATTTACTAAATATGACTGATTTAGTTTTATTAGATATAAAACATATTGATAATGAAAAATGCAAAAGTTTGGTAGGTGTTGGAAATAGCTTAGAATTAAATTTTGCTAGATATTTAAGTGATAATAATATTTCTATGTGGATAAGACAAGTTTTAGTGCCTGGTTTTACGGATGATAAAAATGATTTATTAAAATTAAAATCTTTTATTGATAGTCTTAAAACTGTTGAAAAAGTTGAACTTTTACCTTATCATGATTTAGGTGCTCATAAGTGGTCTGCTTTAGGTATTAATTATGAATTAAAAAATGTAAAACCTGCTTCTGATAAAGATATTCAAAGGGCTAAAGAAATTTTGGGTTTAACATAATTAAAATATGTAATTTACTTTAGTCATGCAAATAGCAAAAAACCAGCAAAATTAATTTGCTGGTTTTTTAAGTTACATACCTAATAATTTAAGTTCTATATTTTCCATTTTATATTTTCCATCAACTAATTTGAATTCTACTAAAGTATTTTCAAGTGTTTCTTCATTTTGTCTTAAATCTGTTGTAAAATATAGTTTTATTTGTGGTATTTCAACTTGATTTTTTACTATTTCTTTAAAAGTTTCCGCCATGTGTTTTTCATCTTCACATATAATTATTAATTGAGGTAAAGTGCTAAATCCAGAATCTCCCATAACAAAATTAGCATAAAAATCTTGATATAATCTCATCTTTTCTACTAATTTCTTTTCCCATTCTGGTTCTCTTCTAATTACTTCAAATACAAATTGTATTGATTTTTTGTTTTTAGTTAGTTTTACAAGTCCACCTGTTGCTTTGAATAGTTTACCTGCTGTTTTAGCTGTAATTGAAGGTTTTACAACAAGTTCATCAAATGCTTTTACTTTTCTTAAATAAGCAATTAGAGTTTGATTTCCAGCCAATCTCTTTTTTATCATTGGAACTGGTTTTGTGTTATCTGATGGTTGCCATTTACATTCAATTTCTTTTGAGTTTAATAAATATTTTCCCATTTTTTCTAGACAATAAATTCTGTAAATCCCTTTACCTTCATCAGATGTAAAGTAATATCTAGTTAATATTTTAGATTTAACAAGTGCATCTAATTTATTGTTTAATTTGTCTTGTGATTTTGGGTCAATTCCCTTTATTTGTAACATTTGATATAATTGTCTTGATGTAATAAATTCAAATTGGTTTACAAGCTCCAATATTGCAAAATGTATATCTGTTATATGTCCTATATTTATCTTATGTACAATTTGATTCATTGACACATAGCCATCTTTTCCATCAAAAGTTTTTATTTCACCTTCTCTAATAGCAAAAGGTGATACTTGTGCCTTAATTTGGTTATCTTCAACCATTTTAATTCCTCCTTTAATATAGAAATATCTATCTATTAAAATAGAATCAATTTTATATAATGGCTAATTTTACTTTTTGTTTTAGATAATCTATCTTTTTGATATATACATCTATTTCTTCACCATATTTTAGTCCTGTTTTATATTCTGCCATTCCAACTAAATTAGGTGATAATTCTATAAAAATGCCATTTTTATTTTTTTCGGTTTCTCTAACTATTCCTTTTACTCTTTCTCCTGCTTTGAATTTTTCTGCATTTTCTTGCCAGGTACCGAAATTTTCTTTATATGATAATGATATTTTTCCATTATCTCTATCTATTGATTTTACCACAATATTTATTCTTTGTCCAATTTTAAGTCTTTCAAAAGGTGTTTTTATCCTTGCAACAGATAAGTCTTCAATATGTGCTAATCCTACAATACCTCCCCCTATTTCTACAAAAGCACCATATGGAGTGATATTTTTGACTATTCCACATACACTATCACCTTCATTTAAAACTGTTTTTGCAACTTCAATAGCTTCTTGTTGTACACTTTTTCTTGATAGAATTGGCACATTTTCTTCATTTATTCCTTTTATTTTAAATTGGACATATTTATGTACTTTTCCTGTACATAAGTTGTTTTTTGGTAAGCCATCTTCTTGTATATTTATGGCTTCAACTTCTTCTCGTGGCATTATTCCTGTTATATGATTTCCAAGATT
>CANRBI010000045.1 GCA_947628775.1 uncultured Clostridia bacterium
ATTTCTGAAACCCATTCTCCTTCCATAGTATGTCCATTTGTTATTGATCCAGAACCTGTATTTGTCAATGCTCCTATTGATTTACTTGGTGTAACTCTTCGTATCCTGATTCCTCCTTGGAATCCTAAAACTCCTTCTCCCGTATCTTTTCCTATAGCAAGTTTACTTTTATCTCCTGAACATGATTTTATTATAGCTGCCTTTATATTTTTCCATAAAGTTTCATAATCTGTTCTACTTGCTGGGTGACAATCATTATCTGCTATATTAACTCCTTCAGTCGCATCTATGTATGTTAAATATGATTGACCTTCACAATATTTTTCTATATCTTTTATATACTGCTCTCTAGTAATATTATTAACATTTGGTGACTTATCATCTAACAATTTATCTACAAATATATTTTTATTTGGATATCTTTCATGTAATTTTTTTAAAAGTTCTTTCATTTTTCCAGATGCATAATCATAATCATTTGTTCCTAAAAAAACATTAATTCCTTTTACATCCAAAGAATTACCTGGTAATTCTTCAAAATGATCAAGCCAATATTGTGATCCTACCCCAACAACTGCTTTAAATATTACATCATCATCTGCGACATCTTGCATTCCGACCGTTATAGAATCACCTATAAATAAAAATCCATCTAAGTTTGTTATACTTGTTTGTGTTCCAAAACCTGTTTCAGTTCCATCACCCATACCATTATCATATTTAAATTTCAGAGGATCTATTTTTGTTCCATCTTTTTTTATCTGAAAATGTATATGTGGTCCTGTTACATTACCCGTACTTCCAGATAGTGCAATTAATTGACCTGCTTCAACTGTATCTCCTACAGATACTTTTATCTCACTATTATGCATATAACCAGATACATAACCATCTCCATGGTCAATTTCTACAAAATTACCTGCATTTCCTTGATATGATGCCGTTATTACTTTTCCTGATGCACATGCATATACATTTGTACCTTCTGGTACACCTATATCAATTGCTCCATGATTTGTAGATGCTCCTGGTGTAGGTTGTTCTCTTGGTCCAAAATATGATGTTATTTTTGTTTGATTTGATTCTGTTGGCCAGTGTAAAATTCCTGTATTAGGAGGTGCTACCAAGTTAGGTCCATTTTCAAAATAACATGACCAACGTAAAACAGGCATAATATCCTCTTCCAAGTCATATGCATCTTTTAATGCTCTACCATTAGGATTATTAACATGAATCTTTCCTTCACTATCAACTCCTGTTAGTACTATATAATGATCTCCATCTGTAAACAAATGATTTTTAGAATGATTAACTAATGCAATTACTGGCATTCCTGCTAATAATGATTCTCTAATTTTTTTGGCATCTTTTGTATATCTTGCTGGTCCAATTCCATAATAATCTGCCATTTTTGATACTAATACTGGTAAATCTATAGCTGTTCCTGGACAAAAACCATTTATAATGTCCCATTCTTTTACCTCTTTACCAGTTAAATAAGAAGCTACCATTGCAAATGATGTATGTCCACAACTATATCCTGTTGTTTGTCTATAATATGGAATATCCATTATTCCACCATTATATGTTGCTACTTCTGCCTCATGTCCTATTTCTCCAACTAAATTTGGATATTGCGTATATAATTCTGCTTGTATTAATTTTAATATAACATTATCATCATTAACATTTTGATATCCTGTGTCTTCAAAATCTTTTGCAATTTCAGCGATTTTATCACCTATACCTTTTCTATAAGCTAAATAATATCCATCATCATTATTTCCTGATACAGCAATTAAATTATTTAACTCCTCTGTACCTAAAGTTTCATATATTCCCCTTTGTGGATTGTTTTTTGAGTCTATTACATCTAGAGCCCATGAACCAGCAACTACTACTAGAACTGTAGCTGCTACTATTGGTACGATATGTGCTGATATAAAAGATGTTAATGAAACTATTGCTGAAGAAATTGCAGATGCTGCTGCATGAACAACTGTAGCTTTCATTTTCTTTTTTGCTTTTCTTAATATTTCTTTTTTTGCACTTTCTTGTACTTTATCTGCAATATTATCTGGATCATTTTTATTAAACAGTTTCACTTTAACACCTCCTATTTTGCTATATTTATTCTTCCATTATATCTATTATAATTGTTTCATTATTTACACCATAATAAATATCATTTTTATCCATATATATATCTGAAAACACATATTTTCTAGCCCTTATATCATCATTAAATGGACTACTGTATTTTACAGATATTTGTTTTTCTTCCCCTGGATTTATCGTTAAATCTTCTTCTGAAAGTTCATAACCCATAGCATCATATTTTAATTCTTTATTATTAATTAAATACATTGAATCTGTTGATTTTTGTGAATCTAATAATATTGTTTTTTCGGTATTATTTTTTATTGTAAAATTTGCAATTTCATAGTCCATATATATTTCTGAAGAATCAACTCTTATTGATAATCCATTTAATTCTTTTTCTTTATTTAAGTTAAGTTTTCCTACAAATTCGTTTATATTTAATTTGTAATCATTATCTTCTTTTACAATACTAATATAATCTCTTATGTAATTATCACTACTTCCCATTCCTGTAGCTAACATATTATTAAATATTTTTACGATATATGTATATGTTGTTCCAGCTGTCCATGATTGAAAAGAATACTTTTTTTCATCTGAAAATTTTGATTCATAATATTGTTTTTTAAATATTTGAACATTTGGATATAATATTTCTTTACAATCTTTTGATAATAATCCATATGCTTTTTCAGGTTGATGTTCAGTACAATATGATAAAAAACTATCTATTAAATTTCCAAAATCTTCTTTATATATTTCCGGAACAGTTGTACCAGAAACAAGGGATTCACTTTGTTTTTCATATTTTTGCTCTGTAGTATTTTCATTTGATGTATTTTCTTCTACTTGCTTTTTGTATACAGCATTTAATGAATATATAATTATTATGATAAATATTATAATCAAAATTACAAACCATATTTGTTTTCTATTTTGATTGTATATTCTTAATAATTTACACAAAGTAACCCCCTCCTTTTAGTTATTTTAATAAGTCTATCATATCATTATTAAATCTGCTTGCCATATCATCATCTATTCTACTATTTCTCTTTTTAACATTTTCCATTAATTCATTTTGAGCTTTTACATCCTTTACGTAATTTTTATCTAGGGTTGAAGCCATTTTTGCTCTAGAAACTTTTTGTTCTTTAGTCCATCCTTTTTGAGCTGCTACATTTTCAGCTTTATGCATTAATTTAATATCTGTAATTCCTGCATTCAAATATTGTTGTGCTCCATTTTCTTTATCATTTAAGAATTTCTTTGCATCTTCATCTGTCATTCCTTGGCTACGCAAATATTTATAATTCGCTTCACTATTTTTCCAATTTTTATCAAATTCTGCTTGTTGTCTTTGCTTTCTTTCTTCTTTTGTATATGCACCCATTTCATAATCTTCTTTTATTGATGATGCTGCTTGTCCAGCTTTATTAACTATTGCATTACCTACCGTATTACCTGCTCCAACTCCTAAAGTTGCTGCACCTGCTGCATATGATAAAGCTTTTGAAGGATCTCCTGTTGCAACACCTGCTGCTAAACCTGCTACTGCTCCTGCTGTACTAAGTGCAGCCATAGATGCTCCTCTTATTGCTACCTTTCCTGCTGTTTTTCCTGCTGTTACTGCTGTTTTTCCTGCCGCTTTAAATACTTTTCTCGCAACGTCTTTTCTCGTATCTCCTTTTTGATAGAATTTATCTATAGTAGCTCTTTTTATTTTTCTCTTTCTTTCTGAAGCAATTGAAGCCATACCAGCTCTAAACCTAGCATCTCTATCTGCTTGAAGTTCATCAACTTCTAATGCATCTCTATTATCTGTTAAAGTTTGAGTTCCATTTCCTGTTGAAGCTTGAGTTTCTTCTCCTGTTGAAGCTTGAGTTTCTTCTCCTGTTGAAGTTTGAGTTTCATTTTCTGTTGAAGTTTGAGTTCCTTCTCCTGTTGAAGTTTGAGTCTCTTCTCCTGTTGAAGTTTGAGTTCCTTCTCCTGTTGAAGTTTGTTGATTTTCTTGTCTTGTAGGCTCTGTCTGTGTTCCTCCTCTTGGAGGTGGGTTAGGATCATTATCTCTATCTGCTGGTAATTCATTAGCTAAAACATCTGTTGGATCTGTTTTATAATCAGAATTTGCTCCTCTATCTAAAGCTTTATTAGAATCATCTTCTGAATCACTTCCACCCTTTCCTTTTTTAGGTGATCCTTTAGCAGCACCTAAAATTTTTGAAATTCCAGCATATGCCATTGCAGGTCCTGCAATATCTCCCAATCCTCCTGCTGTTTGTGATTCAACACCAAACATCTTTTTAATAAACTTCTCTGCTGGTATCATAAATCCTATTGCTACAACTGCATATATAGGATTTGATGATGCAAGTTGCATTGCTCCTCCTACAAATACAGTATATAAAATAAGATGTACTGGTTGTATAATAACATTCATTGTATATTCTTTAAACCATAATTCAAATGCCTGTGCTTTTCCATCTCTTGCCTTATCTATTGGATATGTTAAAGCTACTAACGGTGCAATCATTGTAAAAAACGCCATATACAAAAATCTTTTGAAATATATAAATGTAAATACACAGGTATATATTACTAGTACTAAATATATAATAGTATATGTTGTACAATTTCCAAAATCTTCACTTTGTGCCATAAACCTAACATAACCAATTAAGTTTGTTTTAAATTTTGCTCCGCCTGCACTTTGCGTACTATAATTAACAGTAGGATTTACTGTTGCTCCATTTGATGTTGTATCTCCAACTGCTTCCATTTCACCTGTAGCTCCTGCCTGTTCATCACTTACTTCAACTAAAATTTCCTTGTTACTACTCTCATCTATTAATGCTGTAAAATTGTCTACTAGCATTAAAATTCCTGCCATAATAAAATGTATAACAGCTACTAAACATAAAGCAACTAACCAATCCCCTAAGCTCTCTTTATATTTTGCTTTATCTGATGAAGTTGAACTTAACATTATCCTAATACCTAAATACATTAAAACAATTAGTAATCCAACTACAGCAAGATTTCTAAATCCTCTGTACCATTCCATTATTACTTCTCTAAGAGTTCCTCCTGCCGCTGATTTTGCCTTTTCAGAACTTAAACTATCTTCTACTGGATTTCCATCTTTATCATTTTCTACTGATTGATATTTATTTGGATTAATAAAGTTTACATCTAATGCTGCTATTTTATTTGCAAATATTGCTCCTGGTTCATATAAAAAGTTTGGTATTTTCCAGTCTGACCAAAATAATCCATCAAATACATAATCATCAGGGATATCAGCTTTTACAGCATGAGATAAATCTGCTCCTTCCCCAGCATATAAACTTGACTCTTTGTAATCCGTAATATTAGGATCTTCTTTATCAAGCATACTCGAAGATACCATATGTGATGTTCCTAACATAAAATGGTTAAGAGCTCCCATTACAACGTCTCCAACTGATGCCAATAACTTTACAACTTCACTTAGCAAATCTCCACTTATATCAGCAAAAGTTGATAGAACAGGAATTGCTTCTGAACGAACAGGCATAGAAAAATTTAGTATGATAAGTGCTAATAATACTATTGCAATCTTTTGTATAAAGCTTTTATTTCTTAATAATTTCATTTATTTCTCCTTCCTATTCTTTTTGTTTTCTTACATTCATCTTTTGCATTCTAACCATTTTATTTACATTTGTTTCTACAAATTCAAATTCTTTTGATGTTGGAGCTATTTGTATTATTGCTGTATCTCCTCCTACTTTTAATAATCCTTCTCCTTTTAAGCAATTAATTAAAAATCCTGCTTCTCCTTCACTTAATTTAAATACTTCTTTTAAATATTGTATTTCTGACTTATCTTGTGCTAAAAATAGTTTTGTATCAGATGATGTTAAAACTGCTTGCGCTTCTGGTTTTTCATAAAAATCTTGAAATCTTTGTGAAATAATTGCTAAAGATACATTTCTTTTTCTAGCACGTCTTGCCATTTTGTTCAAAAAGTCTACGGCTTCTGGATATGGAAGTAACATCCATGCTTCATCAACTAAAACTCTTTTTTGTTTTGCTTGTGTTTTATCTTCACTATTTTTCTTAACATATTTTTCCCAAATCCATGAAAGTAATATTTGTTGTGCAAGAGGTCTTGCAAATCTTTCCTCTAATTGAGATATGTCTAAGTTGATAAATGGTGCTCCATCTAATAATTCAAATGTAGATTGTCCATCAAAATATGCCATTTGACCATTGTATTCTCTAATATATTGTTTCATAACTTTTAATAAATAGCTATAATGAAAATTATAATCTTCATTTTCATTCATTTCAGCTTTTCTTTGTATTCTCTTATACCAACTACCTATTGTTGGCATTTGTTTTTTCTCGTTATATAATCTATCTCCTTTTCTAAAGCTACCTTCTTTTGCATATAAACTATTAGGATTATTATTAATTCCTAATGCTTCATATTCTTCTGCTACTGATTCCGCTATAATTTGTTTTGTAAGTTCATTAACTTCTACACTTCTTGTACTACCTCTTGCCATTGTTAATAATGCTTGTGTAACATCTTCTACTTTATTTTCTACATTTAGAACTATTCTTTCTCTACCTGTAATTTCATCTTTAACTCTTTCTGGTTCTATATCAAATAGATTTATGACTGTTTTTGAATTAGGACTTATTACAACATTAATTCCCCCTAAACTTTCAGCCACTATCATATATTCACCTTCTGCATCTAATGCTAAACTTTCTATCCCCATAAGTACAGATGATCTTGATATCAATGTTTTCATTGTAACTGATTTACCTGCTCCAGATTTAGCAAATATAACCATGTTATAATTTGTTAAATTTGATGCAAAATTATCAAATAATATTGGTGTTCCTGTTTGTTTATTAAATCCTAAAGGTACTCCTGTTGGATGTCCTACATCAGATGTCGTGAATGGAAATACTGTTCCCATTGAACGACTATCAAATGAGTGTATTTTTTTAACTTGATCATCCATTAATGGTAAATTTGATTTAAATGCTTCTTCTTGTATTCCCCATGTACTTTTTATTCCAACTAAGGATTTAGACATTTCAGTAGATAACATTTTTGTAAATCTCTCTAAATCTTCTAAACTATATGTATACATTGTTGCTATAACAGATGCTTCATACATTTTATTAAATCCTGCTGCTATTTCATCTCTTAGTTGTTCTGCTTCAAATCTCTTTTGTGTTAATGTACTTTCTCTGTTGATATTTCCTCTATCTGCTGCAACTATTCTTTCTGTTTCTAGTTCATTTATTACTTTATTTAATTCATTTTGTGATCTTGCTTCTGATATTGGTGTTATATATATAGATGTATTTATGTCTCCAAAAAAGTATAAATCTCTGAATAATTCTGGAAAAGAACACATACGTGGAAGTGTAGAAATGAAAAAGCTTCTTACATATTTCTTTACATTTGAAATTATTTCTAGATGGTCTATTTTAGATGCATCAATTCCTGATGGTGCAATTAATTCTTTTATTGTTTTTCTTCTTAAAAATCCAGGTTGTTCTGTGTTATTATATGGTTTTTTTACTTCCTCTGTTTGTTGTTTTTTTGCTTTCATCTATTTCTCCTCCTTTTCCATTATTTTCTTCCTTTTTTATTTCTTCAATTGCTTGTTCAGCAAGTTCTGTACCAACTAGTTGTTTATTTTCTTCTAATAACATTTGTGCCATTTGATCTATTAATTCATCCATTTGCTGTTCTTTTTCTTCTGCTATTTGCTGTGCTTTTGATTTTGTTTTTATTTTATCCATTGCACTATTTGCTTTGTTTATTGCTTCATCTCTTATTCTTTCATCTAATATTTTTATTTTCTTTTCATATACATCTGGGGCTGTTGTATATATATCATCATATTCTGCTTTTAGAGCTTTATCTAATCCATATATTTCCGAATCATCTCTGTTATATGCTACATATAGTAATTCTATTAATTCTTTAGTGTTTACTATTCTTCCAGATACAGAACATGCTGATAATGTCCTTATAAGTGCTTGTGATCTAGTATATAATTCTGAAAAGGCCATGTTTCTTAATTCTTCTTTACCATATGTTTCTGAAGATGCTTCTTCTGGCATATATGAAAGTACTAAATAATATTTTTTGTTTAATATATTTTTATTTAAACTCATTCTTTCAGTATTTTCTACTAAATCTCTTGCATATTCATATAGATTTCTTTGTTTAGTTAAATCATATAATGCCTTATTAATATCTTCTTTTTTATAAGTTCCGCTTTGAACCATTAAATTATACTCATATTGGTTTTTATTATATTGTGTTTCTATTTCTCTAACTCTTCTTTTATAGTCTGCAATACTACTTTCTAAGTTAACTGTTCTTGTTTGTATATATATTTGTACAGGATATCTAAGTGTATTTAAAAATTGTTGAAATCCTTCTTCTACACCTACTTTTTCGATTTGTGACATTAAGTCAAAATTAACTCCTTGACATTCTGTAACCATGATATATTTTTTCCAGTTTTTTTGAACTATCATGCTATCTTCTATTGCATCAAATTCCATAAAATCAAATATTGATTGCTTGTTATATGCATTTGCACCTGATGTAGGTGTAGTTTTTTTATTAGTTTTATCTTTTGAAGTTACAGTTTTTTTCTGCTTTTTTTCTTTTGACGATGATTTTATTTTTATTACAAAATATGCTATTACTAAAGCTATTAATATTACTACCATAACTGCTAATAATACCATTAAAATACCATATAAACCTTCTGTATTACTCATTTATTTTTCCCCCTTCTTCTTTTTCTTTTGTTTTATATTTTTCTAAGCTTCTATCTGCATCATATACATATATTTTTCCCTTTTCTTTTTTAAATTTTATATATCTTTTTATAACGTCATCTATATTTTCTCCACCTGTTTTTCTTGTTATTTCAAAAGCAGATGAGTTTGGAACTTTGAAAGTACCTATAGCAAAACCAATTACTCCAAATCCAACTATAAATATAAATCCTAATGTTTTCATATTTATCAGACTAAAAATAAAATAAAATAACATTCCTATAGCTGCTCCTATTCCTGTATATATAAGGGCTTTAGTTGAAAATATAAATAAGATTCTTCCCTCTCCTTTAACATCTCTTGGTATGCCATAAGTATTCATAAAAAATTCCTCCCTTTTTTACATATTTATCACTAATATAATTATACCAAAAAAATGCAAAAATTGTAAGGTTTTTAGTCAATTTTTTGCATTTTATCGAAAATTTAATATTTTTGTAATATTTGTATTATTTGTAAAAATG
>CANRBI010000046.1 GCA_947628775.1 uncultured Clostridia bacterium
CAATTATCATATTTTTAATTGTCCTTTATCTCTCGGATTTTTTCCTAGATAAACTCTTAAATATGTTTTTTATTTTACCATATTATTCTTTATTTGTCAAATTTAACTGATTTTTTGTTCAAATTTTAAGTGTTTGATATTCATACCTAAGGTTTCATAAAATTTTATTGCATTTTTATTAAATCCCCAGACTATTAGTTCTACATTAGGAATATTTTTTTCTTTGGCTATTTGGACAATTTGATTATATAACTTTTTACCAATTCCTTTTCTTTGATAATTTTCATCTACACAAATATTTTCAATATTTAGAATTTTTCTATCTTTCATAATTTTATTATTTGATGTTTCCTTTATTTGGGCAAAACAAATTCCAACAATTTCATTTTCTAATTGAGCAACTAAATATGTGTTATTAGTATTTAATAATTCATTTTTAAATTCTTCAAAGTTCATAGGATCAACATCTTTATATATATCTGTTCTTCCATTTACATGTAATTTATGGACTTGCATAATTAATTTATGGACTTTATTAAAATCTTTTATTTCAGCTTTTCTTATAATAATTTTTTCATTCATCTTTTATATCTCCATTCTATTGAAATATCTATTGAATTCGCAATACCATATATAATTTCTTTAACATTATTATCTTCTTTATCATTAAATAATCTAGATTATGTTGTTAAAAGCATTTATTAAGTCTTTAATGAATTTGTCTCGTGTTTCTTCGTCTAATTCTAAAACAGATAGATATGGGTTTAGGTCTTCTAGTTCTACTAGTAATAGTTCTCCTTCTTGTGTTCTGCAAGCATCTACTCTTTGGATACCGTTTTTTATTCCGTTCCATTTTATGAATTTTTTTGCAAATTCAATGTCTTGTTCATTATAATTGTATTTTTCTAGTTTCCATCTTTCTTCTTTGTTTGGTGCATATAAAGCATATTCTAGTTTGTCATTTATAAAATAAAAAGATACTTCGTATTTAAAGTTTATTGCTGGTTGTATTAGGGGATTGCTGTCTATTAAATTTCTTTCTAGTAACTCATTTTTGTTTAAAAATTCAAGACCTATTGAATCTGCTCCATCTTTTGGTTTTATAACATAGTTTTCTACTTTAGGTAGTAAATTGATATTATTTATATTGTCAATTGTAGGTATAACTGGATAGTGCTCTAATGTTAAGTCTAATAAGTATTGTTTTCCACACATATCTGCTTTTCCGGTAAATTCATTAAATGTTTTTAATTCGTTTGTTTTTACTCTTTCTACAAATGAATTATAAATGTGTTTGAAACCGCTTACTCCTCCTGTATTTCTAAAAACTATTAAATCAACATCTTTTTCATAACTTTCTGAATTTTTTGGGTTGCAAAGTACAACATCAAAATGGTCTTTTAATTTTCCTGTTATATAAATATCTTCTTCGTAATAGTTTCTTCCTTTTGCTTTATAGTATAGGTCTGTTAAATATAATATTTTTTTCATTTTATCATTATTCCTTCTATATAAATTATTTTTATGCCTATATTTTATCAATTGTTGGTCAAAAAGTAAATATGTTTTATAATTTAAGATAATTTACAAATACAAAGTTTTATACAATTTCTAAGAGAACTATTAACGAAAGAAGAAAAATTATTAAAACCCTAGATAATACTAGGGTATGATACAGAGTTTTTATTTTTTGAAAGTAATGCAATAGAAGGAAAAAGTTATTCTTGTTTCTTTTTTTCTTTTAAAGGAACAACCTTTAGAGTATAGCCCATTGGATATAATAATTTGATAAGAGTCGACGCTTGGGGAGAACGTGCAAAACTTTCAATTTTCGCAATAGATGGTTGTATTACACCGCTTTTTTCACTTAAATCTCTTTGGGTTAAATTAGCTTTTTTTCTTGCTTCAATAGTTGCCTCTATTAACTCCATTTCTAATTTCATTTCTGCTTCTTCTTCTGCGGTAAAGTTCAATTCTTTTTTTACATCTTTCCAATTTTTAAATTTACTCATATTACTAACTCCTTTTCTTATAATCTTCTAATAATCTTTGTGCTTTTTCAATTTCACTTTGTGGTGTCTTTTGTGTTTGTTTCATAAATACACTTAACAATACAAATTTATTATTACACCAACTAGCAAATAGTATTCTATCTCTTAATGGTCTTAATTCCCATATTTCTTTATCTAGTTTTTTTATATATGGTTCAGTTAATGTCAACCCATATTTAGATAAAAGTTCAATATACATGTTTATCTTTTTTAGCTTTACTCTATTATTTTTACTATTGCTTTTATTTAATTCCTTGATATATTCGTAGACTTCACTTTTTCCATTTTTATCTTCGTAAAATTCAACATCATACATTTAGTTAATAACTCCTTTTATTATTCTATGTATATTATACCTTAAAAGGTATCAAAAGTCAATATTTTTTATAAACTTTTATTTTAATAACTACATATTAAATAAACTCTGTATATACTTTAAATAGTATTATACAGAGTTCTTATTTACTAAACATTTTTAGGTTCATCTGTTTTATCTTATTATTTTTTATTCAATGTTTTTACATACATCTACCCATGATTTGTAGTTTGAGGCTTGTTCTAGTTCTTGTAGGTTTAGTTTTATGGCGCTGTTGCTACTTCCGCAGGCTGGGTATATTGTTTTGAATCTTTTTAGTGAGTTGTCTAGGTATACTGTTACATTTTCTTTTATTCCGAATGGACATACTCCTCCTACTGCATGTCCTGTTAGTTTTTCTACATCATCATATGGTATCATTTGGGCTCTTGTGTTGAATTGGGCTTTGAATTTTGCGTTGTCTATTTTTTTGTCTCCTGGTATTACTATTAGTATTGGTTCTTTGTTTACTAGGAATGATAGTGTTTTTGCTATTTGCTCTTCTTCACAGTGTATTGTTTGTGCCGCTTCTTTTACTGTTGCTGATGAACTTTCAAATTCCATGATGTTGTTTTCTAATCCATATTTTTTTAGGTGTTCTCTTGCGTTTGTTAGTGACATTTTTGTTTCTCCTTTTTTAGTTTTTTGGTTCTATTTCTAATTCTATATTGTTTACTTTATAGTCTTTGTCTATTATTTGTGTGTCTAAATTTTCTATGAATAGTGTAGCTTTGAAGTCTTTTATTGATTTGTTTATTGCTTCATTTAGTTCTTCGCTTACTCCTATTGATATGTTTTTTATTGGTGTTTTTAATGATACATTGTTGTTTGTTTTTGCTCCTCTTGCTTCACTTATGATTTCTATTATTTGGTCTCCTAATTCAATTTCTTTGTTGAAATTGTGTGTTAATGGTTTTATTTCTGTTGTGTGTATTGATTTGCTGTTGTGATATAGTTCTTGGAATATTTCTTCTGTTATGAATGGGAAGTATATACTGAAGTCTTGTAGTATTTTATATAGTAATGTATATACTGTTTTTTGTCCGCTGTATCTTGGTATTTCTCCAAATTCTTCTGGTCTGTATAGTCTGTGTTTTACTATTTCTATATAGTTGTCACAAAATTCCCAGAAGAATTTTTCTAGGATATTTAGTGCTAGCCCTACTTCATATTCATCTAAATAGTTGATAAATTGTTTTTCCATTTCTTGAAAACGTCCTAATATCCATTTGTCAATGTATTCATAGTCGTTAAATTCTTTGTCTTCATAGTCTGATAGGTGCATTTCGATGAATTTTGATACATTCCATATTTTGTTTATTAGTTTTTTTCCTCTTTGTAGTGTTTCTTCACTAAATACTATATCTGTTCCTAGTCTTCCTGTTCCTGCCCAGTATCTTAGTACATCTGCTGAGTATTGTTTTATTAGGTCTATTGGTTCGTGTTTGCTGTTTCCTTTGCTTTTGCTGATTTTTTCTCCTTTGTTTGCCATTACAAATCCTGATATCATTACATTGTCCCATGGTCTTTGTCCAAAGTGGTAGAAGCTTTTTACTATTGTGTAAAAGTCCCAGGTTCTAATGATTTCACTTGCATTTGTTCTTAGGCTCATTGGTTTTAGGATATCTTCGTAGTTTTCTTTTTCTCCGTATCTCATGTTTATAAGTGGTGTTACTGATGATGTTGCCCATGTGTCCATTACATCTGTTTCTGGTGTAAATTCTGTACAGTTACATTTTGGACATTTTTGAATTTTTGGTAAATCTACTAATGGATTTATTGGTAGATCTTCTTTGTTTGCATATATTGGCTCACCACATTCTTTGCAGTACCAAACTGGGAATGGTACTCCAAAGTATCTTTGTCTTGAAATACACCAGTCCCATGCTATGTTGTTTACCCATTCGTCATATCTTGTATGCATATGTGCTGGATGCCATTTTATTTCGTTTCCTATTTTTATAAAGTCTTCTTTGTGGTTTATTGTGTCTATAAACCATTGTTTCATTACTGCATATTCTACTTCTCTTCCACATCTTTCGTGTGTTTGAACTTCGTGTTCTAGTTCTTCTATTTTTACTATGTATCCGCCTTGTTGTAGGTCTTCTATTATTTGTTTTCTGGCTTCTTTTATTTTTAGTCCGCCATATTTTGGAACTTCTTCTATTATTCTTCCATTGTCTGTAAATATGTGTTTTAGTGGTAGGTTGTATTTTTTCCACCATTCGATGTCTGTTTGGTCTCCAAATGTACAGCACATAACTACTCCTGTTCCTTTGTCTATTGCTACTTTTTCATCTGACATTATTGGAACTTCAACATCTATTACTGGTATGTGTGCTGTTTTTCCTATTAGGTGGTTGTGTTTTTTGTCTTCTGGATTTACAAATACACAGACAATTGCTGGTAATAGTTCTGGTCTTGTTGTTGCTATTGTGAATTCTTCATCATCTTCTACTGTTTTAAAGTTTATATAGTTAAATGTTGTTTTTATTGTTTTTGTTTCTAGTTCTGCTTGTGCGATTGATGTTAGACATTCATTACACCATAGTGCTGGACTTTCTTTGTGATAGCAGTTCCCTTTTTCTATTAGGTCTAAAAATGATTTTTGACTTATTTTTATTGTTGATGGACTAACTGTTTTATAGTGTATATTCCAATCTGTACTTACTCCCATTTTGCTGAATAGTTCTTGGAAATTTGCTTCGTATTTGTCTGTTGTTTCATAACATAGTTTTGAAAATTCTTCTCTTCCTATTTCATGTGCTCTTTTTCCTTGTTCTTTTTCTACTAGTCTTTCACTTGGTAGTCCATTATCGTCAAATCCAAATGGGTAGAATATGTTGTATCCTCTTAGTCTTTTATATCTTGCTAACATTTCTGTTTGTGTGTATGAGAATATATGTCCTATATGTATTTTTCCGTTTACTGTTGGTGGTGGTGTGTCTATTGAATATATTTGTTTTTTGTCATTTTTTTCAAATTTATATATTTCATTTTCCTTCCAATAGTCAAGCCATTTTTTTCTTTTTCTTCTGCGTTGTATTTTTTATCTAGCATTTTTTTGCTCCTTTCTTTGTTACCTTTTGCATTTTCTTTGGATTATATCATGTTTCATGGGTTTTGTCTATTGTTTTATGTGTTTTTGTTTTTAAAGTTTTAGTACCATATCTTTTGTAGATATGGTACTTGCTTAGTTTGATTTTTTATAGTGCTTGTTTGTATAGTTCTATAAAGTCTTCTTTTGTTGTTTCTCTTGGATTTCCTGGTTTACATGGGTCTTTCATTGCTTTTTCCGCTAACATTTCTATGTCTTCTTCTTTTACTCCGTAATCTTTTATTGTTTGGGTTATTCCAACTGTTTTGCTTAGTTCTGATATCATCCATACAAATGTGTTTATTACATCTTGGTCATTTAATGTGGCTGCATCTGGTCTTCCTATGTTTATTAGGATGGTTCTGAATCTGTCTGCACATACTTCTCCATTGTATCTCATTACTGTTGGTAATAACATTGCATTTGCTATTCCGTGTGGTGTGTCATATACTGCTCCTAATTGGTGTGCCATTGAGTGTACTATTCCTAAGCCTACATTTGAAAATCCCATTCCTGCAATGTATTGTGCCATTCCCATCATTTCTATTGCTTCTTCGTCTTTTACGTTTACTGCTGATGGTAGGTATTTGAATATCATTTGTATTGCTTTTAGATGGAACATGTCTGACATTTCGTTGTGTGCTTTTGTGATATATCCTTCTACTGCATGTGTTAATGCATCCATTCCTGTTGCTGCTGCTAGGCTTTTTGGCATTGTTGACATTAGTTCTGAGTCTATTATTGATAATATTGGTATGTCATTTGGGTCTACACATACCATTTTTATTTGTTCTTCTTCGTCTGTTATTACATAGTTTATTGTTACTTCTGCTGCTGTTCCTGCTGTTGTTGGTAGTGCTATTATTGGCATTCCTTTGTTTATTGTGTTTGATAGTCCATTTAGTGATTTGATGTCTGCTCTTTCTGGGTTTGTCATTACTATTGAGATTCCTTTTGCTGTGTCTATGCTTGAGCCTCCTCCTACTGCTACTATTAGGTCTGCTTGTGAATTTTTACATGCTTCAACTCCGTCTAGTACGTTTTTTATTGTTGGGTTTGGCTTGATTTCTGAGTATAGTGAGTATGGTATTTCTGCTTCTTGTAATAATTTTTCTACTTTTGCAGTTACTCCTGCTTCTACTAGTGATTTGTCACTTACTAGTAATACTTTTTTAAATCCTCTTTTTTTGATTTCTGGTACTAGTTCTTCTCTTGAACCTTTGCCAAAATATGAGGTTTCGTTTAATACGAATTTTGTTGACATTTTATTTCCTCCTTTTTCTCTTGTTTTGCTTATTTTTATGATAAGCTTTTTATTTGTTTTGATTATATCATTTTGTGTTTTTTTTATCAATGTTTATTGTGGCTTTTTATTTATTTTTTTATAACATATTTTTTTGTTTTCCTAATATATTTCTTTTAGGAGGTTATTGGCATGTTTGTTCGTTGTTTTAGGTTTTCTAAAAAATATGTTGTTTTTTTTGTTTTGGTTATTTTTGTTTTTACCTCTGTTTTTTTCTATTCTTTGGCTGTTTCTTCTATTGATAATTCTTCTGCTCAGAGTGATAAAGATTGTATTAAGTGGGTAGATTTTAAGGTTTCTTATTCTGCTCTTGATGATACTGCTAAGCTTGATATTGATTCTCATAATTCTTCTGATGGTGTTTGCTATAATTGGATTGAACTTTTGGCTTATCTTGCTTGTAAGTATGGTGGGGATTTTAAAAAATATAAGAAGAGTGATTTGGATTCTTTGGTTTCTAAGCTTAAGAGCCGGTCAGTCTATGGAGGATTTGTGTTCTGATTTAAAATTTTATGATTATTATTTTGAAAGTTATTCTGCTGTTTTGAATGGGTTTATTGGTAATTTTTCTGTTGAACAAGATCTTGAGGATGGTTCTAAAGAGTTTGTTTCAAAATATGGTGTTAAGGCTTTTTTGCCTATTGCTAAGAATTATTCTTTTAGTCATTATGATGATTTTGGTAATTCTAGGTCTTATGGTTTTAAGCGTACTCATCTTGGTAATGATTTGATGGGTAGTATTGGTACTCCTATTATTGCTGTTGAGTCTGGTGTTGTTTATCATATTGGTTGGAATCAATATGGTGGTTGGCGTATTGGTATTCGTAGTTTTGATGGTAAGCGTTATTATTATTATGCTCATTTGAGAAAAAATCATCCTTATGCTGAAAATATTGAGGAGGGTACTGTTGTTAAGGCTGGTGATGTTATTGGTTATATGGGGATGACTGGTTATAGTATTAAGGAGAATGTGAATAATATTAATGTTCCTCATTTGCATTTTGGTTTACAGCTTGTTTTTGATGAGTCTCAACTTGATAGTCATAATGAGATTTGGATTGATGTGTATCAGATTGTTGAGTTTTTAAAAAGAAATCGCTCTAGTGTTGTTTTGAGTAATAAGGATTCTAAGGATTATAGTAGGAGATATGATTTTTCGGAGGATGGGGGTTAGTTTTATTTTTTGCCTAGTTTTATTACTATTTCTTTGCGGATTTTACCTCTTGTGATTTGTAGGGTTACTTCGTCATTTGGTTTTTTGGTGTAGATGTATTCTCTTAGGTCATTCATTGTGTTTAGGTTTTTTCCGTCTATTGATAGTATGATGTCTTTTTCTTTTAGTCCTGTTTTTTCGGCTGGTCCGTTTTTGGTTATTTGTGCTACATAGATTCCTTGTTCGAATTTTACAGCTGTGTCTAGGTATGGGATTACTTCTTTATCATATGCATAGATTCCTATTGTTGGTTGTTCATATGTTCCTTCTTGCTTGTAGCTTTCTATTATTGTTTTTACTATGTTTATTGGTACTGCAAATCCTATTCCTTCTGCTGTTGTTATTTTTACTGTGTTTATTCCTATTACTTCTCCTGTTGGTGTTATTAATGGTCCTCCACTGTTTCCTGGATTTATTGTTGCGTCTGTTTGGATTAGGTCTGACATGTAGGTTGGATTTTCTTGGTCTTCTATTTTTATTGTTCTGTTTGTTGCACTGATTATTCCTGATGTTACTGTTCTCCTGAATTCAAATCCTATTGGATTTCCGATTGCATATACTGTTTCTCCTACTCTTATGTTGCTTGAGTTGCCTAGAGTTGCGTATGTTAGGTTTTTTGCTTCAATTTTTGTTAGTGATAGGTCTAGGCTTTCGTCACTCCATACTACTGTTCCTTCAAAGTTTTGTCCACTTTCTAGTGTTATATAACAGGTACTATATTTGCTTCCTGTTACATGTTCATTGCTTAGTATATATCCGTTTTCTGTAACTATTACTCCTGTTCCTAGTCCTAGTTCTGATTCGTTGCTGTTTGATAGTATTGTGCTTCCTGTGTTTTTTAGTTTTGATATTCCTACTATACTTTTTGTTGTTTGTTCTATTATGTCTGCTATTGTTTTGCTTTTTTCTTGTTCATTTTCCACAGTTTGTTCATATTGTGTGGATTGTAGTTTTTGTGTTTGGTAGTTTGTGTCTTCTATTTGTATGTTTTGGTATGTAGTATAGATATAAAATGCAAATATCCATAATATTATTGTTATTATTGTAATTGCTATGAATTTTTTCTTTGGGTCTGTTTTTTTGCCTCTTTTTCTTTTCATTGGAAAACACCTCTTTTTTAGTGTTTCCTTTTTTTTGGGTTTTAGTCATTTTTTTATTAGTATAAAT
>CANRBI010000047.1 GCA_947628775.1 uncultured Clostridia bacterium
TACATTATATTGCTTAATACATTTAGTGCTACTGTTTCGGTTCTTAGTATTCTTTTTCCTAGGGTTACTGTTTTTGCTCCTTGTTTTTTTAATTGTTCTATTTCTGTTTCGTCTATTCCGCCTTCTGGTCCAATTATTATTGCTATTTTTATTTGTTCTTTTTTTTGGGCTTTTGGGGTTAGTTTTTTTAGTTCTGTTTTTATTGTATTTTGGGTTTCTTTTTCATATGCTATTAATACTGTATCATATTTTGGTATTTGTTTACTTATTTCTTCTATGTTTGTTATTTTCTTTATTTCTGGTATTTTTCCTCTTCCACATTGTTTTGCTGCTACTTCTGATATTTTTTGCCATCTTTCTAGTTTTTTTGGCTCGTCTTTTTCTTGTATTTTTACTATGTTGCGTTTCATTTTTACTGGGTATATTTCGTATACTCCTAGTTCTACTGATTTTTGGATTATTAGTTCCATTTTGTCACTTTTGGGAAGGCTTTGGTATATGCTTACTTGTATGTTTGTTTCTACTTGATTCTCTTTGGTTTGTAGTATTTTGCATGTTATTGTTTCTTCTTCTAAATTTTGGATTTCACATGTTGCATCTTTTTGTGTTTCTTTTATGCATATTGTTAGTTTGTCGTGTTTTTTCATTCTTAATACATTTTTTATGTGGTTTACGTCTTTTCCTGTTATTTGTATTGTTTCGTTTTGTATTTGACTTTGTGTTACAAAGAATTTGGGCATTTTTTTCTCCTTTTTTGTTTATGGGGGTATTATATCATTAATGTGTTTTTTTTTCAAGTGTTAGTTTTAGGTAATAAAAAAAGAATATACTCTACTTGTTTTGTAGTGTATATTCTGTGTTTTTTAGTAGTTTTCTGCTTTTATTTCAAAGTATGCTTTTGGATGACTACATACAGGGCAAATTTCTGGTGCTGATTTTCCTATTACTATGTGTCCGCAGTTTCTGCATTTCCATATTCTGTCTCCGTCTTTGCTGAATACTAGTCCTCCTTCTATATTTTCTATTAGTTTTTTGTATCTTTCTTCGTGTTCTTTTTCTATTTTTGCTACTTCTGAGAATAGAAATGCTATGTGGTCAAATCCTTCTTCTTTGGCTTCTTTTGCCATTCTGTCATACATGTCTGTCCATTCGAAGTTTTCTCCTTCTGCTGCTGCTTGTAAGTTTTCTAGTGTTGTTTTGATTTCTCCTCCTTGTAGTAGTTTGAACCACATTTTTGCGTGTTCTTTTTCGTTGTCTGCTGTTTCTTGGAATATTGCTGCTATTTGCTCATATCCTTCCTTTTTTGCTTTGCTTGCAAAATATGTATATTTATTTCTTGCTTGTGATTCTCCTGCAAATGCTTCCATTAGGTTTTTTTCTGTTTTTGTTCCTTTTAATTCCATTTTTTTACCTCCTACTTTTTTGTTTTCAGTTTTATTTTAGCTTATGTTATTTTAAAAGTCAAGTGAATTAGCTATGTTTTTTTATGGAAATTGTTTATTAAATAGTGAAAAAGCAGGAGGTTTCAATGGTTTTGAAACTTCTTGCTTTTTCTTAGGATAGGTGATTGGTGGTACCGATGGTGGGACTCGAACCCACATGGTTTCCCGCTGGATTTTGAATCCAGTGCGTCTACCAATTCCGCCACATCGGCATTCTTTTTTGTACTTTTTTATATTAACATATTTTTTTTGAATTGTCTAGGGTTTTTTATGATTTTTTAGTTTAGACTGTCTGTTATTTTTAGTTTTTGTCCTGGGAAGATTAGGTTCGGATTTGGTATTTCATTTATCCTTGCTATACTGTTTACTGTTACTCCGTATCTATATGCTATTTGTGATAGTGTGTCTCCTTTTCGTACTGTGTAGATTATGTATCCTGCTGCTCTTTCTTCTGTTCCGTTTATTGTTGAGTTTTGTAGTATTCTTAGTTTTTGTCCTGGAAAGATTAGGTTTGGGTTTGGTATTTCATTTATTCTTGCTATTTCTTGTACTGTTGTTCCGTATTCTTGTGCTATTTGTGATAGTGTGTTTCCTTTTTGTACTGTATAGATTATTGTTTGTGTGTTAAATAGTGTTTGGTCTGTGTTTCCTGGTATTGGACTTGTTTCGTTTAAAAATATTTGGTTTGTGTATATGTCTCTGTCTGTGTTTGCTCTTATTCCTGGTACTTGCCCTCTGTCTGTGTATTGCCATCCTGTCCAGTTGTTCCAGTTTGCTGTTTGGTTTTCTAGGCTTTGCTGGCTGTTGTAGTCTGCTATCCATAGTGGGTATTCGTTTGCTAGTTCTCTTGAAAATACTCTTTGTGCATTGAATAGGTCACTGTATATTATTGGTTCTTTGTTTGTTAGTCTTCTTATTGTTTCTAAAAATGCTGATGCTATGTTGTTTATTTGTGTTGGTCCTACTCCTCCAAATACTTCGTAGTCTAGGGCTAGTTTGCAGTCTGGTGTTTTGCCTGATATTACTGAGGCAAAAAATTGTGCTTCTTGTCTTGCTTGTTCTTCTGTAGTGGCTGTTAGGAAGTGGTAAAATCCTACTTTTAGGCCGTTTGCTTTTGCATTTTCGTAGTTTATGTCAAAGTAGGCGTCTTTTATTGTTGTTCCTTGGCTTGCTTTTATGTATACTATTTGTATTCCGCTTTGTTTTACTTGTTGGTAGTTTATGTATCCTTGCCAGTTGCTTACATCTATTCCTTGATATGTTTCGTTTGATGTTGGACTTACTGCAAGTGTTTTTTGGGTGTTTATGAATAGTGCTATTGTGGTTAGTAGTATTATGCTGAGTAGTTTTCTTTTTTTCATTTTTTCCTCCTTGCATAAAAAAATATAAGGTGGTGGTTTTCCATCCTTATATTATTTTATGCTGTTTGTTGCTTTTTTGTGCTTTTTTATTCGTATACTACTACTTTTTTTGTTGTGATATTTGATGTTGGGTCTTCTTCGTTTTGTAATACTGCTATTTGGAATGTTTTTGTCTTTCTTAGTTCTAAGTCTTGTTTGCTTATGTCTATCATTACTTTTGTTGATAGATTCATTCCTATTGGTAGTGTTTGGTTTTGGTTGTTATAGTATATGCAGTTTGTGAATCCTATTAAATTTTCTCCTTTTTTTATGTTTATTTTATATAGGTTTATGGTTTTCCCTTGTTTTTGGCATGCTTCTTTCATTTCTTTTTCTGGATGTATGTTAAATGTGTTAAATTCTCGTGGATCTATTTTGTCATCTACTATTGCTTTGTATATTGTTATGTCTTCTGGTGTTTGTATTTTTTCGATTGATTCTTTTATTTTTTCGACTGTTTCTTCTAGTGTTAGCTTGAATCCTATTTGTCTTGTCATTTTGTTTATGTCTAGTATTGATAGTTTGTCTTTTGGTTGCTCTCTGTGTGTTTGATTTCCTATTTTCTTTATTTTTGTGTTGTCATCTACTATGCTTCCGAATATGTCAAATTCTTCTTCGTCAAGTTCTAGTATGTTTTCGTCTCTTTGTTCTCTTTTTAGTTCTCTTAATATATTGTCTACTTCTTTTGGTAATATTGTGTTTGTTTTTATTTTGTTTAGTGTTTCTATTAGGTTTGTTGTTGCTATATATATGCTGTCTGTTTCTTCTGCTGTTAGTTTTTGTCTTTGTATTCTGTCTAGTTCTTTTCCATATTCTTCGAAGTCTTTTTCGTAGTCGAATATTCTTTCTATTCTTTTTACTACTCCTATTTCTTCTTGTTCTCCTTCTGGTAGTACTGACATTTCGTCTTTGTTACTGTATTTCCAGAATTCGAATATGCTTCGTTTGTGGTTGTCTATTTCTTGTATGTATAGTGTTGCATTTTCTATTTTTTTGGCCATGTTTTTGTTTTTTAGTTTTATTGCGTTTATATCCATTTTTACATTTTTTAGTTTTTTCTCTTCTTCTTCTATTTCTTTGTATTTTTCTATTAGTTCTTGTATTGTGTGGTTTTTGTCTGGAATTTCTGTTGGTTTTCTTGGTTTTTTTGGTTTTGTTTCTTCTTTTTTTGTTTTTCTTGCTTTTTGTTGTAATTTTATTTCTAGTTTTGCTCTTTCGTCTGTGCTTATTTTGTTTTTCTTATTTTTTTTGCTGTATTTGAAGTAGTATTTGAATTTTCCAAAAAATGTTTTTTTGCATTCTAGATATGTTGATATTTGTTTTTCTTTTTCTAGGTATTCTATTTCTTGCATTGCTGCTGTTTCTTTTAGTTTTTCAAGTCTTTTTTCGTCTTCTTCTATTGTTTCTATTGTATTGTCTAGTTGTTTTATTCCTTCTTTGTATTGTTCTTTTATGAATGTTGCCATTGTTGAGTATTCTATTTCTGTTTCTTTGTGTGTGAATATTAGTCCTGCTTTTGAGTCTATGTTTGTTTCAAATGTGAAGTAGTTTGGTAGCTCTGTTTGTAGGATAAACATTGCTTTTAGTATTTTGTAAAAGTGGTTGGCTTCTTTTTGGTTGTTTAGTATTACGTGATATATGCTTTTTACGTTTGCATATATTGTTGTTTCTCCTATTATGTGTATGTGTAGGTTTTCTTTTTTGTCGTATACTTCGTATATTAGTGGCCAGTTGCTTGTAAATAGTCTTAGGTAGTTTGATATGTCTTCAAATTCGTTTTTTCTTAGATATGTTCTTGTGTATTCTACATTGCTGATTGGTACAAATATTTTTTCTGATTCTTTGTTTTCTAGTTTTTTCTTTAATAGGTAGAAAAATGCTGAGTAGTCGGCGTCTTCTGTTGGTACTATCATGAAGTATTTGTTTGTTGATTCTGAGTAGTATATTTGCCATAGGTAGTTTCCTTCATATTTTATTTTAAATGGTATTTTGTTTGATAGTTTTTGTTGTTCTAGTTCTATTTTTCGTATTTCGTCTATGTTTAGTTGTCTTAACATGTTTAGGAATATGGTGTGCCTTAATATGTTTTCTTCGTTTTGGTTGTCTAGGTAGTCTGCTAATGGTCTTGCTTTTTTGTATTTTATTTGTAGTTCTTCTAGTCTGTTTGTTGGTGATATTAGTATTTGTATGTTTTTGATTGGTACATATCTGTATTGTTTGTATTGTTTTTCGTCATATGTTTTTGGTATTCTGAAGTTTAGTGGTTCGTATTTTGTTACGTTTTGTGGCACATTGTCTAGGTCTAGCCCTATATATGTTAGTTTGTTTTCTATTTCTGGCTCTAAGTTGGATTTCTTTTTTCTTGGCACTTTTTATGCTCCTTTCTGATTGACTTTATTGTGTGAATATGTCATAAAATGTTTTGAATTCGTACCCTTGTCCGGCTAAGTAGTCTATTATTTGTGGTAACATTTCTTGTGTCGCTTTTTTGGCTTGTGCGTCATGCATTAGTACTATTAGGCTGTTTTTTCCTGCTGATGTTTCTTGTAGTCTTCTCATTATATATTCTCCTGTTAGGTTGTTTGTTTCTGCATCTCCTGTTAGGCAGTTCCAGTCTATGTTGTATATTTGGTTTTCGTTTAGTAGTTGTTTTGCTTCTGTTTTTATTTGGGCGTATTTTCCTCCTGCGTATCCTCCTGGGAATCTGAATAGGTGTGAGTTGAAGTTTGGATTGCCTATTGCGTTTTTGATTATGTCGTTTGTTTTGTTGAATTCGTCTAGTACTGCTTGTGGACTTGCGTATATTGTTGAGTATACGTGTGAATATCCATGATTTGCAATAAAATGTCCTTGTTCATATACGGTTTTTACTAGGTCTGGGTATTTTTCTGCACTTGTTCCTAACATGAAAAATGTTGCTTTTATATTTTTTTCGTTTAGTGTGTTTAGTATGTCTGGGGTTATTGTTGATGGTCCGTCGTCAAATGTTAAAAAGGCTCTTTTTGTGTCTGAGTGAAATATTGTTTCAAAGTTTTGTTTTCCTTGTTCTGTTATTTGTATTGTTTCTTTCTTTTTCTTTTCCTCTTCTTCTTTTCTTTTTTGTTCTTGTTGTTTTTGTTCTTCTTCTTTTTTTTGTTGTTCTTGGGCTATTTGTGTTTCATATTGTTTTGCTTCTTTTTGTTTGCGTATTTTGTTGTTTACGTTTGATATTAGTATTAGTAATATTATTGCTAGTATTATTAATAGTATTTTTTTGTGTGTTGCATTTATGGTGTGTATATTTTTTTTGTGTGAGTATTCATCTAGTGGTTGCATTAAATATATGTTTGTTTTCGTTTTACTTTTTATACTTTTCATATTATTTCGCTTCCCTTTTTCATTTTTCGACATTTTTTATTATTATACACCATATATTTATTTTTTAATAGTATTTTTGTTATTTTTGTTTGTTAATAGCAAAAGAACTTCAGTTTTGGTATTTTGAAGTTCTTTTGTATAAATTATGAAGTTGGTTTTCTTTTGGCTTTTTGATTATTCTGTGTACATTTTACTATATTAGTTTAAGAAAATCAATCGTTTTTTGTATTTTTTTTGATTTTTTTGTTTTTAGTCCTCCTTGTATAATATTTTTTATTTGTTGCTAAAAGCTTAAATTTATGATATTATCTTTGTGTACTAATAATTAGTTATAATTGAGAAAGAAGGTAAAAACATATGAATGTGGTTGAAAATTACTTGTTTTTATAGTATTATATTTTTAAAGGAGTGGTTAACAAATGATTAATAAAAAAGCAAATAGTAATGGAATATCTTTAATTTCATTGATTTTAATAATTTTAATTATTGTAATAATATTAGTATTGGTAATTTTTACTGTAAAAGTTTTATTTCCAAGTAAGAATACTGTTGAAGAATATGAGAATGTAGACTATGTAAGTAAAGAAAATAAAACTAGTATAGATAATAATAGTAATGTAAATAAGGCAAATACTAATACAGTTTCAGGTGATAATTCTGGTTCTACGATTAAATTAAATATTGGAAATAAAGAAAAAATAACAGGAGGAGAACTATTAACAATTAATGATTATAAAATAAACATACCTAGTGAGTTAGTACAAATTGGATATAATATTACTACAGAAGATAATTCTTTAAGAATAAAATCAGAAGATAATTCTTATGAATGTGTTTTAGTTCAATTGTCTGATAATTATATTATGCCAACAGAAGAGGAAATTGATGCTTTATATGAAACTCCTGAATATAAACAGTTAGAGGATGAAGATTATAATTTGGATGATGAATCTTTTGATTTACATTTAGAAAAAGAGGAGCAAATATCTACAAATTATTATAAAAGTTTAGGTTATACTGCTCAAAATTCTCCAAATTATGTTTTAACTAGTAAAGAACTTGATTCTATTATAGGAAAATACTATTTAGAAGGTGAAAGTAAAGGTAGTGGAAGTAATGGGTTGTTTCCGGGCTATCAATATTATAACTATTATGATTGGGGAAAAACTACGTTATATACAATTCCTAAATATTATAATGATAGTACTTTTGGAGAAAATACTTCTGAATTTTCAATTTGTTTATATTTATTTGAATATTATGATTCTTCAAATGTAAATTTTAATGTAGATTTATGGCGATTTTAATTTTGAGATTTTAAAGAATACATAGAAATGGAGTGGTAGATTATTCTATCACTCCTTTTTACAATTAGAAAGTAAGAAGAAATCTAGGTTATACATTCATTTTTCATTTTCATTCTTTCCTTTATTAATTCTTTTATTTTTTCTACAACTTCGTCAATTGTTAAGTTTGTTGTATCAACTACAATCGCATCTTCTGCTTTTTTTAATGCACCAAATTTTTTTTCTTTATCGTTTTTATCTCTCCATTGTATGTGTTCTGCTACTTCCTCATAACTTATATCTATACCAGATTTTATGCTTTCCTCATATCTTCTCTTAGCTCTTACAGATTCATCAGCATCTAAATAAATTTTCAAGTCAGCATTTGGAAATACAACGGTTCCTATATCTCTTCCTTCAACAATAACATTCTTACCTTCTGCTAGTTTTCTTTGTAATTCTATCATCTTCTCTCTTACTGGAATAATTGAGGAAATAGGTGATACTGCATTAGTAACTGGTGTTTCTCTAATTTCAGAACTAACATCTTCTCCATTTAGATATATTTTATCTTTTTCTCCTTCATTTTCTATCTTAATATCAATATCATCTAGTAAATCTATTATTTCACTTTCGTTTTCAACTGTTAATCCATGTCTTAAAGCTTGTAATGCTACACATCTATATGTAGCTCCTGTATCTAAATTAACTAATCCCATTTCTTTTTCTATTCTTTTTGTAATCGTTCCTTTTCCACTACCAGCTGGTCCATCTACTGCTACTATAAAATTCATTTTTTTGCCCCCTTTTAAAAATTAATAATTAAATTTCAATTTCATTTTTTTATTAATGTAATCAATTCTAAATTTGATAATTGAAGATATTTGTTATAAATCGACTTAAATCGTTTATATTATACTATTTTTTTTTCTAAAAGTAAATTGTTTTAGGCAAATTCATTGATTTTTATAAAGTTACTATCTGTTGACATTATCTCTTAAAAATCATATAATAAATATAGAATTATAAGGCATTTGATATATTTTATTGATGATGGAATGGTCTAAAATGATGAAAGCAAATGACTTTCAAAGAAACGCAGGTGCTGAATATTATACTATACAATGTAGAAACAGGGAAAATATAAATAAAAGTAGAAAGAAGAAAAATAATTTATTGAATAAATCTAAATTATTTGGAGGTTGAATATGGAAAAAAATTATCCACCATATAAAATTACTGAAAAAATGTTAAATTATGTATCAGACATAATGAAAAAAATTGGAGAAGCAAACTATTTTGAAAGCATAAATAAATATCCAGAATTAAGAAGAAAATCAAGAATAAGGTCAATTCATTCTTCACTTGCTATTGAAAATAATCAATTATCACTATTTCAAGTTGAAGATGTAATAAATGGTAAGCCTGTAATTGGAGAACAAAAAGATATACA
>CANRBI010000048.1 GCA_947628775.1 uncultured Clostridia bacterium
TAGCAGTATCTGACCCAAAAGCATTTACAGAAATCGCAGAAATATCAAAAAAAGCATAGTTTACACTATGTTTTTTTTTTGTTTCTATTGCTTCTTCATCTTAGGCTTTGAAATTAACGAAGCTAAATATCCAAAAAATACAGCAGCTGCAATTCCGCCAGCTGAAGCTTTTATACCACCTGTAAAAGCACCAACTAATCCATATTCTTTAACACCTTCTATAGCACCTTTTGCCAAGTTATATCCAAACCCTGTTAAAGGAACAGTAGCACCTGAACCTGCAAAATCAACTAAATATTGGTAAACACCAAGACCACCTAAAATCGCACCTGTTGTTACAAAAATAACTAATATTCGCGCAGGGGTTAATTTAGTTTTATCTATTAAAATTTGACCAATTACACATATGAGACCACCTACAACAAAGCATTTAAGAAGTGGCATCCAACTAAATACTTGAGACCAATCAATATCCATTGCTTAGCTCCTTTCCTAAAAATTATACTTCAATACTAATTGCATGTGCTATACCTGGGATTGTTTCACCCTGCTGAGAACTTGTAGAATTCATCAAAGCACCTGTTGCAATTAATAATAATTTTTCTATTTTACGTTCTTTTAATTGTTTAAACAAATATCCAGAAAAAACAGAACCACAACAACCACAACCACTACCACCTGAATGAGTATCTTGTTTTGCTTTATCAAATATTAAAACACCACAATCATTATAATTAGATTTAATATTATAACCTTGTGAACGTGCAATATCAATTGCTATATCTTTACCAATATAACCTAAATCACCACTAATAATTGCATCATAATAATTAGGAGTTCTACCTGTATCTTTAAAATGAGTAATCAAAGTATCAGCAAAAGCAGGTGCCATAGCTGCTCCCATATTATTTGCATCTTTAATTCCCATATCAACAATTTTTCCAGGAGTAATAGCTGTTATAAAAGGACCTTGTCCACTTTTAGTAATAATTGTTGCACCTGCACCTGTTACAGTCCATTGAGCAGAAGGTGGACGTTGATTTCCAAGTTCTAATGGAAAACGAAATTGTTTTTCTGCACTGCAAAAATGACTAGAAGTAGCACATAGCACATTTTCTGCAAAACTTTCTGTGCAAATTGCAGCTAAAGTCATTGATTCTACAAAAGTAGAACAAGCACCAAATACACCAAAAAATGGAATATTTAATTCACGAAGCCCAAAACTAGAAGAAATACATTGATTTAATAAATCTCCGGCAAAGCAACAATCTAATTGAGAAGAAGCAATACCAGATTTTGAAATAACAGTATTAACTGTTTCTTTAATAATTTTACTTTCAGCTTTTTCCCATGTTTTTTCGCCCCAAAACTCATCATCTAAAGTTTGATCAAAGTATTTTGAGAGAGGACCTTGTGCCTCTTTAGGTCCTACAATACTAGCACATTCTAATATTGTAGGAGGGTTATCAAATTTAATTGTTCCGAGAACCTAATTTTTTCAAAAAATCATCTCCTAAAAATTATACTAGAGTAACAGATTGTGCATTAAAAATTAAATACACAATACCAACAATAATTGAAGCAGAAATACCAAAAACAAGAACTGGTCCTGCTACAGTAAACATTTTTCCACCAACACCCATAACATATCCTTCAGACTTATATTCCATAGCTGGTGAAACAATTGAATTTGCAAAACCTGTGATAGGAACTAAAGAACCAGCACCTGCAAATTTACCAATTTTATTAAAAATATTCAAACCAGTTAAAAATGCAGCAATACCTATTAAAATAATTGAAACAATAGTTCCAGAAGTAGTGGTATCAAATCCACGTTCTTTACAAATATTACTTATAATTTGACCAATAGTACAAATCAAACCACCTACCCAAAAAGCATTTAAGCAATTTTTTAATATAGGAGAATTAGGTGATTTTTTATCAACATAATCTTGATACTTTTGCTTACTTTCTATTGGACTTGAAGAATTTGCATTCATTTATTGTTCATCCTTTCTATCTAAATCTAAAATAAAGCTAATATCTAAATCTACATAGTAGTCCACAATTTTATCACCATTTATTTTAGCATATTGACTTAAAATTTTAACTTTTGACAAATAATCAATTGTTTTAGATGCCTCTTCAACAGCCTTAACAATTGCATCCTTCCATGAAGTTTTAGAATTCCCTGTAATTTGTAAATGTTTTTCGATTTCCATAATCATACCTCCAAAATATTTTAATTATATTTTTACCGTTTTTTGAAAATTTATACAAAAATATCAAAACAGTGATTTACAATAAAAAATAAAAATGATAAAATAAGTTTGTAAAATATAGGAGAGTAAAATTATGATAGATAAAACAAGAGAGATAGCATTAAAAATAACACACAAAATAGAGCAAGATTCAGCATATTCCAACATCATATTAAATGACTATATAAATAAAAACAAAGCAGATTTAACATCAAAAGATATTGGATTAATATCAGAACTAACTTATGGAATTACAACATGGAAATTAACATTAGATGAAATTATAAAAAAACATTCAAAAATAAAATTAAAAAAAATATCTACATGGATTTTAAATATTTTAAGAATGGGAGTATATCAAATTGTTTTTTTAGATAAAATACCAGTATCAGCAGCAGTTAACGAAAGTGTAAACCTAGCAAAAAAATATGGACACAAAGCAAGTTCTAATTTTGTTAATGCAATTTTAAGAAAAGTCACAAAACAAGATTATCAAGATTTATTTCAAATAGAAAATTCAATAGAAAAAATATCAAAAACAACTTCAATGCCTGAATGGATTGTAAAAGAATTACTAGATGACGGAAAAAGTGAAAAACAGGTAGAAGAAATATGTATTAATTTAAACAAAAAGCCAAAAATAATTATAAGAAGAAATAATCTAAAAATATCCAAAGATGAATTAGAAAAAGAATTAGAAAAAAACAAAATTCTATATAATAATATAGAAGAAAACAATGAATTTTATATGTTAGAAAATATAAGAAATATTGAAAAAATAGATATGTTTCAAAAAGGATACTTTACAGTACAAGATTTATCAGCAGGAATGGCTGCATATTCTTTAAATCCACAAAAAGGAGAAAATATATTAGATGCATGTTCAGCACCAGGTGGCAAAACAACATATTTAGCAGAAATAATGCAAAATGAAGGATATATTGAAGCATGGGATATACACGAAAAACGTACAAACCTTGTAAAACAAAATGCAGAAAGACTAGGAATAACAATAATCACAACAAAACAAAAAGATGCTACAATATACGATCAAAATTTAGAAGAAAAATTTGACAAAATTTTATTAGATGTACCATGTATGGGAATAGGAGTAATAAAAAGAAAACCAGACATAAAATGGCAAAAAAAGCCAGAAGATATATCAAATATAACCAAAATACAAGAAAAAATATTACAAAATTGTAGTAAATATTTAAAAAAAGGTGGTACATTAGTATATTCTACATGTAGTATATTAAAAAAAGAAAATGAAAATATAATAAATAAATTTATAAAAGAAAATTCAAACTTTGAAATAAAAAATCCTGAAATTACAACGATTTTACCAGATGAATTACATGATGGATTTTTCATAACAAAAATAACAAAAAAGTAATATTACAACTATATTACATTTACATTACATTTGAGTTAAAACTATTGACTTTTAATTTAAAAAAGATAAAATAAAGAAGAATAAAAATAGTATAAATTACTAGTCAATGAAAATTTAGCAAGTATGAATTTATAAATAATGTAAATGCTATTATTATAAAAATTAAAAGGAGTAAAAAAATGCCAAGCTGTCTAGGATTATATATTGAAAACAATTTAATAAAATATGCTAAAGTTTCTAAAGATAAAGACGCAAAACAAGTTGAAACCTTTGGAGTTAAATTTTGCGAGAATTTAGAAACAGGAATTAGGCAAGTAATACAAGAAACAGGAAGTAATAAAATTCCAATAAGTATAAATATAACAGATGAAAACTATGACTATTTTAAAATGTTTGCATTATTAAAAAAGGCAGATTTGGAAAAAGCAATAAAAACTGAATTTGAATCACAATGTTTAGACAAAGGTATAAATTCATCAGGACTAGAAGGCCGCTATGCACTTGTAGAAGACATACATGACAAACAAAAAGTAAAAGCAATATATGTATCAGACAACAAAACAGTATTAAGTAGGAGAACAAGATTATTTGATTCATATAATTTATCTGGAGTATATCCATTACCAATAGCATTACCAACATTAATGAGTATGACAAAAAGTAATGAAAATTCATTAGTAGTAAATATAGAAGAAAGAACAACTATAACAACAATATTACATCAAAGAATAGATGATATAAAAATCCTAGAAGAAGGAAGTAAAATATTTTTAGATGCAATAAGCTCAAAAGAAAATTCATATGCAAAAGCATATGATACATGTAAAGAAACAACAATATACACATCAGAAATAACAGACATAGATTCAGAACAAACAGGTTATTTAGAAGAAATTATGCCAGTTTTATTTTCAATATTAGGACAAGTTCAAAAAATCATAAATGAAAGTCCTCAAAAAATTCAAAAAGTATATCTAACAGGAACAGGTGCACTTGTAAACAATATAGACATGTATTTCCAAGAGTATCTAGATGGAGTTAAATGTGAATTATTAAAACCAAAATTTATTCCAAGAACAAGAGGAACAAATATAAAAGATTATATAGAAGTAAACTCAGCAATAGCATTAGCATTAATGGGATTAGGAGAAGGAATAGATGGCTTAAACTTCAAAGGAGGAGAAGCAAAAAATTTAAAAGGTATCTTATCAATGGAAGTAAGCCCAAAATCAATATCACTTGCATTCAGTAATGGAGCTTTACGAAACAATTTAGGAGAACCATTAGATAGATATGAAAAACTATTATTAAATGTAATTGCATTTTTAGTAATAATATTTGTTGTATTTACATCATTCTCATTATTATTAAAAAGAGAATTTAATAAAAAGAATGAAGAAGTTGCAGAATCAATAAATAATACAAAAACACAAATAAAAGCAGTTGAGGCTGATAGTAGTAATGTAAAACAACAAAAAGAAATTTACACAGAATATATTGATCAATTAAATAAATCGTCAGAATTGGCAGAAGAAAGAAATAAAGTTAAAGGAGCAATACCTGGGTTACTAAATCAACTAATGAATATTGTTCCAACAGGAGTACAAATACAATTAATACAAAATACAGATGATAGTAAAGTTGAAATAGTAGTCCAATCACCAAAATACGAACAAATAGCATTCTTTATAGGAAGCATAAAAACAGATGTAGTTCTAACAGATGTAATTGCAACATCAGGACAACGAAATGGTGATATGATAACAGTTAAAATAGAAGGAGTTATGCCATGAAAAAATTGTTAATAAGTATTGTGATAATATTAGTTCTTATCCTAGCATCTTTAACAATGATTAAAGGTCTTCATATTGGCAAATTATCTATACTTCGGTTTTAAAGAAATAAAAGATGAAAGTCAAAAATTAGATTTAAAACTTAAAGAAGCAACATCATTAGCAAGTGTACAATATCTAGAAAAACTTGAAGGCTTAGATGAAGATTTAAAAGATATGAAATCAGAAAAACAAAAATATGAAGATATGATAGCAACAGCATCAGAAAGTGAAGTAAAAACTGTTGTAGAAGAACAAATATACACAATTGATAAATTATGGACCAAAATAGGAAGTTTAGCAACAGATGAAGGTTTAAGTGCAACATTTGATTTATCAGCAACATCTAGAAATCCAATAGTTCAAGCAGGTGTTGATTCAGACTATAAATATTATGATATAAAATTTTCACTAGAAGGTGGATATGCAAATATTTCTTTATATATAGCTGATATTGAAAATGATTCTCAATTAGGATTTAGAATTGAAGACTTTAAAATGGAACCAATAGGAGATGGAACAACTGTAAAAGCAACATTTGTATGTAAAGATATAGCAATTAGAGGAATATCTGTTGTAACACCATCAAATGATGAAACAGATGGAAATACAACAAACACAACAGGAAATACAACTGGTAATACAATAATAGAAAATACAACTATAGGTAATCCATCAATAGACAGCCCACAAAAAACTAGTACACAAACTACATCTAATTCAGCAAACACAGGATCAACAAGTAATATACAAAAAAATATACCTACAGTAGATGCAATAGCTAACTTGGCAAATACTGTTACAAGATAAAAATACAAATTTTAAGAAAAGGAGTTTAAAATGGCAAAAACTGTTTTAAAAGAAATTATTATTATTTTATTATTAATTTTAGCTACTATATTGTTACTTGGAATAACACTTTATAATTATGTGCCAATGTACAAAGTAGTACCAGAAAAAGTGTCATATAAACCTACGCAAGAAGTACAACAAATATCTAATGAAATGAACAAATTAAAAGAAGATATGCCTATTACATCATATACAGTAACAGCATCAGATCTAACAGATTATAAGAGAGTAAATGAATATGTAGCAGGTAGAAAAAATCCTTTTGCCTCATTAAATACAGGAAAAAATAATACAACAACTAGCGGAGCAGCAAATACAGGATCTGCAACATCGGCAAATACAAATACTGGTAGTACATCATCAAATAATAATGCAAGTTCAAATAACAACAATTCTCAAACAAGTAATAATAACTCTCAAACAAATAACAATTCAAATTCTTCAAACAGCAATAATTCTAATAATAGTCAAAATAATAACAACAATGCACAAACAAGTACAGAAGACACAAGCACAAATTATTACCCAGATAAGGGGATAAAATAATTTATTAATTAGTTATTAACATTATCTTTATAATATAAGAGTAAAGATACTCAAAATAATAATTCAAAAGAAAAGGAGGGGGACATATGAAAAGTAACCAAAGAGGTATCACATTAGTTGCTTTAGTTATTACAATCATTGTTCTATTAATTTTAGCAGGTATTACAATAGCTGCATTATCAGGAGAAAATGGAATTCTAAAAAGAGCAGCACAAGCAAAATATGAAGAACAAATAGGACAAACAAAAGACTTAATCTCAATGAATGTATATGAAGCAGCAACAGAATTTTATTATGAAAAATATGTAAATGGAACTGACATGGGTAAAAACACAATAGGAAATGCAATAGAAAATGCAATTTCATCAGGAACATACCCAGATGCTACAGTTACAGTTGCAGATGGAAAAGTTAAAATTGAACCAAATGCTGACAAAACAAAAGCAGTTGAAGCAGATCTTAATGCTACAACAGGAGCAATCGGAACATGGGCTGCACCAGCACCAGCGCCAGTTATATAATTAATAATTTTAAAATTTAGGAGGAAAAATCATGAAAAACAATGACAAAGGTATTACACTAGTAGCACTAGTTATTACAATTATAGTTTTACTAATTTTAGCAGGTATTACAATAGCTTCACTATCAGGAGAAAATGGAATACTAAAAAGAGCAGCACAAGCAAAATATGAAGAACAAATAGGACAAACAAAAGACTTAATCTCAATGAATGTATATGAAGCAGCAACAGAATTTTATTATGACAAATATGTAAATGGAACAGATATGGGAGACAACACAATAGGAAACGCAATAGAAAATGCAATAACATCAGGAACATATCCAGATGCTAATGTTACAGTTACAGGTGGAAAAATAAAAATTGAACCAAAAGCAGATACAACAAAAGCAGTTGAAGCAGATTTAAACGCTACAACTGGAGCAATAGGAACATGGGCAACAGCAGCAGTACCAGGTGCTTAATCAATTTAATTAATAATTTTAAAATTTAGGAGGAAAAAAAATGAAAAATAATGATAAAGGTATTACACTAGTAGCTCTAGTTATTACTATTATAGTTTTACTAATTTTAGCAGGAATTACAATAGCTGCACTATCAGGAGAAAATGGAATTCTAAAAAGAGCAGCACAAGCAAGATATGAAGAGCAAATAGGACAAACAAAAGATTTAATCTCAATGGAAGTATATGATGCAGCAACAGAATTTTATTATGACAAATATGTAAATGGAACAGATATGGGAGATAATACAATAGGAGATGCAATAAAAAATGCAATAACAAATGGAAAATATCCATCAGGAAAATATCCAGAAGCAAATGTTGCAATAAGTGGAACAAGTATAACAATAACACCACAAGCTGATAGTTCAAAAGTTGCAACAGGAACATTTAATGCTACAACAGGAGCAATTACATCTTGGGTAAATCCAACAGCTGATTAATAAAAATCAAGGAGGAAACGATAATGAAAAGTAATCAAAAAGGTATTACTTTATCAGCTTTAGTTATAACAATTATAGTCCTTTTAATCTTAGCAGGAATTACAATAGGAACATTATCAGGAGATAATGGTATATTAAAAAGAGCAGCACAAGCAAAATATATGCAACAAATAGGAGAAACAAAAGACTTGATTTCCATGAAAGTATATGAAGCAGCAACAGAATTTTACAATGAAAAATATGTAAATGGTGAAGCTTCAGAAAATACTATAGGAGCAGCTATTAAAGATGCATTAACTACAGCTGCTGGAGATGGTTCATTCCCATCTGCAACAGTTACAGTTACAGAAACTGAAATAACAATAGCTCCAAAAGCTGATTCAACAAAAACAACTAAAGCCACATTTGATGGAACTACAACAGGTT
>CANRBI010000049.1 GCA_947628775.1 uncultured Clostridia bacterium
TGGTGGTCGCTATAGGGCTCGAACCTATGACCCCCTGCTTGTAAGGCAGATGCTCTCCCAGCTGAGCTAAGCGACCACGTCTTCCGACAAAACCTAGTATACTAGAAATTTTTAACATTGTCAAGTATTTTTTAAAAATTTTTACATATTTTTTTATTTTTTGTTAATAATATTATAAAATTCAAAAATTAGCTATTCGTTTAAAATAATAATAAGGTTTATGGGTGACCTTTTAAAAACCTAAATATATTATGCAAGGAATGATTTTATTATGGAAAATCAAAATTTGAATATTTTAGATGAGGTAAATAAAGGTGCTACTATGGGTATGGATGCTATTTCTTATGTTTCTGAAAAGGTTTCTGATAATAATTTTCAAAAAGTTTTAGATACTGAATATCAAAAATATAAAAAGATTTCTGAGAGAGTAAATAATTTGTATTCTGATTATACTACTAAAGAACCTCATGAAACAAATGCTATGAATAAGATGATGACATGGTATGGTATTCAAATGAAAACTATGAAAGATGATACAACTTCTAAGTTATCTGAATTATTAATGCAAGGTACTAATATGGGTATAATTGAGGGTAGACGTTTACTTAATCAAAATAAAGATGCTGATAGTGATGTTAAAAGTATACTTAATGATTTTGTTGTTATGCAAGAAGATAGTGTTGAAACTTTGAAAAAATATTTATAAATTAAAAACCCGATTGTTTTTTATAACTTTCGGGTTTTATGATTATTTTATTGTTTTTCATAATTATTTTTTGCAAGTAATGCTGCTCCTATTATTCCTGGTTCGTCAAATTCTGCTGTTTCTATTGGTATTTCTTTTGCTAGTGGATGAGCTTTTTGTCTAAAGTTTTTTATTACTTCTTCTAAATAATATTGCTTTGATTCAACAACTCCTCCTCCTAAAACTATTATATCAGGGTTTATTATTGAAGATATATTTAATAATAATACTGTTAAATTTTTTTTGAATTGTTCTATTATATTTATAGCTTTTGTGTTGCCATTTTTAGCTAGTTCAAATACTTCATATGTATTATTTATATTTTCATCTATTTCTTCTTTAGCTTGCATAGTTATTGCTGTACCACTAATTAGAAAATCTGCTTCTTTTTCTCCATCTAGTACCATTCTTGAAAAATATGCTCCTAGATTATTTGCTCCTGTATATATGTTGTTATTAATTACTACTCCTCCACCTAGTCCTGTACTTATTGTTATATAACATACTATGTTTTTGCCTTTTCCTGCTCCTTTTGCCGCTTCTGCAAATGCTGCAACTCTTGCATCATTTTCTATATATACTGGTTTATTAAATTCATCTCTTAAATTTTGTACTAGTGGATAATATTTTAAAAGTCCTAGATTTTTTGTTGTTCTTATTGTCATTGTATTTTTGTCTACAGAACCTGGTGAACCTATTGCTATTGCTTTTGCTTCTTGATAATTTGGTACCATTTGTATTAATCTTTTTATTTTTTTATATAAATCTTCTACTGTTTCTACTTTTTCATATGTTAATTCTTTATATGAAAATATTATTTTTTCGTTTTCATCAATTGCTCCTACTCTTATATTTGTTCCACCTAAATCTATACCTATATATTGAGTCATTTTAAACCCCTTTCATTTTTATAGTTCTAATATCATATCATCTTTTGCTGCAATTACTTTTATATTATATTTTTTACTTAAATTTTCAGCGATTAGTTCTGGATTATTATTTAACATATTGCCATTAAAATGTGTTAATACTATTTCTTCAGGTTTTATTTGTTGTATGAATTTTTCTGTTGCAGGTATGTCAAGGTGTTTAGCATATGGTCTGTCATTTTCTTTTATATAATATGGTACATTCATTATTAAAATATTACAATTTTTGTATGAATCTATTAGTTCTTCAAAAAATTCTGTATCTGTTACTATACCTATATTATGTTTTTTTGTTTTTACTTTAAATCCATAGTTTTCTACACCATGTTTAAGTCTTATAGATGTTGTAATTTCTAAATCTTTTATTTTGTATGTTGTATTAGGTTCTATAACATAAACTTGGTCTGGAAATTTTTCTGCATATGGGTGTAATATTTTTTCTTCTATTGCTTGTTTTGGTAGTATTAATGTACCTCTTTTTGTTTGGCCTCCATTTGTCATTAATTCTACAAATACATTTAAGTCATTTGAATGATCCATATGTATATGTGATAAAAGTATTCCATCTACTTCGTCATCTTTATATGTGTTTATGTATTTATAAAATGTATTTATCCCTGGGTCTACTATTAGATGTATTCCATCTACATTGATATATATTCCACCAACATCTCTTATTTTTTTGAAATATGTAAATTTACTACCTGTTGTTCCAAAAAAGTGGATAAAATCTTGTGGTTTTTCATTCATTTTATATTATTCCTTTCTCATTTTGTTAGATGCTTTTTTAGAAATTTTATTTTTCTACTACTAAATTATATATTTTTCCAGGTACATATATCTCTTTTTTGATTTTGTTATTTTCAAGTATTTCAATAACTTTTGGTGTTTCTTTTATCTTTTTTAATATATCTTCTGGTGACATATCTGCATCAACTGTAACACATAGTTTTAGTTTTCCATTTACTTGTACAGGTATGTCTTTTGTTCCTCCATCCATTTCTTGTTTATTAATTTCTGGCCATTTTTGTTTATGTATAGATTCAGTTTTTGATAATTTTTCCCATTGTTCTTCTGCAAAATGTGGTGCTAATGGTGCTAGCAATTTCATGTAAGTTTCAACTGTTTCTAGTACTATTTTTTCATTTAATTGCTTACTTTCTCTTATATATTCATTTATTTTATTTAAAAGTTCCATACTTCTTGCTATTGCTGTGTTAAATTGGAAGTTGTTTATATCTTCTCCCATTGATTTTATTGTTTGGTTTTTGACTCTTAATAATTCTTTTTCTTTAGGTCCTATATTCATATCTGTTTTGGCATTTTTTAATGTTAATACTTGTTCAATTAGTCTTTCAATTCTTGAGAAGTATCTAACCATTGAGTCAATTCCTTTTTCATCCCATGGTCCACCTTGTCTATAGTCAAATCCAAACATTATATACATTCTGAATATATCTGAGCCATATTTTTCAATATATTCTTCTGGTGAAACTGTGTTTCCTTTACTTTTACTCATTTTGTTTCCATCTGGACCTAATATCATTCCTTGATGTATAAGTTTTTTGAATGGTTCGTCAAAATCTAGATAGCCTAAATCTCTTAGTACTTTTGTCATAAATCTTACATATATTAGGTGCATTGCTGCATGTTCTTTTCCTCCAATATATGTATCTATTGGGGCTAGTTTATTTATTGTTTCTCTTTCAAATGCTTTTTCTGAGTTTTTTGCATCTGGATATCTTAGTTCATACCATGATGAACATACAAATGTGTCTAGTGTGTCTGCTTCTCTTGTTGCAGGTCCTCCACATTTTGGACATGTACAGTTCATAAATTCTTGTGATTTTTTAAGTGGTGATTCTCCATCTGGCTTAAATTCTACATCATATGGTAATAGTACTGGTAAATCCTTTTCTGGTACAACTACTGTTCCACATTTGTCACAATAAATTATTGGAATTGGTGCTCCCCAATATCTTTGTCTTGATACTAGCCAATCTTTTAGTCTATAATTTATGCTTTTCTTTCCTTCTCCTTTTGCTGCTAAGTCTTCTGTTATTTTATTTTTTGCTTCTTCAGATGTAAGTCCATTGTATTTTCCACTTTCTACTAATATCCCTTTTTCTGTGAATGGTAATGTGATTTCTTGTCCATCTGCTGAATCAATTACTTTTTTGATTGGTAAGTTATATTTTTGTGCAAATGCATAGTCCCTTGTATCATGTGCTGGAACTGCCATAACTGCTCCTGTTCCATAATCTTCTAGTACATAGTCTGCAATCCATACTGGTACTTTGTTTCCATTTACTGGGTTTATTACATATGCTCCTGTAAATACTCCTGTTTTTGGCCTTTCTGTTGATAGTCTGTCTATTTCATTTAATTTGGCTGTTTCTTTTATATATTTATCAACTTCTTCTTTTTGTTCTGGTGTTGTTATTTTTTGAACTAGCTCACTTTCAGGTGCTACTACAACATATGTTACTCCATTTATTGTATCAACTCTTGTTGTAAATACATTAAATTCATAATCTCCTGTTTCTCCTTTGAATGTAACTTCTGAACCTTCTGATCTTCCTATCCAATTTATTTGTACTTTTTTTGTTGATTCTGGCCAATCAAGTGTGTCTAGTCCATCTAATAGTTCTTGTGCATATTTTGTTATTTTAAAGAACCATTGTGCAAGTTTTTTTCTTTCTACTGCTGTTCCACATCTTTCACATTGTCCATTTATTACTTGCTCATTTGCTAATACTGTTTTACAGCTATTACACCAGTTAACAGGTGCTTCTTTTTTATATGCTAATCCTGCTTCATATAATTTAACAAAAATCCATTGTGTCCATTTATAGTAATCTGGCATACATGTTTGTACAGAATAGTCCCAGTCGTAGCTTCCTCCCATTTCATCTAATTGCATTTTCATTGTTTCTATATTTTTTAAAGTTGAATCTTCTGGATGTATTCCTGTTTTTATTGCATAATTTTCTGCAGGTAATCCAAATGCATCAAATCCCATTGGATGAAATACATTATATCCCTGCATTTTTTTGAATCTAGCATATGAATCAGATGGCGCATAATTAAACCAGTGCCCTAGATGTAATTTGGCTCCTGATGGATATGAAAACATTTCCATTGTATAGAATTTTTTTCCTTCTCCGTTTGGATTATATTTGTATAAATTTTCTTTTTTCCACTTTTCTTGCCATTTGGCATCTATTTTTTTTGAATAGTTCATGTTAATTCTCCCTTCTTTATTTCCCTTGTGGATTTTCTAATAAACTTTGAAATTTTTCACTAAACTCTGGTGAATATTTTTTTAGGTTTATTGGTCTTATGTTTTTATTTGTAAAACAGTGTTTTGTTTCTGCTGTGAGAAATAGCTTTCCTGTTTCTTTGTCTTTTATTTCATATCCCATTGTTAGTCTTACTCCGGAATATTCTTTGGCAAATGTGTGTACTAATATTGTGTCTCCATATGTTGCATGATATTTGTAATCACAACTTACTCCTAATACTGGTATTGTGATATTGTTTTCTTCTAATAAAGCAAATGGCATTTGTATTTTTTCGAGCCATGCACATCTTGCTTCTTCCATATATCTTATATAATTGGAATGATGTACTACTCCCATTTTGTCTGTTTCATAGTAGTTGATTTTGCGTTCATATATAAATCCCATGATTTTTACCTCCATTTTGTAATGGTATTTTTTTCCTAATTAATATATCACAAAATTTGTAAAAATTCAATGAATGTTTACCATAATAGTAGTATTTTTATTTATTTTTCATATTTGTTATATATCTGTAAACATCTCCCCAGTTATTTACTTCTGTTAAGTATTCATTTTCTTGCATTTTTAGGAGGTTTGTGTCTCTGAAATATAGTGTTTTTATTTTGTTTTCTGATAATTTTTTTATAATTTTCCAGTCATCATCTATCATAATATCTACTTTTTCATTTTGACATGCTTCTAGTTTTTCTGAACATTTCCAATAGTATTTATCAAATTTGATGTTGTTTTCATCTAGCAATCTTTGTGCATCATCTTTCATTTCATCTATAAATCCTCCTCTTGCTGTGATAACAACAAATTCATGGCCTTGTTCTTTTAGCCTTTTATATACTCCTAAAAAACCTGACATTAGGTTACTTTCTTTTGATACAGTTAAAAAATATTTGTTTATAAATTCTTGCTGTTGCTCTTGTGTCCAGTTGTATCTGCCTTGAAATTTTGGTTCTTCTCTATTTATTAGGTTGTTTGTTTTTAAATCTTCAATATCAAATATTTCTTCATATACTCTAAAAGTTGCTTCACTATCTATTACTACTCCATCTAAATCTATTCCTATTTTCATAATTTATCTTCCTTTTCTTTTTTATATTTGTTTAAATACTTTGCCTAAACTTTCATTTATAACAAGATTTGCAAGTGTATCATATGGTGTTGAGTCTTTGTTTATTAAAATTAGATTATTTCTTTTGTAAAATCTTATTAGACTACTTGCTGGATATACTGTGAGCGAAGTTCCTGCTATAATTAATAAGTCTGCATTTTTTATTGCTGTTATTGATTTTGCAACTGTGTTGTCATCTAATCCTTCTTCATATAATACGACGTCTGGTTTTATTGTTCCTCCACATTCACATTTTGGAATATTTTGACTGTTAAATATAAATTGTGCGTCATAAAATTTATTGCAGTTCATGCAGTAATTTCTTAAAACACTTCCATGTAGTTCTAGTACATTTTTTGAACCTGCTTTTTGGTGTAGTCCATCTATATTTTGTGTTATTACTGCTTTTAATTTTCCTTTTTGTTCTAATTCTGCTAATTTTATGTGTGTTATATTTGGTTCGTATTTTAAAGAATTTAGTTTTTCTTTGTAAAATTTATAGAATTCTTCTGTGTTGTTAATAAAAAATGTGTGGCTTAATATTTGTTCTGGTGGATATTTGTATTTTTGATTATATAGTCCATCTTTACTTCTAAAATCTGGTATGCCACTTTCGGTTGATACTCCTGCTCCTCCGAAGAAAACTATATTATTACTATTTTCTACTAAATTTTTAAAAACTTTGATTTTATCTTCCATAAATTTAATTTTAAATCTCCTTTTTGATTATTACTATATCATAAAATTTATGTTTATACAAGAGATAACTGCAAGTATATATGACTTGCAGTTATTTTAATTATTTTCTATCATTATTTTTAAATATTTATTTGTGAATTCTTGTAGTTTATCTTTTTTTCCTTTTAGCATATTTATTAGTTTTTTTGCTTCTTTATAGGCATTTTCGTATTCTGTAGTTGTTATTTCCATTTTATTAAGTGCTTCTTTTAGTTCGTTTTCATCCAATAATATTATTTCTCCAGTAGGTGTCATTACTATATCAAGATATAAGTCATCTTCATAGGGTATTCCTTTTTCTTTGCTTATCTCTCGGGCAATATCAAAATACCATTCAATAATTTTATTTTGTTCGTCATAAATTGATGTTAATTTTATTTTAGAATTGTAATCATAAAATTCAAGCCATTTATAGTTATCATTTGCTATACATAAGTTTTTATTTTCAAGTATGTAAGTTTTATTCATTTTATTAAATTCAATTAATGCTATATCTCCTGTAAATTCTGAGTTGTTAAATGTTTTTATTTTTAAATTTCCTTTTTTGACAATTTCCATATCATTTGGATTAGTAACAAATTTTTTCTTTAGGCTAATTCTGTATCTCTGTGCAAGTTCATTTTCGACATATATTTCATTTTCAAGAATAGCACCATTATTTTGAATAGATTTTGCAGATCCAATATTAGTTTTATTGCAAGTCATTAAGACATGTCCTATTCCTAGTTCTTTACATTTTTCTAGTGCTAATCTTATTTGTTCTGTTGCATATCCTTTCCTTCTTTCAGATGGTCTTACACTATCTCCTATATGTCCTCCGTAATTTAATAAATTTTCATTTAAAAAATGTCTTATTTGTAGATTTCCTACTATTTTGTTATCTGATTTTCTTATTGTTAGATATACAGTTGAGGGTATTTTACTTTTTTGTATTGTTTTTATTGATATATCATTTTGGATCTTTTCTAGCCATTTGTCGAAGTCTTTAAGTTCATCTAGTCCACCATCTCCTGCAATTTCATTTTCTCCATTATTTATAAATTCTTGTAAGTATTCTTCTACTTGTTTTTTATATTGTTTTGTTGGAAATATCAGTTTTAGTTGTCCTTTTGCATTCAATTTATGTTATCCTCCTTAATTCTGTTAATTATATTTTTTTATTAAAATATGATAATGATATGAATCATATAATTTTTCATCTTTTTCATAATAATCTACAATTTGATATATATTAACAATTTCAAAATCTTTAAATAATTCTTTTGCTAAATTATAATCTACATAAAAATGTGGTGTTTTATATTCTGGTCCTTCTTCCATTCTTAATCTTGTATTTTCATCAATTAAAGGCCAATTCTCTTGTTTAAATCCCCATGTATCTTTTGAACCTAATGTCAAGTAACATTCGCTATTATTTTTCATTACTCTATAAAGTTCTTTAATAACATTTTTCATTCCCTCTGTATCTGTATGAGAAATTACATTTCTACAATAAATACAATCAAAATATTCATTCATATAAGGTAGGTTAATCATATCTCCTACTTTATAATCAAATTTTAGATTTTCGTTTTCAGCCCATTCTTTAGTCCTTTTAATTGCCTCTTCACTTATATCAAAGCAATTAACACTAAAATCATTTTTACCAAATAAAATTGAGTGCCTACCTAATCCGCAACCTAAATCTAAAAATTCTTTCTTTCCTTGTGATTTCCATCTATTTAATAAATAATAAGACTCAATACTTGGATTTTTCCAAATTTCTT
>CANRBI010000050.1 GCA_947628775.1 uncultured Clostridia bacterium
CCTCCTCATATAAAATATCTATCATACTTTGTATTTCTTTTTTAGAAATTTTGCTAATTTTAGCAATAGAAATTGCTGTGTCTATTAGATTTTCGATTTTTTGTAGTTGTTCTTCTCTTATAATTTCAATATTTTTATTTGCTACATATGTTCCTTTTGCTACTATTGTTTCAACATATCCTTCTTGTTCTAATTGTTCATAGGCATTTTTAGTTGTTATTACACTTATTCTTAAATCTTTTGCTAAACTTCTAATTGAGGGTAGCATTTCTCCTGCTTTTAGTTCATTAGATATTATTTTACTTTTTATTTGTTCTTTTATTTGTTCATATATTGGAATATTACTTGAGTTGCTTATTATTATATTCATTTTAGAAATTTCTCCTTTATTAAAATTGTATTGTGTATATACAGTATATACAGTTTGTGATGAAATGTCAATATTTATGGATAAAAAAATTAATAGATTTTATATTGTTGACTATTTTTGGTATTTTTGCTAATATTATATTAATGAATGGAGGGATTTTATATGAGTGAAAAAAAGCCTTTAAAAATAAGTATGTCAACAGTTTTTTTGATAATTTCTATAATTGTTATTATTCTGTTGGCTTTTTATATTTTTATTAATAATTCAAATAATAATAAAAAAATTAATGATTTAAATAATAAAATATTGTCTCAGCAGAGTACTATAAATGGTTTGGAGGAAAATAATGTTGCTTTGAGTCTTGCTAATAATAATGTTAGTAATCAAAGTGCTTTGGATAATAGTACTGATAATAATGTAAGTGAAGAAGATGATGTATCTTATGAAATTGTTAAAAAAGATGAAGTAAATGCTACGATAAATGCTACTTTTGATGGTAAAACTGTTTCTAAAGATTTTGAAATGGATGCTATGATTGATAAAACTGGTACTATGTTTATTCCTGATATTGGGAATGTTGCTATGATTTCTGAGTCTGGTGGAGAGTATTGTCTTGTTCAATTATATAAATTAGAAAATGATGATATAGTATCTGTTGGTCGTATAGATTGTGGTGCTGATATGGATCCAGATGTTGATTATGTTGTTAGTATGAAAAATGATTCTAATGCTGTAATTACAGTTAATAGAAAAGATGATAATGTTCTTACAAATGAATTAGCATTACCTTTAAAAGTTAATAATGTAAATGTTGTTGATATTTTTGATTATGGTAAGGTTATTTTGTTTTCTAAATCTGGTTTAAAAACGAGTTCTTCTTTAGCTTATCGTTTAAGCATTGATTATACTACTGGTAATACTATTGGGATTTTGGGTGCGGGTGTTTTGTATTCTGCTGATTTATAAGAAACAAAGGCAATGCTATTTTTATATTGTAGCATTGTCTTTGTTTTTTATTGTTATGGTTTTTTTGTTTAGATAGCTTAGTTCTTTGCTTGGTGTTGTGAAATTGAATTTTAATTTATATGCACATAAACATTGTGTTTTTTTCTTGAATTTTTTGTTTATTTCGTTTTTGCCGTATTTGCCATCTCCTATTATTGGTAGTCCTATATAGGCTAGGTGTGCTCTTATTTGATGTGTTTTGCCTGTTTGTATTTGGACGTCTAGTATGCAGGTGTTGTTTTGTTTGTTCTTTTTTATTACTTTGTAGCTTGTTATTATTTTTTGGTATCCTTTTTCTGGTTTGTCTGATATGTATACTCTGGCTTTTTTTGTGTCTTTGAATAGATATGCTGTTATTTCTTTTTGTTCTTCTTGTGGTATGTTGTATACCCATGCATGATAGTGTTTTTCTATTTCGTGATTTTTGAATTTTTGTAGCATTATTTCTAGTGCTTCTTGTGTTTTGGCGTATATTATAAGTCCATAGGTGTTTCTGTCTAGTCTATGACATGGCATTGGTTTGAATTTTGCTTTTTGATATTTATTGTGTATATATGTTGTTAGAGATTTTTGCCCTGTTACTTCTATTCCTTGTGGTTTGTTTAGTATTAGTATTTGTTCGTCTTCATATATTGTTTCTATGTTTTGGGTTATTTCTGTGTTTTGGGCTTTTTGGTTTAGAAGGTCGTCTGATATATATATTTGTATTTCATCTCCTGTGTGAATTTGTATGTCTTTATTTATTCTTTTTCCGTTTATTTTTATGTCTTTTTTTCGTAGTGTGTTGGAAAATAGAGAATATGTTAGACCTTCTATGTTGTTTAGTAAATATGTATTTAATTTTTTTCCATCGTTTTTTTCGGTTACTATTAATTTTTTCATAGTTATATTATACGAAATTTACTTAAAAATTGCAAGATTTTTGCTTTTTTATTTGTATTTTGTGCTTTTTTTAGGGATTCAGTTTTTTTTGAATCCCTTTTTTATAATCTTAATATGTCTTGATATGTTACATATAGTGATAGTGTTATTAGTAGTGTGAAGCCTAGGAGTTGGATTTTGAGTTCGGTTTCTTCTGGTAGGGGTTTTCTTCTTATTGCTTCTATTAGTAGTATTAGAATTTTTCCTCCGTCTAGTGCTGGTATTGGTAGTAGGTTGGTTATTCCTAGTGATATTGAGATTAGTGCTAGCATGTAGATAAATTCTTGTATTCCACTGGTTTTTGATACTATTTGGGATATTCCTACTGGTCCCATCATTTGGTCTACTCCTACTTTTCCGGTAAATAGACTTTTTAGGCTATCTAGTATTGATATTGAAAGTTCTTTTGTTTCTATACCTGCGTGTATTATTCTATTTATAAATGTGTCTTCTGCTGGTTGTTGGGTTACTCCTGCTCCTGTACATGCTATTAGTATAAAGTATATTGTTAGTCCAAATATTATATTTACTGTTGCTCCTGCAAGGACTATTGCTATTCGTTTTGGTATACTGGCTTGGGAGAATGATCCTTTTTGTTCTGATCTTTCTTCTTCTCCTTCCATACTGCAGAATCCACCTAGTGGTATTAACCTTAGTGCGTATTTTGTTTCTTTTCCTTGTTTACTGAATATTGTTGGTCCAAATCCTATTGCAAATTCATTTACTTTTACTTTGCATAATTTTGCTACTACTAGATGTCCTGCTTCATGTATTGATACTAGGAATCCTAATAGTATTATTATTTTAAGCGCTGATATTATAAATGAAATCAAGTTGTACCTCCTTGTTGACTTTTGCTTTTTTTACATTAGTGTAAATAGTGCATATGCAAATGGTGCTAGGAATAGTAGGCTGTCTATTCTGTCTAACATTCCTCCATGTCCTGGAATTAGGTTACTGTAGTCTTTTATGTCTACATATCTTTTTATACTTGATGCTGAAAAGTCTCCTATTTGCCCTATTAAACTTAGTATTACTCCTATCATTGCTATGTATTGATAATTGTAGCTTACTCCCCAATATGTGTTTGCAAAGTATGTGTATATTAGCATAAGTATTACTGATCCTATTGTTCCTGCTATACATCCTTCTATTGTTTTTTTAGGACTTATTTTGCTGAATTTGTGTTTTCCAAAGTACATTCCTATGAAATATGCACATATATCGGTTCCCCATGCTGCTAGTATTGCATACCATACTAGTATTTTTCCATTTTTCATTCCATTTATGAATGCTATGAACATTATGAAAAATACTATGTAGAATATTCCTAGAAATGTGTATGCTACATCTTTGAATGTGATTTTCATGTCTGTTGCTATTATGTTTGAGAATAGTATTAATAGCATTGTTGGTACTGATAGTGTTACTATTATGTTTAGATTTTGCTGTGGTATTATGTGTATGAGTGATATGCTTAAACAACTTAGGTAGCCTACCCATTTTATTGGATTGCATATTTTTGATACTGCTCTGAAGTATTCATCTATTGCTAATATGGCTACAATTGTTAATAGTACGTCTACTATATATTTATTCCCTATTAGGAAAATAATGACAACTAATGGTAGTCCTAGTAGACCTGATGTTATTCTTTTTACATCCATATTTTTCTCTCTTTCTATTTTTTTATTTAATTTGCTCCAAATTTTCTTGTTCTTTTTTGGTATTCTTGTATTGCTTCATCTAGGTCTTGTTCTGTGAAGTCTGGCCAGTTTTTGTCTATAAATAGAAATTCTGTGTATGATAATTGCCAGGTTAGAAAATTGCTTAGTCTTATTTCTCCACTTGTTCTAATTAATAAGTCTGGTTTTGGTTGGCCTACTGTGTATAGGTTTTTTTCTATATCTTGTTCTGTTATTTCTTCTGGTTTTTTTGTTCCTTTTTGTACTTCTATTGCTATTTTCTTTATTGCTTGTAGTAGTTCTTCTCGTCCTCCATAGTTTAGTGCTATATTGAATATTATTCCTGTGTTGTTTTTTGTTCTTTCCATGCATTTTTCTATGCTGTTTTTCATTTTTTCTGATAGTCCTTCTCTATTGCCTATTATTTTTACTTTGATGTTTTCTGAGTCAGCTCTTTTGCTGTAGTCGTCTAAATAACTTTGGAATAGTGTCATTAGTGCTGATACTTCTTCTGAGGTTCTTTTCCAGTTTTCGGTTGAGAAGGCATATACTGTTATGTGTTCTACTCCTATTTTGTTTGCATATCTTACTATTTTTTCTAGTGTTTTTGCGCCTTCTTTGTGTCCGAAACTTGCTGGTTTTCCTCTGCTTTTTGCCCATCTTCTGTTGCCATCCATTATTATGGCAATATGTTTGGGTAAGTCTTCTTTTTTATATTCCATTTGCTTTTCCTTTCTCTTTAAGCTTTTTTATTTGTTTCTTTCTTTTATGTATTTTGCTAGTTCTATTAAAAATTCTGCATTTTCTCCGTAGTTTGATAAGCAGTTTATTGCATCTTCTGTTAGTGTATTTAGTATGTCTTTTGCTCCGTTTAGTCCATATTGTGATACATATGTGCATTTTTGTTTTTCTTTGTCATTTCCTACTGGTTTTCCTAGTTCTTTTTCGTTTCCTTCTTCTGATAAGATATCGTCTTTTACTTGAAATGCTAATCCTATTTTTTGTGAGTATTTGGTTAGGTTTTCTAGTGTTTGTTGGTCTACTTTTGCAAGTAAGGCTCCCATTCTTACTGATATTGTAAGTAGGGCTCCTGTTTTGTTTTTGTGGATGTATTCTAGGTCTTGTATGTTGATTTTTTTGCCTTCATATTCGGTGTCTATATATTCTCCTGCTATCATTCTACTTACTGCATTTGATAGTTCATTTAGTATTTGTGTTTTGATTTTTATTTCTTCTGGATCTTTTGTTTTTTGTAAATCTTCACTTATTATTGTGTAACTTTTGTTTAATAGAGCATCTCCTGCTAGTATTGCTGTTGCTTCATTGAATTTTTTGTGGTTTGTTGGCTTTCCATGTCTTATATCATCATTGTCTATTCCTGGTAAGTCATCATGTATTAGTGAAAAATTATGTATCATTTCGATTGCTGTGGCATATGGTAAACATTTGGTATATTCATTTTTTTCTATGTTTTGTATGCTTTTTTTGTTTGTTGTTAGTAATATGTATGTTGCTAATACTAGTATTGGTCTTAGGCGTTTTCCTCCTGCCATTAGACTGTATTCCATTGAGTCATATAGTGTTTTTTCTAGACTGTTTTCTTTTATTGTGTATTTTTGTAGTTCTTGGTTTATTATGTTTTGATATGTTTTTAGTTCTTGTTTAAAATCCATTGGATTCTCCTTATATAGACATGATTTCATTTTCTTTATTTGATAATAGTTTATCTATTTCTTCTATATTTTTGTCTGTTATTTTTTGTATTTCTTGTTCTGCTTGTTTTAGTTCGTCTTCTGTCATGTTTCCTTCTTTTTGTTCATTTTTTGCCATTTCTATGCCATCTCTTCTGCTAGAACGTATTGCTACTTTTGCGTCTTCTGCCATTTTTTTGATTTCTTTTACTAGTTCTTTTCTTCTTTCTTCATTTAGTTCTGGAAATGCTAGTCTTATTACTTTTCCATCATTGTTTGGGTTTATTCCTATATCTGATGCTAGTATTGCTTTTTCGATTTCTTTTAGTATGCTTGCATCCCATGGTTGTATTACTATTAGTCTTGCTTCTGGTACTGATATTCCTGCTACTTGGTTAATTGGTGTTGGTGTTCCATAATAGTCTATTTTTACTTTGTTTAGTATTGTAGGGTTTGCTCTTCCTGCTCTTACTTCTGATAGTTTTTCTGAAAAAACGTTTATTGTTTTTTCCATTTTTTCTTTGATTGTTGTATAATCCATAATTTTATCTCTCCTTTTATTTTTATATACACATTTTATCATAAATTTTAAAAATGTACAGTGTTTTTTGGTAATTTCTTGAAAAAACCAGTGATTAGTTTTTTGAACTTTTCACTGGTTTTTTGTTTTGCTTTTAAAGATTAATGTTATTTTATTTGTTTCATAACTTCTTCTGCGAAGTTTTCTTCTTTTTTCTCTAGTCCTTCTCCTTTTTCAAATCTTGCAAATTCTATTACTTCTGCATCTTTTTGTTTTAGTAGTTCTGATACTTTTATACTTGGGTCTTTGATATATGCTTGGTCTATTAAGCATATTTCTTCATAGAATTTTCCTATTCTTCCCATTACTATTTTTTCTGCTATTGCTTCTGGTTTTCCTTCATTCATTGTTTGAATTTTTAGGATTTCCATTTCTTTGTCTACTCTTTCTTGAGGAACTTCTTCTCTTTTTACATATTCTGGTCTAGCTGCTGCTATTTGCATACAGATATCTTTTGATACTTCTTCGTCTCCTTTTGCCATGTTTACTAAAACTGCTATTTTTCCATCTCCGTGAATGTATTTTTGTACTAGTCCTTCTGATTCAAATCTTTTGAATCTTCTTATGTTCATGTTTTCTCCTATTGTTGCTATTTTGTCAACTAGTACTTCTTGGATTGTTTTTCCTGTTTCGAAGTTGGCTTGTTGTGCAAGTAATTCTTCTACATCTTTTGGGTTTGTTTCTACTACTTGTTTTGCTACATTTTGTACGAATTCTTTGAATTCTTCATTTTTTGCAACAAAGTCTGTTTCTGAATTTACTTCTACTACTGCTCCTGTTTTTCCGTTTTCTGAAATATATGCTTCTACTAATCCTTCTGCTGCTATTCTTCCTGATTTTTTATCTGCTTTTGCTATTCCTTTTTCTCTTAATAATTCAATGGCTTTTTCCATGTCTCCATTTGCTTCTGTTAAAACTTTTTTGCAGTCCATCATTCCTGCTCCTGTTTTTTCTCTTAACTCTTTTACTAGGCTTGCTGTAATCATTTAAAATTCCTCCTTCACTTTTTGTTATATTCTAAGGCGAGTGCTACTTGTTTTTATAGAGCTTGCTCGCCTTTGTTTTTATTATTCTTTTACATCTTCTTCTGCTGAATTTTCCACTATTTGTTCCATGTCTGTTGATTCTTCTTCTATTGATTGTTCTTGTGCTGCTTCAGCTTCAAAACTTTCTCCTTGTCTTCCTTCTATAACTGCGTTTGACATTACATCTGCTATTAGTTTTACTGCTCTTATTGCATCGTCATTTCCTGGTATTGGATAATCTACTTCTTCTGGGTTGCAGTTTGTGTCTACTAGTCCAATTATTGGTATGTTTAGTTTTTTTGCTTCTAGTACTGCTATTCTTTCTTTTTTAGGGTCTACTAGGAATATTACTCCTGGTAGTTCTTCCATGTCTTTTATTCCACCTAGGTTTTTTGATAGTTTTTCCATTTCTTTTTTTAGTAGTATTACTTCTTTTTTTGGTAATACTTCAAATGTTCCATCTTCTTGCATTGTTTCTAGGTCTTTTAGTCTTTGTACTCTTGCTCTTATTGTTTCAAAGTTTGTTAGCATTCCTCCTAACCATCTTTGATCAACATAGTACATTCCACATTTAAGTGCTGCTTCTTTCATGCATTCTTGTGCTTGTTTTTTTGTTCCTACAAATAGGACTGTTTTTCCTTCTTCTGCTTGTTCTTTTAAGAATTCGTATGCTTCGTCAATCTTTTTTGATGTCTTTTGTAAGTCGATGATGTGTATTCCATTTCTGGCTTGGAATATGTATTCTGCCATTTTTGGGTCCCATCTTCTTGTTTGATGTCCAAAGTGAACACCTGCTTCTAGTAATTGTTTCATTGCAACTACTGCCATTTTTTA
>CANRBI010000051.1 GCA_947628775.1 uncultured Clostridia bacterium
TTGTTTTCTCTTTTTTTGTTGTTTTCTTTCTTTCTGTAGTTTTTGTTTATTATATATTATTTTTCGGTTTTGTTGGATTTTTCTTAAATTTTATTATTTTTATTAAATCTTTTTTCTATAATATTTATTGTTTCTTATCTTTGTTTTTTGTCATTTCGTTTAGCTGTTCTGCTCTTTGTTTTTGCCTTGATGGTGTTATCCATGTGAAGTAACTGCATAAAAATTCTCCATATGCTGTTACATCTTCTGATATTTCACTGTCAAATTGCTTTTCATGTATTTTTCTGTCTTTTGTGTGGTCTGGTTTTTGTTTGTTGTTTTCATTTTTTCCCATTTGTCTTTTTTCCTTGTTTAATATATTTAGGTTTTTTAAAAGATACCTATAAACTTTTATTGTTTCTATATTATTTATTTACATTTCTTTTTGTGTTTATTCATAAATATTTTATTTTGTTTTTGCATATGTTTTATTAGGTGATTGATATGCTTTCAAATTCGCATTTTTTTGTTGTTAAAATTAAAAGGAATTTTTTTGCGGTTGTTTTTTTAGTTTTTGCTTTTTGCCTTTTAGTGTTTTCTAAAAATAATTTACCTGCTGTAAGGAATGGTCTTACTTTGTGGGCTACTTCTGTTGTGCCTTCCCTATTTCCTTTTTTTGTTGCTACTGAATTACTTATGCGTACTAATATTGTTAATTTTTTGGGTCGTTTTTTTAATCGTTTTATGAAACCTTTTTTTAATGTTGATGGTAAGGGGTCTTTTGGTTTTATTATGGGGTTAATTAGTGGATATCCTATGGGTGCTAAGATTGCGTGTGATTTTAGGAAGAATAATGTGTGTAGTAAGGTGGAATGTGAAAGGTTGCTTAGTTTTACAAATAATTCTGGACCTCTTTTTATTATTGGTACTGTTGGTATTAGTATGTTTGGTAATTCTACTATTGGTCTTTTGTTGTTTGTAACTCATATTTTGGCTTGTTTGTCTGTTGGTTTTGTTTTTAGATTTTGGAAGGCAAGTTATGAGAGTTGTGATAGATATAATGGTTCTAATAATTCTTATGATGAAAATGTTGTTACTTTTTCTAGTCTTGGAGAAGTTATGAGTGAAAGTATTTCTAATAGTATTCATACTGTTTTGATTATTGGTGGTTTTGTTGTTATTTTTTCTTGTGTTATTTCTATTTTGAATGCTAGTGGCTTACTTGCTAGTTTGAGTTTGATTTTGTCTCCTGTTTTTAAGGCTTGTAATTTGGATGTTTCTTTTATTTTTCCTTTTGTTACTGGTCTTTTGGAGATTACTAACGGTATTAATCAGATTTGTGCTATTAGGGTTAAGAATATTTCTGTTAATATTATTTTTACTGCTTTTTTGCTTGGGTTTGGTGGTATTTCGGTTTTACTTCAGGTTTGGAGTATTATTTCTAAGAGTGATTTATCTATTAAGCCTTATGTTTATGGTAAGTTGTTACATGGAGTATTAGCTGGTTTTTATACTTTTTTGGCTTTGTATTTGTTTCCTTTTTTGAATTTTGATTTGACTTAGTTATATTTGTTTTTGTTTTTGAATATGTTTTATTAGGTGATTTGTATATAGACTGTATTAGTAGATCTAATAATGGTAAAACTTTTTATTTTTTTGAGGTGATTTTATGGAACGTGATTTTAATGGATTTCCTCCTTATATGGATTATGGGGCTTCTTATCAGGGTGCTCGGTGATTTTAGTGAGGTTTATAGGGATCCTTTGCTTAATCCTATTATTCAGTATGAGCAGTCTTATTATTATTATCGTTGTTTGTGTATGCAGCTTGAGTATAAGATGAAGTGTAAGGAGTATGAGAAAATGTGTGGTGGAAGTGAGAGAAAGTAGTTTGCATTAGAAAATAGTGTATAAATTTTTTCTTATTTATACACTATTTGTTCTTTTCTAGTATTCATATTCCATTTTTTCTATGTTTAATAGTCTGTTGTATTTGGATACTCTGTCGGTTCTGCAGGGTGCTCCGGCTTTTATTTGGCCTGCGTTTATTGCTACTGCTATGTCTGAGATTGTGGTGTCTTCTGTTTCTCCTGAGCGGTGTGATATTATTACTTTGTATCCTTTGTGTTTGGCTCTTTTTACGGTGTCTAGTGTTTCGGTTAGTGTTCCTATTTGGTTTGGTTTTATTAGTATGCAGTTTGCTACTTGTTCTTTGAATCCTCTTTCTAGTCTTTTTATGTTTGTTACAAATAGGTCGTCTCCTACTAGTTGTATTTTGTCTCCTAGTTTTTTTGTTAGTTCTTTCCAGCCTTTCCAGTCTTCTTCGGCTAGTCCGTCTTCTACTGATATTATTGGATATTTGGTACATAGGTCTTCTATATATTCTATCATTTCTTGGGTTGTTTTTAATTTGTCTGTTTTCCAGAAATAGTATCCTGTTTTTCCTTTTTTTTGTGCTTCGTCATACATTTCTGTGCTTGCTATATCAAGTGCTAAGCATATGTCTTTTCCTGGTTCGTAGCCTGCTTTTTTTGTTGCTTCTATTATTAGATCTAGTGCTTGTTCTTCATCTTTTAGGTTTGGTGCAAATCCTCCTTCGTCTCCTACTGATACTGAGTAGTTTTTTTCTTTTAGTACTTTTTTTAGTGTTTGGTATACTTCTACTCCTCTTTTTAGTCTTTCTGCAAATGTTATACTTCCTATTGGCATTATCATGAATTCTTGTATGTTTATGTTGTTGTCTGAGTGTTTTCCTCCATTTAATATGTTCATCATTGGTATTGGCATGATGTTTCCACTTATTCCTCCGATGTATTGATATAGTTCCATTTCTAGTGAATTTGCTGCTGCTCTTGCTACTGCTAGTGATACTCCTAGTATTGCATTTGCTCCTAGGTTTGATTTGTTTAGTGTGTCATCTAATAGTATTAATTCTTTGTCTATGTTTCTTTGGTTGTATGAGTTCATTCCTATTAATTTTTTTGCTATTTTTTTGTTTACGTTTTCTACTGCTTTTTCTACTCCTTTGCCCATGTATTTTGATTTATCATTATCTCGTAGTTCTACTGCTTCAAAACTCCCTGTTGATGCTCCTGATGGTACCATTGCTACTCCTGTTGTTCCATTTGATAGTATTACTTCTACTTGGACTGTTGGATTTCCTCTTGAGTCTAAAACTTGCATTGCTTCAATATTTTCGATTGGTAAAAAACTTTTCATTTTTTGTCACTTCTCTTTCTTTTATATTTATTTATTATATTGTGCTAGTTTTTTTATTTTATACCAATCTTTACCTTTTTTTGTTTAACTTGCGTTTTGATATTGTTTTTTGTTTCGTAGTTCTGTTGCGTATTTTAGGCTTATTTCGTTTATTTCTCCTGATGATATTCTTGCTATTTCTTTTATTTTTTCTTTTTCATTTAGTTGTTTTATTTGTGTGTTTGTCCTTTGATTTGTTATATTTTTACTTATATAGTAATGATAATCTGCCATTGCTGCTATGTTTGGTAGATGTGATATACATAGTACTTGATGTGTTTTTGATATGTGGTTTAGTTTTTGTGCTACTTTGTTTGCTGCTTTTCCACTTATTCCTGTGTCGATTTCGTCAAATATTAGTATTGGTGTTTCATCTGTTTCTGCTAGTACTTTTTTTATTCCTAACATTATTCTTGATGTTTCTCCTCCTGATGCTATTTTTGATAGTTCTTTTTCATCTTCTCCTATATTTGTTTTTATATAGATTGTTACTGTGTCTTTTCCATTTTCATAGTATGTATTTTGTTTTTCTACTTTTATGTTTATTTTTGCATTTTTCATTTCTAGGTCTTCTAGTTCTGAATTTATTTTGTTGCTTAATTCTATGGCTTTTTGTATTCTTGTTTCATGTATTTGGTCTGCTAATTTGTCTAATTCTTTTTCTGTTTGTTCTTGTTTTGTTTTTAGTTGTTTTGTGTATTCTTCTAAGTTTTCTATTTGTTGTATTTCTTTTTGTATTTGTGTTTTGTATTCTAGTATTTCTTCTATTGTGTTTCCGTATTTTCTTTTTAGGGTATGTATTAGGTCTAGTCTTTGTTCTATTTCGTCTATTTCTCTATCACTTATGTTGTTTTCTTGTTGTTTGTTTGATATTTCTCTTGCTATTTCTTGTAGGTCATAGTATATGCTTTTTAGTGTGTTTGATGTTTGCTCATATTCTGGGCTTATGTTTTCTATTTTTTCTAGTGCTCGTATTGCTGTATTTATTGAGTCTATTGCTCCTTCTCCTAGTGCTGTGTCTATTTGTTGTAGGTTTTGTGATATTTTTTCTGCATTTATTATTATTTTCCTTTTGTTTTCTAGTTCTTCATCTTCTTTTGGTTTTAGTTTTGAGTTTTCTATTTCATCATATTGGTATTTTAATAGATCTAGCTTTCTTTCTCTTTCTTTGTCATCTCCATAGTTTTGTTTTAGTTTTTTTTGTATTTCTTTGTAGTCATTGTATTTTTCTTGGTATTTATTTGTTGTTTGTTGATTTCCTTTTTTATAGTTGTCTAGATATTTTATATGATATTTTGCGTCTAGTAGGTTTTGGTTTTGATTTTGTCCGTGTATTTCGATTATTTGTGACATGAATGTTTTTAGTTCATTTACTGTTACTAGCCTTCCATTTATTTTGCAGATATTTTTTCCACTGTTGTTTATTTCTCGTGAGATTATTATGTTGGTTTCGGTTGAGTCTGATTTTTTTGGTAAATGGATACTTGCTTCTATGTATGAGTTGGTTTCTCCTTTTCGTATCATTTCTTTGGAAAATCTACCTCCTGATAGGATTATTAATGAGTCAATTATTAGGGTTTTTCCTGTTCCTGTTTCTCCTGTTAATACGTTTAGTCCTTTGTTTAGGTCTAGTGTTAATTCGTTTATTATTCCTATATTTTTTATGTGTAGAGTTGTTATCATTGGAGACCTCCATTTCTATTTTATTTTCGTATATTTGTTTGTAGAACTTATGTTTTTTGAATTGTATATCTTTTTTTGTTTTTTGTCAATAGTTTTGCGAAAAAAAGTTTGGTTTGATTTAAAATAAAAATTTTAGCTCATTTGGCAATTAAAGATTGCAGTGGATATCCGCAGAATTTTGTTGTCCTTGACAATAAAAAGTGCCTTTGTATTGGCACTTTTGTTGTAGGTTTTAATATAGTAATTGAAAAAATCTTTTTTCTTTATTTTTATTATTGGTTGAGTCTATAAATTGTATTTGATTTTGTTGGGTTTGGTTTGTGTTTGGGATTATTAGGCTTTTGGCGTGTTTAGATAGTCCTTTGGATCCGTCAAAGTATTGGACTTTTCCTAGTATGTTTGTTATTTGTTGTTTTATTAGTGGGTAATGGGTGCAGCCTAGTATTACGTTTTTTATTTTGCCTTTATATGGTTGTAATTCTTTTTGTAGGTAGCTCTGTATTTTTTCGTTTTGGTCTTCATTTTCTATTAGTTCTGCTAGTCCTGTGCATTGTAGGATGTATGTTTGATTGTTTGCATATTTGTTTGTTAGTAGGTGAAATCTTTCACTTTCTATTGTTCCTTTTGTTGCCATTATTAGTGTTGGCTCTTGTTGTTTTAGGTCATGTACTACTTTGCAGGCTGGTTCTATTGCTATTATTGGTATTTGTGTGTATTTTTCTCTTAGATTTTTTGAGGCTTTTGCACTTGCTGTGTTACATGCTATTATTATTGCTTTGCAGTTTTGGTCTATTAGGTATTTTGTGATATTGTCTGTTATTTGTATTATTTGTTCATCTGTTTTTTCTCCATATGGGTTGTTTTTTGAGTCGCTGTAATATATGTAGTTTTCGTTTGGTAGTTGTTTTATGAGTTCTTTTAGTACTGTTACTCCTCCTATTCCTGAGTCAAATATTCCTATTGGTTGTGTTTTAGTTTTGTTGTTTTGCATCATAGGTTATTTCTCCTTTTCCGTTTTCTGAGATTATTTTCATTATTCCTCCATTTACTATTGCCATTTGTGGTGCTACATGTCCTATGTCTGCTTCATATATTATTGGTATTTTTAGGTCTCCTAATGCTTCTTTTACTGCTTGCTCAAATGTTATGTCATAATCACTTCTGTAAAATAGGGGTCGTCCGAATATTATTCCTTTTGTGTTGTTGAAATATCCTGCGTTTTTCATTTGCCATAGTATTCTGGTTAGTTCTGAGCTCCACATTTCAAAACATTCTAAATACCATATTATTCCGTCTTTTTGGTATTTTTGTATGTAGTTATTTATGTTGTCATATTTGGTTGCGAAGAATCTTTGAATACAGTCTAGGCAGCCTCCTATCATTCTTCCTTGTATTTCTATTTTGTTTTGGCCTGTTAGGTTTTTCCATTCTACTTTTTCGGTTAGTTCATAACTTGAGTTTAGGTTTTCTTCATTTTCTTCTGGAAATGCTGTTTCTATGTTTTGTTGGATTTTTTCGTGTTTTTTAAATGATTGTTGTTTTATTGTTTCTCCTGAGGCTATTTTTAGTGCATCTGTTAGGTTTTTGTATAGTGGTTTCATTGCATAACTTTTTATTGTGTCACAGTATATTGATGGCATTTCTAGTATTGTTGTGAATAGGAATTCTAGTACTGTTATGTCTGAAAATCCTTGCATCCATTTTGGTTTTATTTTTTTTAGTTTTTCTAGGTCTAGGTAATCTAATACTTCCATTAGGTAGTCTCCTCCTGTTGCAAATATTATTAGTTTTACTTCGTCATTTTCTAGAAGTTCCATTAATTCTTTTGCTCTTTGTTTTGCTGTTGCACTTCTTCCTTTTTCCCCTTTTCTTACACTTTGTGTTTCTATTACTTTGTATCCCATTTCTTTTAGTTGTTTTATTGCTTCATCTAGTTTTTTTTGTTTTATTTCTTTGGTTATTCCATTTGATGGTGCACATATTCCTATTGTGTCGCCTTTTTTTAAATTTTCTGGATATTTCATTGTTTTTTCCTTCCTTTTTTCTGGATTATATCATATGTATTTTGATACTGCAATTAGTGTATTATATTATTGCTTGTTTTTTTGTTGTAAATGATGTTATTGTTATATATGTTAGTGTAAATACTGATATGTTTAGTATTGTGTATATTATGGAATTTTGAATTGGTATTTGTATTGGCCTTGTTATTATATATGTTAATACTAGTGTTATTAGTGGTTTTATGCAAAATTGTTTTGTGTCAAATTTGAATTTGGTTTTGTGTTTTAGTAGTGTGAAACTTGCTGTATAGTTAAATATTTCACTTATGAATATGCTTAAGATATATCCGTTTAGCCCTAATTTGGGTACTAGAAAGTAGATTATTGTTATTGTTATTATTAGGTCTAGTATGTTTATACACATTACTCCGAATTGGCTGTTTATTCCTTTTAACATGCTGTCTATTATGTGGTCTATGTACATGAATATTATTAGTGGTGATAGTATTTTGATGTATTGTGCCGCTTCTATGTTTTTGTATACTGCTAAACTTATTTCATTTGGATATATTAGAAATATACCAGATATTAGTATTGAAAATGTATATGTTATATAAAAGATTTTGTGGCTTATGGTTTTTATTCTGTTGTAGTTTTTGCCTGTTTGTAGTCTTACATATTCTGGTATTAGTAGACTACTATATGAGTTTATGAAGAAACTGCAAAACATTAGTACTGGCATTACCATTCCTGTTATTAGTCCATATTTTGATACTGCTAGTGTGTAGCTGAGTCCTGATATTTGGAGTTGTAGTGGTATTAAAAATTGTTTTAGTGATGATAGTGCTGATCTTATGTATGATGTTATTGCTACTGGTAGTGATATTTTTATTATTCTTTTTCCTATGTTTGTTGTATAACTTCGTTTTTGCTTTTTCTTTTTTATGTCATATTTATATAGGATTAGGTTTAGTGCACAGGCAAAAAATTCGGATATTACATCTCCTATTATTAGGCTACTACATATTGCGTTTATTCCTTGGTTTATTGTGTATTTTAGGAGTATTATTGTTGAGATTATTTTTATTAGTAGTTCTAGAATTTTTGATATTGCGTTTTTATATGATTTTCCTACACTGCTGAAGTATCCTGATATTACTGCTGATATGCTTATACATGGTAA
>CANRBI010000052.1 GCA_947628775.1 uncultured Clostridia bacterium
TCGTTTTTTTTATATTTCTATATTTTTTTATTTTTATGAATTTTATTTGTTAAACAGTCTGGTGTGTGTGTGTGTGTTACAGCCGCAAGGGTTTGCTGGGTTTTGTTGTTTTTGTTTCATATTTTTATTTCTCCTCCTTTAATTTTTTGCGTCCATGTATTCTAATTTATTATTGCATATTTGGTTTTGGGAGTGTATGAATTTTGTTCCACGGTTGTTTTGATTTGGTGAATATTTGAGTGTATTTTTATTTACTTCTCAGTATTTTCTTTTTGTTTATTACGTTTTTGTTACATTTTTTAGTATAAAATTCCTTTTATCTATTTTAGTATTTATGTTTAGTTTTTGGGTAATTGGAAATAATATTAAAAAATGGAAAAGGAGTTTTGTTTTATGTTGAATTTTAGAACTGATTTGGCTTGTGAGAGAAGGGATTTGTATAAAAGGGTTAATGGGATTGATAAGGATATTGATGGTTTGGAGAGTGAAAGGGTGGATGTTGATGAGAATATTTCGATTGAGAGGGTTAGAATTGTAAATGAGAATGGTGAGAAGATTATTGGGAAACCTGTTGGTAGTTATGTTACTATTGATATTAAAAAGTTGAAGTATGCTCAGGATGAGGATATTCAAAAATCTTCGGAGGTTTTGGCTAATGAGCTTCAGAAGATTGTTGATGCTCATGTTGATAAACAGGGGGAGACTCTTGTTGTTGGTCTTGGTAATATTTATGTTACTCCTGATAGTTTGGGTCCTAAGGTTATTAATGAGATTGAGGTTACTAGACATGTTATTAAGTATTTGCCTCAGTATGTTGAAGAAGGTGCTAGGGAGATTAGTGCTATTTCTCCTGGTGTGCTTGGTACTACTGGTATTGAAACTTTGGAGATTTTGAAGGGTATTGTTGATAATATTCATCCTAAGTTACTTATTGTGATTGATGCTTTGGCTTCTAGGAGTATTGATAGAATTAGTAGTACTATTCAGATTTCTGATACTGGTATTGTTCCTGGTGCTGGTGTTGGTAATAAAAGGGCTGAACTTAGTGAAAATACTTTGGGTATTCCTGTTATTGCTATTCGGAATTCCTACTGTTGTGGAGACTGCTGTACTTGTTAATGATTGTTTGGATTTGTTTATTAAAAAGTTACAAGATGAGGCTAAGTCTAATGATGCTTTGAATAAAATTAAAGATGAGGATAATTATGAGGAGATTAGAGAGGCTTTGATTCCTAATGATTATAATTTGATTGTTACTCCTAAGGAAATTGATGATTTGATTGAAAATATGAAGGATGTTGTTGCTGGTGGGATTAATTTAAGTTTGTAATTTTTTTGCTTAAAAAATAATAAAAAAGTGAATTTTATATTTTTTTAATTCACTTTTTTATTATTTGTATGTGATTTTAGAATATTCCTTCTACTTCTCCGTTTTCGTCGATTTTCATGTTTTCTGCTGCTGGTACTTTTGGTAGTCCTGGCATTGTCATTATTTTGCCGGCTAGTGCTACTATGAAGCCTGCTCCTGCTTTTAGTTCTACATTGCGTATGTGGATATTGTAGTTTCCTTCGTCTTGTAGGTTGTTTGGGTCGTCTGATAGTGAGTATTGGGTTTTGGCTATACAGATTGGTAGGTTTTTGTAGCCTAGTTTTTCGATTTTTTCTATGTTTTCTAGTGCTTCTTTTGTGTATTCTACGTCTTGGGCTCTGTATATTTTTGTTGATACTTTTTTGATTTTTGTTTTTATGTCATCTTCTAGTTCGTATGTGTAGTTTAGTTTGTTATGTGTTATTGTTGATTCGTTTATGAATTCGTCTTGGTTTGTTAGTTTTACTATTTTGTTTGCTATGTTTATTGCTCCTTCTCCTCCTTGTGCCCATCCTTCTACTAAACTCATTTCGATGTTTTCTTCTAGTAGTTTGTTTTCTAAGTATTCTATTTCTTTTTGTGTGTCTGTTTCATATTTGTTTATTGCTACTATTGTTTTTAGTCCGAATTCATTTTTTAGGTTGTTTATGTGTTTTTTTAGGTTGTTATATCCTTTTTCTAGTCCTTCTATGTTTTCTTTTTGTATTTCTTCTTTTGATATTCCTCCATGATATTTTAGGGCTTTTATTGTTGCTACTATTACTACTGCGTCTGGTTTTAGTCCTGCTTTTCTGCATTTGATGTCTAGAAATTTTTCTGCTCCTAGGTCTGCTCCGAAGCCTGCTTCTGTTATTGTGTAGTCTGCTAATTTTAGTGCTAGTTTTGTTGCTATTATACTGTTACATCCATGTGCTATGTTTGCAAATGGTCCTCCATGGACTATTGCTGGTGTGTGTTCTAGTGTTTGTACTAAGTTTGGTTTTATTGCGTCTTTTAGTATTATTGTCATTGCTTCGTGTGCGTTTAGGTCTTTTGCATATATTGCTTGTCCTTCTTCGTTGTATCCTATTATGATGTTTCCTAGTTTTTCTTTTAGGTCTTGTAGGTCTTTTGATAGACATAGTATTGCCATTATTTCTGAGGCTACTGTTATGTCAAATCCGTCTTTTCTTGGGACTATTTTGCTTTCTTCTGATAGCCCTGTTTCTACTACTCTTAGTTGTCTGTCATTTAGGTCTACACATCTTTTCCATGTTACTTGTTTTATTTTTAGTTCATTTCCAAAATATATGTGGTTATCTATCATTGCTGATAGTAAGTTGTTTGCTGTTGTTATTGCATGTATGTCTCCTGTGAAGTGTAGGTTTATGTCTTCCATTGGGGCTATTTGGACTCTGCCTCCTCCTGTTGCTCCTCCTTTTATTCCAAATACTGGTCCTAGTGATGGTTCTCTTAGTGCTAGTATTGCGTTTTTTCCTATTTTTGATAGTCCGTCTGCTATTGCTATTGAGATTGTTGTTTTTCCTTCTCCTAGTGGTGTTGGGTTTATTGCTGTTACTAATATTAGTTTGCCATTTTTTTTGTTTTGTAGCCTTTTATATACTTCTGGTGATATTTTTGCTTTGTATTTTCCGTATTGTTCTAGTTCTTCTTCTTGTATTCCTATTTTTTTGGCTACTTCATTTATTTTGTCTAGTTTTGTGTTTTTTGCTATTTCTATATCTGTCATCTTTTTTTCCTCTTTTTTTATATTTAGGTTTTTGGGGTTGCCTATAAACCTTTTAGACTATTAGTCCTACTATTAGTCCTATTGCTGCTCCTACTATTACTTGTATTGGAGTGTGTCCTAGTACTTCTACTAGTTTTTCTGATACTTGCATAGATGTTAGACCTGGTGTTTCTATTAATTTGTTTAATAGTTTTGCTTGTTTTCCTGCTGCTCTTCTTATTCCTGCTGCATCATACATTACTACAAATGCTAATATTAGTGATAGTGCAAATATTGGGGTGTCTACTCCCATGTTTTTTCCTATTAGTGTTGCTTCTCCTACTACTACTGCTGAGTGTGAGCTTGGCATTCCTCCTGCTCCTAGGATTCTTTTGAAATTGAATTTTTTGGTTGTTACTAAATCATATAGTAGTTTGTATGTTTGTATACAAAACCATAATAGAATTGGTACATATATGTATTTGTTTTGTATAAATGCTGTAAAATTGTTCATTTTTATTCCCCTTTTATTATTTATCTTCTGGTATGAAATTTTCTTCTTTTAGTTCTTCGTCTTCTTTTAGTAGTATTGTTATTTTATTTTCTGCTTCTTCTAATATTTTATTACATTGTTTTGAAATCTTGATTCCTTCTTCAAATTTTTTTACGGATTCGTCTAAATTTAATTCTCCTTTTTCTAGTTCTTGTACTATTTCTTCTAGTTCTTCTAGGTTTTGTTCAAAACTTTTTTTCATTGTTTTTTTCCTTTCTATTGGATTTGTGCTTTTGCTGTTCCGTCTGATAGGAGTATTTTTATTTTGTCTCCTGTTTTTACATCTTTTATGCTTTTTACTATTTTGTTTTCGTTTTCTATTATTGTATATCCTCTTGATAGTGTTTTTAGTGGACTTAGTGTGTCTAGCTTTGATACTAGTTCTACATATTTTTGTTTGTTTTGTTGTATTTTTGTGTTTATTGTTGTTTCTATTTTTTTGATGTTGTTATCTATTTTTATGTAGTTGTCTTGGATAAATCTTGTTGGTTCTTTGAATATTTTGCTTGATATACTTTTTTCATAGCGTAGTTTTATTATTTCTAGTTTTTTTGTTAATGATTGTTTTAGTCTGTTTTGATATGTTTTTATTTTTTGTTTTATTTCATATATATCTGGTACTGCAAGTTCTGCTGCTGCTGATGGTGTTGGTGCTCTTAGGTCTGCTGTGAAGTCTGATATTGTGAAGTCTGTTTCATGTCCTACTGCTGATATTATTGGTATTTCTGATTCGTATATTGCTTGTGCTACTATTTCTTCATTAAATGGCCATAGGTCTTCTAGTGAGCCTCCTCCTCTTGCTAGTATTAGGACATCTGCTAGCTTTTTTTCGTTCATGTAGCGTATTCCTTCTGCTATTTTGGGTGCTGCGTCTTGGCCTTGTACTGGAACTGGTAATAAACGAATGTATACATTTGGGTTTCTTCTTGTACTTACATTTATTATGTCTCTTATTACTGATCCTGTTTGTGAGGTTAGTACTCCTATTATTTTTGGCATTTGTGGAATTTTCTTTTTGTGGCTTTGATCAAAATATCCTTGTTCTTCTAATTTTTGTTTTAGTTCTTCATATTTTTTGTGTAGTGTTCCTATTCCGTCTTCTTCCATTGCTTTTACATAGATTTGGTATACTCCGTCTCTTTCAAATACTGATACTCCTCCTAGTATAAATACTTTCATTCCGTCTTTTGGCATGAAGTTTAGTTTTTGGGCATATGTTTTGAACATTACACATTTTATAAGAGATTTTTCGTCTTTTAGGGTGAAGTACATGTGCCCTGTGTAGTGATTTTTGAAGTTGGATATTTCTCCTTTTATTAGTAACTCACTTAAATATTCGTCATCTTCGAATTTTTCTTTTATATATTTATTAAGTTCTGTTACTGTTATTGCCATTTCTTCATATCTCATTTTTATATTTCCTCTATTTCTTTTACTATACTTGCTAGTATTCCGTTTACAAATGTTTTTGAGTTGTCTTCTCCATATTTTTTGGCTAGTTCTACCGCTTCGTTTATTGCTACTTTGTAGGGAATATCTGTGTATTTTATTTCATATATTGCTAGTTTTAGTATGCTTAAGTCTACTTTTGATATTCTTTCTATTTTCCAGTTTGATTTTAGGTTTTTTTGGATTAATTCTTTTATTGTTTCATGTTCTTTTTCTATTCCTTGAGTAACTTCTTTTATATATTTTTTTGCATCTTCATTTTGTATTTCGTTACTTTCAATATATAGTTGTATTTGATCTTCTATATTTTCTGCTTTTTGTATTTCTAGGCTGTATATTAGTTTGAATGCATTTTCTCTTATTAGTGTTCTATTCATTTTTGCAGTTTTCCTTTCTTTACATTTTGTCTATCCAACTTTTTAGTTTTGTTTTTACATCATCTTTGTTTTGTTGTACATAGTTACCTATAAATGCTCCTAGTAGGATTACTAGTATTCCTATTATAAGGTCATATAGTCTTGTTGCAAGTATTACTATTGCTACTATTACTCCTATTATTGCTCCACAATATTTACCAAAGAATTTTTTAAAATCTTCCATTTTTAATCACATCCCTTTCTAATGTTTGGAACTTTTTTGTGTTGTATAGTATGTATTATGCTTGTTCTTGAGTTGTTGTTACTTTTTTTACTGATATGTTTACTTGTTTTACTTCTAAGTCTGTTGCCATTTTTACTCTTTCTTTTATTTTATTTTGTAGGTTTGCTGATAGTTCTTTTATTATTGCGTTTGATGTTACTATTAGTGTTGCATATATTATTACATTGTTTTCTTTGTCAAGTTCTACTCTTGTTGTTATTTCACTTGCATCTTTGAATTCTTTTGCTACTGATTCTACTAGTGTTTCGATTGTTTCTTTTGATATCATTAGTCTTCCGTTTTCGTTTTCTAGTAATACTCCTTGTCTATCTTTGATTTCTTCTTTTGATGTTGGGTCAAAGAATATGCATCTTATTGATAGTAGTATGAATACTACACTTACTCCTAATACTATTTTTGATGCTGGGTCTGTTGTTATACAGTATGTTACGATGTTTTCTACTACATTTAAATCTAGCCAGCCAAAGGCTAATAAACATGCGATTATTGATAAGATTAATACTACATTTGAGTATATGATTAGTGTTATTTTTTCTACAAATTTCATTTTATTCTTCCTCCTCTTTTTCTTGTTCTTCTTGTTGTTGTTCTTGTTCTGTTATTTCTTCTTTATTTATTGCATTTGTATTTACTCCTTGTACATGTACATTTACTTCTTCTACTTTTAGTCCTGTCATGCTTTCTACTGAGGTTTTTACTCTGTTTTGAATTTCAAATGCTATATCTGGTATCCTTGAGCCATATTCTACTATTATGTTTACATCTATTTTTACTTTGTTTTCTTCTTTTTCTACTTTTATTCCTTTTGCTAGTTTTTTCTTTCCACTTAGTACTTCTGTTATTCCTCCTGCAAATCCTCCTGCCATTGATGATACTCCTTGTACTTCTGATACTGCTACTCCTGATATTACTGCTATTACGTCATTTGATATTTGTATTCCGTCATTTTCTGTTATTTCTTCTTGTTCTTCTGTTTCTTCTGTTTTTTCTTCTTTTATTTCTTCTGTGTTTTGTTCTAGTTCTTCTGTATTTTTATTGTTTTCTTCGTCCATTTTATCTCCTCCTTTTTATATCAAAAATTGATATACTTAAATTATGTTATAAGTATATCAATTTTTTGTAGTTTTTACAACTGTTTTTGTAAATTATGTTTAAAACTTTTATTCAAATTTTGAATTTTCTTGTATTTGGTTTCCTCTTAAATAGTCTTGTATTGTCATTTTTTTTGAGTTTTCTCCTTGTATTTCTAATACTTGTAGTGTTCCTTGTTTTGTTTTTATATATAGTCCTTGTTTTGGGTCTGCTTTTAGTACTGTTCCATTTGGTATTTCTTCGTTTCTTAAGTTATTTTGTGTGGCTTCTACTTTCCAAAATTTTATTTTTTTGTTTTGCATGTATGTGTAGGCTCCCATTATTGGATTTAAGCCTCTTACTAGATTTTTTATTTGTTTTGCTGTTTGGTTTTGCCAGTCTATTTTTGCTATATTTTTGTTTAACATTGGTGCTATTGTGTAGTTTTCTCCTTGTTTTGTTCTTGTTTGTTTTCCTTGTTCTATTTGTTTTATTGTTTTTACTAGGAGTTTACCTCCTAAGTCTGCTAGTTTGTCCCATAGTTCTCCTGTTGTTTCATTTTCATCTATTTCTAATTTTTCTTGCATTATGATGTCTCCTGTGTCCATTCCTTCGTCCATATACATTGTTGTTATTCCTGTTTGCTTTTCTCCGTTTATTATTGCCCATTGTATTGGTGCTGCTCCTCTGTATTTTGGTAGTAGTGAACCATGTACATTTATACAGCCTAGTTTTGGTATGTTTAGTATTTCTGCTGGTAGTATTTTTCCATATGCTACAACACATATTATATCTGGGTTTAGGTTTTTTATTTCTTGTATAAATTCTTCATTGTTTTTTATTTTTGTTGGCTGATATATTTTTAGGTTTTTTTCTAGTGCATACGTTTTTACTTCTGATGGTAGTAGTTTCATTCCTCTTCCTTTTGGTCTATCTGGGTTTGTTACTACTGCTGTTATGTTGTAACCTGCTTCATATATATGTTGTAGACTTTTTTGGGCAAAGTCTGGTGTTCCCATGAATATGATATTTAACATAAGTTTCTCCTTTTTTATTTTTCTGGTTCTACATATTCTAGTGTTCCTGGTATTATTTTGTCTATAAATACTATCCCTTCTAAATGGTCTATTTCATGGCAGATTGCTTGTGCTAGAAGTTCTTTTGCTTTTGTTTTTATTAGTTTTCCATTTCTGTCTGTGTA
>CANRBI010000053.1 GCA_947628775.1 uncultured Clostridia bacterium
TCTTCTTCTATTTCTTTGGTTATTTTTAGTTTTGGTTTTTGTGGTTTTTCTTCTATTGGTGGTTGTTCTTCTTCTTTTTCTTCTGGCATGAATTCTGATAGGTCTCGTTCATATTTTTCTTCTATTTCTTTGTTAAATACTTCATAGATGTTTTTTATTCCTTCTATTCTCCAGTAGTTTGTGTTTATTATTGTTCCTATATTTGCTCTTATTGTGTTTACTTCTTGTTTGAATGTTTTTTCTGTTTGTTCTATATCTTGTAAATATGTGCTGTTATATAGTTCTTTGTATGCTTTTTTTGTTGCTTTTCCTTGCATTTCTTTTGAGATTAGGTCATATAGGTTGTCTATTTGTATTATGTCTTTATCAAAGTTTTTGCAGGCTTCTTGCATCATTTCTTTATGAACTTTTTCTCCATTCATTGATGTCATTCTTTCATTATCTAAAAAGCTTACTACATAGTCTTTTTCTGCTTCTAAAAATTTTATTTTTATTGTTATGTCTTTTTCTACTTTTTGATATTTATCTAGTTTTAGGCTGCCTCCTTCAACTTCTGTCATTAGTCTTTTTAGTTTTTCATATGCGCTCATATAACATTCTGCTTCTTTTTTTGCTATGTCTATTCTGGCTTGGGCTGCTTTTTTTATTACGTCTGCATCAAATTTGATTTTTTCGTTTTTACCATTTTCTGTCATGACTTTGTTTAGTGTTTGGCTTAAATTGCTGTTTTCCATACTTGAAAAATCTTTTACTCTTTTTACTGTTAGTAAGTCTATTGCTTCTATTTGTTGGACTGTTTCATTTAGTACTTTCATGTGGTTTGTTTCTGCTGTTCTTCTTGTTTTACTACATTTGTTTCTTTCTTTTTGCTTTTCTACAAATCTTTTTAATAGTTCTATGTATTCTTCTCTTATTTCTTGTTGGTCTTTTTCATTTTCTAGTACTATTTTTTCTATTTTTATTAGCTTTCTTTCTATTATTGATGGTTCTTGGTCAAAGTCATTAAATAGCTTTTCTCTTTCTTCTTCACGTTCTACAGTATCTAGATATAAAGATTCTTGCTTTTTTTGGATTGATTGCATTTGTTTGGCTATATCATCAAATTCTTCTATTACTTTTTCTTCTTCTTCTGTTACAATTTGATATTTTTCCATTTCTTCTAGAATTTCTTGGTAGATGTTGTGTGCTGCTTTTATACTTGTATCTTTGTTTTGACCAAACACTTTGTTTAGATATCTTTCTAGAATTATTGCATTTCTTTCATACATCCTTTTTTTCCCTCCAAATTTATTATACTTTATTTCATTTTTTCTTTTATCTTTACTAGGGTATTTAGTGCATCTATTGGTGTTAGCTCATTTAAATTGACTTTGTCTATTTCGTGTGCTATTTCTGCTAGTTTGTAATTATACATGTCAAATTGCCCTTCTACTTGTTTTTTGTCTTCTTTTTTTTGTTTTTCTCCTGTTAGTATGTTTTTTCTTTCTAGTTTTTTTAGTATTTCATTTGCTTTTTGGGTTACTGATTTTGGTACTCCTGCTAGTCGTGCTACATGTATGCCGTAACTTTCGTCTGTTCCTCCTTCAATTATTTTTCTTAAGAATATGATGTCTTCTCCTTTTTCTTTTACGGCTACTGAGTAGTTTTTTATTCCGTCTAGTTGTTCTTCTAGTTTTGTTAGTTCATGATAGTGTGTTGCAAATAGGGTTTTGGCTCCACATTTTTCTTTGTTTGCTATGTATTCTGCTACTGCCCAGGCTATTGATAGTCCGTCATATGTTGATGTTCCTCTTCCTATTTCGTCTAGTATTACTAAGCTGTTTTCTGTTGCTTCTTTTAGTATTGTTGCTACTTCCATCATTTCTACCATGAATGTGCTTTGCCCCATACTTAGGTCATCTGAGGCTCCAACTCTTGTGTATATTTTGTCTACTACTCCTATTCGTGCTTCTGTTGCTGGTACAAAACTTCCTACTTGTGCCATTAGGGCTATTAGGGCTACTTGCCTCATGTAGGTTGATTTGCCTGCCATGTTTGGTCCTGTTATTATTGATAATCTGTTTTTGTCTTTGTCTAAGTATGTGTCGTTTTCTACAAAAGCTCCTGCTCCTAGCATTTTTTCGATTACTGGGTGCCTTCCTCCTTTTATGTCTATTATTCCTGAGTTGTCTACTGTTGGCATACAGTAGTTTAGGTCTTCTGCTATTTGTGCAAATGAGGTTATTACATCTAGTGCTGATATAGATGCTGCTGTTGTTTGTAGCCTTTTTATGTTTTGGGCTATTTCTTCTCTTATTTGTACGAATGCGTTGTATTCTAAGTTTACTACTTTTTCTTCTGCTCCTAAAATTTGATTTTCTAGGTCTTTTAGTTCTTCTGTTATGAATCTTTCTGCATTTGTTAGTGTTTGTTTTCTTATATATGTTTTTGGTACTTGTTTTAGGTTTGATTTTGTGACTTCTATGAAGTATCCAAATACTTTGTTAAATCCTACTTTTAGGTTTTTTATTCCTGTTTTTTGTCTTTCTTCTGCTTCTAGTTTTATTATCCAGTTTTTTCCTTGGGTTGTTGCTGTTTTTAGTTTGTCTATTTCTTCATCATAGCCTAGTTTTATTATTCCTCCATCTTTTATTGACATTGGTGGGTCGTCTATTATTGCTTTGTCTATTAGTTCGTATATGTCTTTTAGTTCGTCTATATTTTCATATAGTTCTTTTAGCATTGTTGTTTGACATGTTGATAATATTCTTTTTAGTTCTGGTAGTTTTTGCAGTGAGTTTTTTAGTGTTATCATGTCTCTTGCATTTGCATTACCATAGGCCATTTTTCCTGCTAGTCTTTCTATGTCATATACTTTTTTTAGATTTTCTATTATGTCTCCTCTTAGCATTATGTCTTCTTTTAGTGTTTTTACTGCATTTAGCCTTTTGTTGATTTCTATTGTGTCTATTAATGGGTCATTTAGCCATCTTCTTAATAGTCTGCCTCCCATTGATGTTGATGTTTTGTCTAGTACCCATAGTAGTGTTCCTTTTTTTGATTTGTCTCGCATTTTTTCTGTTATTTCGAGATTTCTTCTTGCATTTATGTCTAGTGACATGTATTTTGATATTTTGTATATTGTTATTTTGTTTATGTGTTCTAGGTTTGTCATTTGGGTTTGTTCTAAGTATGTAAGTAATGCGTTTATACTACATATTGCTAGTGTTTGTTCTTGTAGATTTTGGATTGGTTTTTGGTTTGTGTCTATTATGTTAAATCTTAGACTTAGTGTGTCTGTTTTGCTTTCATAGTATTTGTCTTCAAATTCTGTAATGTAACTGTTAAATCTTTCTTTTATTTTTGTTAGTTCTTCTTGACTTTGTGCCATCATGCTATTTATTATTAGTTCTGATGGGTTGTATCTTGCTAGTTCATCAAGTAGTAGTGTGAAGTTTTGATCATCTTTTATTTCAGCTGCATAAAATTCTCCTGTTGAGATGTCACATACACTTATTCCATAGTATATTCCTGTTTTGTATATGCTCATTATGTAGTTGTTTTTTCTTTCTTCTAGCATATTGCTGTCTATTATTGTTCCTGGTGTTACTACTCTTATTACTCCTCTTTTTACTATTCCTTTGGTGTTTTTTGGGTCTTCTAGTTGTTCACATATTGCTACTTTGTAGCCTTTTGATATTAGCCTTGATATGTACATGTCTGCTGAGTGGTGTGGTACTCCTGCCATTGGGGCTCTTTCTTCTTGTCCACAGTCTTTTCCTGTTAGTGTTATTTCGAGTTCCCTTGCACAAGTTATTGCGTCTTCAAAGAACATTTCATAAAAATCCCCTAGTCTATAGAATAGGATACAGTCTTTGTATTGTTGTTTTGTTTCGAGATATTTTTGCATCATGGGTGAATATTCTGACATGTTCTTTGTTCCTTTCTTTGTTTATTTTATTTGTCCTTTTAAATACCACATATGTTCTGATGTTATTTTAATTTCTATTAGTTTGCCTATTAGTTCGTCATTTCCTTCGAAATTTACTATTTTGTTGTTTTCGGTTCTTCCGGTTAGCATTTTTTCGTTGGTTTTGCTTTTTCCTTCTACTAGTATTTTTTGGGTTGTTCCTATGTATTTTTGGTTGTTTTGTTGTATTTCGTTTTCTACTAGTTGTTTTAGTCTGTCAAATCTTTCGTGTTTTGTTGCCTCTGGTATTTGGTTTTCCATTTTGTCTCCTGGGGTTCCTTTTCTTCTTGAATATATGAACATGTAGACTTGTTCGAATCCTACTTTTTTTACTACATCTAGGGTTTCTAAAAAGTCTTTTTCTGTTTCGCCTGGGAATCCTACTATTATGTCTGTTGATAGTTTTAGGTTTGGTATTTTTGTTTTCATTTTTTGGACTAGGTTTAGATAGTCTTCTTTTGTGTATTTTCTGTTCATTGCTTTTAGTGTTTCTGTACTTCCTGATTGAAGTGGCAAATGTATTAGTTTGCATATTTTTTCATTTTTTGCTATTGCTTCTATTACGTCATCTGTAAAGTCTTTTGGGTGTGGTGAGATGAAGCGTATTCTTTCTATTCCTTGTATTTTGCTGATTTCTTGTAGTAGTGTTGCAAATGAGTTTATTCCTTTATATTGTTCATATGGTTTGTTTTTTTCTTTTTCTACTTTTAGGTATGAGTTTACGTTTTGCCCTAGTAGCGTTATTTCTTTGTAGCCTTCTTTTGCAAGTTCTTGTATTTCTTGTATTATTTGTTTTGGCTCTCTGCTTCTTTCTCTGCCTCTTACATATGGTACTATGCAGTAACTACAGAAGTTGTTACATCCGTTCATTATTGTTACTGAGGCTTTTAGGTTGCTTTCTCTTTTTATTGGTAGGCCTTCATATATTTTTCCGTCTATGTCTAGTATGTCTTCTTGTTTTTGGTTTTCTTTTAGTACTTTGTATAGGTTTTTGGGGAATCTATGCAAAGTGTGTGTTCCAAATATAATGTCAACAAATGGATAGCTTTGTTTTATTTTTGTTGTTATGTGTTTTTCTTGCATCATACATCCACCTATTGCGATTATTGTGCCTTTTTGTTCTTTTATTTTTTTTAGTTCTCCTAGTTTTCCAAATAGTTTGTCTTCGGCATTTTCTCTTACGCAACAGGTGTTGAATATGTTTAGATTTGCTTCTTCTGGGTTTTCAGTTTTTGTGTAACCCATTTGTTCTATCATTCCACATAGTTTTTCAGAGTCGTTTTCGTTTAGCTGACATCCCATTGTTAGTATTGCATATTTTGGTTTTTGGGTTTTGTTTATTTCTTTTATTTTTTCTATGTATTTTTTTTGGTCTTGTATTTCTGTATTTGTGTTACACATTTAGTTGTCCCTCCATTTTTTGTTATTTTATTACATTTTTCGATTTTTTGCAAGTGTATTTTGTAGATATATGAAAAAAAATCAATGTGTTTTTATTGTGCTTAAATATAAAAAAGAGAATATTTCCATTTGTATGGTTGATATTCTCTATTTTTTTGTTTGTTTTTATTGCATTTTTTATGCAAGTCCGTATTTTTTCTTGAACCTGTCTGCTCTTCCACCTGCTGTTTCTTGTCTTAGGTTTCCTGTCCAGAATGGATGACATTTTGAACATATATCTACTTTTATATCTTTTTTTGTTGATCCTACTTCTAAAACATTTCCACATGCACATGTTATTTTTGTTTTTTCGTTGTATTCTGGATGTAGTCCTTCTTTCATTTTATTCACCTCTTTTTTAGTATTTTAAACTTGACTGTTTTTTATCATAACATATTTTTTATTTTTTTTCAAGTATTATTTGTTTATTTTTTCATTATTTTTACTTTCTGGATGTTGTATCATGTATGTAGCTGATAATATCATTTCTTTGTTTAGTGATAATTTGTGTACTAGTTTGTTCATTATGTTGAATACACATGCTATTATTAGTATTAATACTCCTATTTTTTTCCAATATTTAGCTAACATAGTTTTTTCTCCTTTTTATTTTTACAATATATATTATACCCTTTTTCCTTGTGTTTGTCAATAACTAAAGTCTCCTCCTCCTAAAAATTCTTTTAGGAGTGAATTTGTTGGTACTAAATTGTTTGGTATTGGTTTGAAGTATTTTATCATGTTTCTTAGTCTTAGTGCTTCTGCATATTCTTTTTGGTCTGGTGTTATTTGGTTTAATAACTCGTCTGCTATGTATTTTAGAGCATTTATTTCATATATTAGTGATGTATTGAATATTGTGTCTGCTTCTTCTTGGAATGGGAATATGTTTTTTTCTTCTCCTTGTACTACTTTGTGCCATGTTTTTAGTGTGTGTATTGCTGAATAGCCTCTGAATTGGTAGTCTCTTACTATTCTTCTTATTAGTCTTGTGTCTGTTGTTGATATTCTGTTGTATCTGTCCATGTTTAGTACTGTTAGTGCACTTATGTAGATTTTGTATTTTTCTTCTTTTGATATTTGGCTTGTTAGTTTGTCATTTAGGCAGTGTATTCCTTCTATTACTAGTATTTCGTCTTTGTCTAGTTTTAGTTTTTTGCCATTGTATCTTTTTGTTCCTACATGAAAGTCGAATTCTGGTATTTCTACTTCTTCTCCGTTTAGTAGTTTTACTAGATGGTCATTGAATAGTTCTAGGTCTATTGCTTCTATACATTCAAAGTCATATTCTCCGTTTTCGTCTCGTGGTGTTTCGGTTCTTTCTACAAAGTAGTTGTCTACTGAGATTGTTACTGGTTTTAGTCCATTTAGTTTTAGTTGTATTCCTAGCCTTTGAGCAAATGTTGTTTTTCCTGATGATGATGGTCCTGCAATTAGTACCATTTTGACGTTTTTTCTGGTTAAGATGTCATCTGCTATGTTTGCTATTTTCTTTTCGTGTAGGGCTTCTGCTAGCATTATTACGTCTTTTATTCTTTTTTCTTCTATTGTTTTGTTTAGTTTATATACTGTGTTTACATCTAGTACTTTGTGTATTTTTTCGTATTCTTCTAGTGCCCATGATAGTTTTTTTGTTGCTTCAAATGGTTTTATTATTTCTGGGTGTTTTGAACTTGGGTATCTTATTAAAAATCCTTCGTAGTATTTTATTATTTCAAATTTTTCTATTTTTCCTGTTTGGTTTGCTAGTGTTCCGTAGCAGTAGTTATAGTAGTCTTCACAGTAGTACATGTCTATTTTGTCATTTTCTTTTAGGTCATATTGTAGTCTTCCTTTTGATGTGTTTGTTTTGTCATATAGTTCTTTTGCTTGTTCTCTTGTCATTGTTACTTTTTGTATTTTTAGGTCTTTGTCTATTATGCTTTGTATTTCTTTTGTCATGTTTTGTATGAATTCTTCGGTTATTTCTAGGTCGTCACATACGCAGAACATTGCATTTCCTAGTTGGTATTCTACTGTCATTTTTTTGCTTGGGTATAGTTTTTCAAATACTTTGCTCATTATGTATACTAGTGTTCTTACATATATTTTCATTCCTTCTTTTGAAAATGTGTTTATTAATTCTATTACTCCATCTGTTTGTATTTCATATTCTAGGTTTTGGTATTCATTGTTAAATGTGCAGCCTACTACTTTATGCTCACTTTCTTGTATTTCTTTTTCTAGTAGTTTTTGCACTGTTATTGGCTCTTGTATTTCATATTCTTTGTTTTGATAGATTATTTTCATATGTACCTCCTTGTTATTGTTTGTTATTTTATTTTACTATAGTTGTTTTTAAATATCAAGTTTTATGGGTAATTTTTATTTATGATATTATTTATGGCTAACATGTTAGTTTTTGTACTAATATGTTAGCCTTGTTTGTTTTTATTGTTTTATATATAT
>CANRBI010000054.1 GCA_947628775.1 uncultured Clostridia bacterium
TATTCTTTCCTCTGCAAGTTCTGTTATTAGTTTGTCATATTTTATTAGTTGATATAGTATTTCTTTTTTTAGTTTTTCATTTTCTATATTTTCTATTAGGTCTATTAATTTTTGTATTTCAAATAGATATTTTTCGTTTTTGTTTTTCCAATCATGATTTTCTTGTGTTTGTGATTTTTTTTCCATGTATTACCTCCTTTTTTATTCTTTATCTATTATCTCCTTTTTCGACTTTTTTTGTTCTTTTTCTTTATAAAAATACATTTTTCGTTTATGACTTTTGCTTATTTTTGGGTCATGTAGTATTTTTGTTTAGTTTATTATCATTTTATATGCTACATATATTATGAATATTGTAAATGTTATTTTTAATGTTTTTTCTGATGTTTTTTTTAGAAGTTTTGCTCCTATGTATCCTCCTATTGTTCCTCCTATTGCACATAGTGTTGCTATTTTCCAATCAATGTAGTTTCCTTTGTAATAAAAGAAACTGCTGGTTATTACCATTGGGAGTATACAAAATATTGATGTTCCTCTTGCTTTTTTTGATGTTTCTCCTAATAAGTATATTAGTGCTGGTACTAGGATTAGTCCTCCTCCTGTTGAGAAAAATCCGCTTATTATTCCTGCTATAAATCCTATTGTTATTTGTTTTATAAATTTTTTCATAATTAAAAACCTACTTTGTATTAAGTAGGTTTTCCAATTTTTTTATTTTTATTATGTTTTTTTGTATTCTTGTTTGTTTTTGTTTATTTTTATTTGGTCATTTTCTCCTGGTATGTAGTATTTTGTGTTTATTTTTTCATCTGGTAAGTATTGCTGTTCTACATAGTTTCCTGGGTAGTCATGTGGGTATAAATAGCCTTTACTATATCCTAGGTCTTGCATTTCTTTTATTGGTGCATTTCTTATGTGCATTGGTATTTCTCCTGTTTCTTTGTTTTTTATGTCTGCTAGGGCTGTGTCTATTCCCATATATGCTGAGTTTGATTTTTGTGAATTTGCTACATATATTGCCGCTTCTGCAAGTATTATTCTTGCTTCTGGCATTCCTATCATGTGTATTGCTTGCATTGCACTATTTGCTACTACTAGTGCATTTGGATTTGCTAGTCCTACATCTTCTGCTGCACATATTGTTATTCTTCTGGCTAGAAACATTGAGTCTTCTCCTCCTTCTATTGCTTTTGCTAGATAAAATAGTGTTGCATCTGGATCTGACCCTCTCATTGATTTTATGAATGCACTTATATTGTCATAGTGTGCTTCTCCATTTTTATCAAATATTGCTTTTTTTTGTTGGATACTATTTTTTATTTCTTCTTCTGTTATGTGTATGTATCCATCTGGTTCCATTTTTGTTGTTAATACTGCTACTTCTAGTCCGTTTAGTGCTGTTCTTACATCTCCATTTGAGATTATCGCTAATTTTTTTAGTATGTCATCTTCTATTTTTATGTTGTAGTCTCCGTAGTCCTTCTTTGTTTGTTAGTGCATTTTTTAGTATTTTGAATATGTCGTTTTGGGTTAGTGGTTCTAGTTTTATTACCATTGATCTTGAGATTAGAGCTTTGTTTACTTCAAAATATGGGTTTTCGGTTGTTGCTCCTATTAGTATTATTGTTCCATTTTCTACATATGGTAATAATGCGTCTTGTTGGAGTTTGTTAAATCTGTGTATTTCGTCAATGAATAGTATGCTTTTTCCTGTTGGGTTTAACATATAGTTTTGTGTTTCTTCTATGACTTTTTTTATTTCTGCTACTCCTGATGTTACTGCATTTATTTTGTAGAATTTGTATTTTGTTGTTTCACTTATTACTCTTGCTAGTGATGTTTTTCCACATCCTGGTGGTCCAAATAGTATTACACTTGATAGTCTGTCTGCTTTTATTGTTCTATATAGTATTTTTCCTTTTCCGTATTACATGTTCTTGACCTACATATTCTTCTAGTGTTTTTGGTCTTACTCTATATGCTAGTGGTTCTTTTTGATTCATGTTTTCTCCTTTATTTTTTTGATAATTCTGATAATCCTTTTTTGATTAGTTCTTCTAGGGTTAATTCTTTTTTGTCTATATTTTTGAATACGTTTTCTATGTCTTTTTTGTTGTATCCTAATACTTGTAGTGCATCTATTGCTTCTTGTGTTTTTCCATCGTCTTTTACTACTTGTTTTATTGTTGCATCTTTTAGCTCTGTTATTGCTTTTTCTTTTTTGATTTTGTCTTTTAGTTCTAATATTATTCTTTGTGCTGATTTTGTTCCAACTCCTGGCATTTGTGTTAGATATTTTACGTCATCTGATATTATTGCTATTGCAAATTCTAGTGGGTCACTCATTGATAACATTGATATTGCTGTTTTTGCTCCTATTCCACTTACTGATACTAGTAGTTCAAACATTCTTAGTTCTTCTTGTGTGTTGAATCCATATATGCTAATATCATCTTCTCTTACTTTGTAGTATGTGTGTACTTTTATTGTTTCTCCTGTTTTTGGTAATTTGTCTATTGCTATTCTTGACATGTATATTTTATATCCTAGTCCTCCTACATCTATTACTATGTAGTCTGTTTGTTTGCTTTCTAGTTTTCCTTTTATATATGCTAACATTTTTTCCTCCTTTATGTGTTGTAAAAATATGTGGCTTCTAAGTCTGCTTCATGTGCTAATAGTGCTATTGGATATTTTTTGTATGCTTGTCCTAGTGTTGTGTATTGTTCTTTAGGTTCTGTAAATCCCATATGCCATCTTATTGCATATTTTTCTTCTGGGGTTAGTTTGATGTATTCTGTTATCATCATTACTGATTTTTCTCCATGTCCATATGGTATTGTGTCATCTATTGTGTAGTATGGTACTTTTTCCCATACTCCTAGTGCGTTTTTTGCATTTCTGTAGTCTGTTTTGTAAAAGTTTGTTTTACATATATCATGTAATAGTCCTATTATTATTATTGATTCTTCTGGTATTTGGATTGGTTCTATATTTGTTTGTACTTTGTGTTTTAGTATTTCGTATACTTTTATGCTGTGTTCTAGTAGGCCTCCTTCATAGTTTCCATGAAATCTTGTACTTGCTGGTGCTGTGAAAAAATCTGTTTTTTCTATAAATTCTATTAGTTTGTCCATTCCTTCTCTATTTGTTTGTTTTAGTAGTGTTATGAATTGTTGTTTCATTTTATTTTCCTCTTTTCTTTTTATGTTGTTTCATTGGTTTCTGGTTGATTTTCTTGTTGCTCTTCTTGTTGTTCTCCTTGTTGTTGTTCTTGTTCTTGTGGTTGATTTTCTGTGTTTTGTATTTGTTGTTCTTGTCCTTCTTGTTCTGTTTGTTGATTATTTTCTGAAGCTTGATTTGGGTCTTCTATTTCTATTGTTTTACTTCCTAGGTCTATTTCTTGTCCATGTGTTACTTTTATTTCGTATATTCCTGGTTCATCTACTGTAAATGTTGTGTTTTCTGTTGTTTCCCAGTAGTCTTTTTGTTGTAGTCTGTATTGTATTTGCCATTTTGATACATATTTTTCGTGTTTTGGTGTTATTGTTATTTCATATTTATCTTCTTTTTTTGTTGCTGTTACTTCAAATGTTCCTGTGTTTGAAATTTGGTTATTATATGCTACATTGTATAGCCCGTCTCCCATTTGTTCTAACATATAGTAGTTTGTTTCGTTGTATTTTAATGGTTCTGCTGATACAATTAGACATTCTTCTATATTTACTAGGTAATCTCTTGTTATGTGTTCTATTTGTAGTGTATCTGTTATATATTGTGCTGTGCATAGTCTGAATCCTTCTTTTATTTGCTTTAATTTGCCTTGGTTGTTTTCTGCTCTTTTGTTTAGTATTTCTGTTACTTCTGGTTGGCTTAGTGTTTGTTTGTTTGTTACGTTTAATGATTCTCCTATTTGTGTATTTTGTTTTGTGTATTGTTCTGATATTTGGTTTATTTTTACTTGCATTAGTTTTAGTTCGGTTTCAAATATCGTGTATTTTGATGCTTTTATGCTGTCTGTACTCGCTTTTAATGATATGCTTCCGATTATTGTTATTACTATTATTGTTATTATTAAAGATAGTAATGTTATTCCACTTTCTTTTTTACTTTTCATATGTTTCTCCTTGTTTTTATTTTATGTTTTTATTTTACTATATTATTTTATAAAAATCAATTATGTGTGATAAAATTTATTTATAGTTTTTTTGTTTATTTTTGTATTTTGTTGTTGGCAAATTGTTTGTTTTGGGTTATAATATGGTGTAAATAATTATGTGCTTGGGAGGTATTTTTTATATGAGAGTTATGAAAAAGGTTTTCTTGTTTTTCTTTATTATTTTAATAGTTTTTCTTTCTCTTATGTGTATTATTGGTTTTAGTTTTTATTCTAGTAAGCTTAAGGATAAACCTTTGCTTGATAGAGTAGATGCTGTTACTTCTGATGAGCATTTTGTTAAGTTTGATGATATGTCTGATTTTTATCGTAATGCTGTTATTGCTGTTGAAGATCATCGTTTTTTTGATCATGGTCCTGTTGATTTTATTGCTATTGCTAGAGCTACTTTTTCTAATGTTAAAAATGGTGAATTAAAAGAGGGTGGTAGTACTATTACTCAACAGGTTGCTAAAAATGTGGTGTTTTCTCAGGAGCAGTCTTGGCTAAGAAAGCTTGGTGAGGTTTTTGCGGCTTATGATTTGGAAAAAAATTATTCTAAAAATCAGATTTTTGAATTATATGTTAATTCTGCTTATTTTGGTGATGGCTTTTATGGTATTTATGATGCTAGTTATGGATATTACAATAAAAGTCCTAAGGATTTGAATTTGGATGAGGCTACTATGCTTGCTGGTGTTCCTAATGCTCCTTCTTTATATTCTCCTAATGTTAATTTGACTTTGGCTAAAAAAAGACAGGCTCATGTTGTAAGTAAGATGAAGGAATATGGTTATATTACTCAGGAACAGGCTCTTCCTTTTCTTTCTTATGGTACTTCTAATTAAGTTTATCCCCTTTAAGGGGTTTTTTCTTTTAGTGATAGTTGTTTTTTATAATGCTTGGTGAGTTGTAATTTTTTTGTTTTTTTGATATTTTTATTAATCATATTATTTTATTTTCGATGGATATTATCAGTAGTTTTTCCTTTATTTAAAATGTAATTATTGTTATTATTTATATTTTACTATTGGTTAATTGCTTTTATATTGTTTATAATTTTGTAAATTTTATTTTAACCCATTTGGTTATAGTTCTATAATATAGGTTATAGGAGGTCATTATGGATTTTGATTTAGAAAAGTTTAGTTATAGATTGATTGTTTTAATGGAGGATTTTAATTTAACTCAGGTTGATTTAGCTCAAAAAGTGGGTATTTCAAATGTTACTATTTCTAGATATTTGAGTGGAGATAGAGTTCCTCGTTTAGATGTTATTGCACGTATGGCATCTGTTTTTGATGTTTCTATTGATTATTTGCTTGGTTTGAGTAATAGTAAAGATAATAATCCTGAAAATAATAATACTGATGTTGATATTGCTTTGTTGGCTAAGAATTTGTTTGGTTTGAATGGTAATGCTCATTTGTCTAAAATTCAAATTGATTTAATTAGAAAGTTGTTGCTTGCTAATAAGGATTTTATTTTATCTGCTTAATTATTTTTAGGTGTTGTTTTATAAATAAGAACTTGGGCCCTACTTGGCAATCAAAGATTGCAGTAGGTATCCTCAGAACCTTGTTGTCTTTGACATAAAAAAATAGAGAAGGTTAATTCTCTATTTTTTTATACATCTAATTTTATGTGTACATCTTTTAGTTGTTGTTCATTTACTTGTGATGGTGCTCTCATAAGTAGGTCTCTTGCTTTTTTATTTTTTGGGAATGCGATTATTTCTCTTATGTTTTGTGAATCTGCTATTAGCATTATCATTCTGTCTATTCCTGGTGCTGCTCCTGCATGTGGTGGTGTTCCATATTGGAATGCGTTGTATAGTGCTCCAAATCTTTCTTTTACGTCTTTTTCTGAGTATCCTGCTATTTCAAATGCTTTTACCATTATTTCTGGATCGTGGTTTCGTACAGCTCCTGATGCCATTTCATATCCATTACATACTAGGTCATATTGGTATGCTAGTATTTCTAGTGGATCTTTTGTTTGTAGTGCTTTTAGCCCTCCTTGTGGCATTGAAAATGGGTTGTGGCTGAAGTCTATTGTGCCTTCATCTGATAATTCATACATTGGAAAGTCTACAATAAAACAGAATTTGTATGTGTTTTTTTGTAGTAGGTCTAATCTTTTTCCTAGTTCTATTCTTATTAGTCCTGCTATTTTTTGTGCTTTTTCAAATTCGTCTGCTATGAAGAATATGCTTGAGTTGTTTTGTGCTTTGTATTCTGTTTTTAGTTTTTCTGCTATTTCTTCTGTTATGAATTTTGATATTCCTCCTGTTAATTCTCCTGTTTCTTCAATTTTTGTCCATGCTAATCCTTTTGCTCCTACTTCATCTGTTTTTGCATATTCTTCCATTTTGTCAAAGAATTTTCTACCTTGTTTTGCTCCTTCTGGTACTATTATTATTTTTATTGTTTTTCCTTTGAAGTTATTAAATTCTGTTTGTTCAAATAGTTTTGTTGCATCTTGTATTATTAGTGGATTTCTTAAGTCTGGTTTGTCTATTCCGTATTTTTCCATTGCTTCTTTGTATGGTATTCTTATGAATGGTCCTTCATCTACTTGCCAGTTTGTAAATTTTTTGAATGTGTATGGTATTACTTCTTCTATTATTTTGAATACATCTTCTTGTGTGCTGAAACTCATTTCGAAGTCTAGTTGATAAAATTCTCCTGGTGCTCTGTCTGCTCTTGGGTCTTCGTCTCTGAAGCATGGTGCTATTTGATAATATTTGTTAAATCCACTTACCATTAGTAGTTGTTTAAATTGTTGTGGTGCTTGTGGTAGTGCATAGAATTCTCCTGGGTTTAGTCTGCTTGGTACTAGATAGTCTCTTGCTCCTTCTGGTGATGAGTTTGCTAGTATTGGTGTTTGTATTTCTGTGAAGTTTAGTTCGTCCATTTTTTGTCTTAGTGTTTTTAATATTTCTGAACGTAATAATATGTTGCTATGTAGTTTTTCGTTTCTTAAATCTAGAAATCTGTATTCTAGCCTTAGGTCTTCTCTTACTTCTTGTGTTGTGTTTATTTCAAATGGTAATGTGTTTTTGCATTTTCCTAGTATTTGTATTTCTTCTGCTATTACTTCTATTTCTCCTGTTTTGATGTTGTTGTTTTTGTTTGTTCTTTCTACTACTTTTCCTTTTATATGTATACAACTTTCTGTTGTTAATTCTTTTGCTTGATTTTGTAGGTTTTCATCATTTATTATTATTTGGGTTATTCCAAATTCATCTCTTAGGTCTATAAATATCATTCCACCTAGATTTCTTATTTTTTGTATCCATCCTGCTAGTTCTACGGTTTCTTCTACGTTTTTTATTGTTAGTTCGCCACAGTTTTTTGTTCTGTACATTGTTTTTCCTCCCATTTGTTATTTTGTTTCTTATATTATCATATTTTTGTTTGTTTTTCAATTGTTTTTTAGTATATTTCGGTATTTTAATTGTAAATATTTTTGTTGTAATTATGTAAACGCTCAATGAAAGGCGTAGAGAAACTTCCATCCAAGGATATACAGTTAGCAGAAAAATCCCCTGAAATAATCTATTGGATTGGATTATTCAGGGGTAATGGCTGACGTGGGGACACTAATTTGGTAAATTATGGTTATTTTTTTCCTAACTTCTTACTTGACTTATTTTTTATTTTGT
>CANRBI010000055.1 GCA_947628775.1 uncultured Clostridia bacterium
TTTTCGTTTTTCATTTCTTTGACCTCCTTTGTTTTTCTTGTTTCGATTTTTATGTTACGTTTTGTCTTATGTTACAAGATTATTTCCATTTTATCATATTGCTTTTTGTTGTACATGAATTTTTGTCCACGTTTAATTTGCCTTTACTTTAAGTTTTAGTTTTTATCCTATATTTTATACAAGTTAGATAATTTTTATTACATTTTAATTACAAATAGATATTAAATTATTCTCTTTTGCTAATATTTTTATAAATTATTTTTTACTTATTTTAATCAATTAATTTTAGAAATATTTTTAATTATTAGGATTTGTTATATTTTTAGTTATGGATTTTAGAGCTTTTTCTCTTGGCATGACTATAATATGGCCACATCCTTGGCATTTGAGTTTGAAGTCTACTCCTGTTCGTGTTATTTCCCATAGTTTACTACCACATGGATGTGGCTTTTTTGTTCTTACTATATCTCCTATATTATAGTCCATTAAAAATTTCATTCCTTGTATAATATATTTGGGTTTTTTAAGGTTACCCATAAACTTAATTTGCTATAATTCTATTGCATTGCTTTTTTGAATCTTTGTTCAATTACATCTTTTCCTAGAACTTGCATAATTTCGTACATGTCTGGTGTGTTTGTTCTTTTTGTTAAAGCAACTCTTAGTACTGTACTTACATCTCCAACATGTGCTTCGTATTTTTCTGGATTTGCTTTGAATTCTTTGACTTCTTTTGCATAGCTTAGTTCTCCTGAAAGTTCTTTGATTTTGTCAAACCATGTTTGTTTGTCATCTTGTGGATTATAGTATTTTGTTATGTATAGTTCTAGAATTTTGTTTATTTTTTCTTTTTGGTTTATAACTTGGTATAGATATTCAGTGTTGTCTTTTTCAAATAATTCATCATACATATATGATATACTTTCTTTTACATCTGACCATTTACTTATGTCTTTTCTTGGTTTTTTGTTTCCTCTTTCTATTCCAAATACTTTTATTGAATATTCTTTGTTTTCTTTTAGTATTTTGGCTAATTGTTCATCATATTTGTTTGCCCATTCTAGTGCATTTTGGTATACTTGTTCAGATGTCATTTTTGATATTACTATTTTTGATACATCTAGTAGTTTTACCATATCAAATAATGCTCCACTTACACTCATTTTGTTTAGTTGTAAATCAAAGTCTTTTATTGGTTTATCAGGATTTGCTCTTCTCCAGTTTTCAAATGTTGAGTTTGCTATATTTAATAGATATTCATTTACCGCTTCTTTTGGTATTCCTTGTTCTGAATAATAGTTTACTGCTGCTTCTGGGTCTTTTCTTTTACTTAGTTTACGTTTGTTTCCATTATCATTTTTCATTATTGGTGCAATATGTGCATATTTAGGTGCTTTGAAACCTAGAACTTGGAATAATTGTAAATGTAATGGGACTGATGATAACCATTCATCTCCTCTTATAACATGTGTTGTGTGCATTAGGTGGTCATCAACTGCATGGGCAAAGTGATATGTTGGTAAACCATCTGCTTTGATTATTACTATGTCTTGGTCATTTTCTGGAAATTCTACATTTCCTTTTATTACATCTTTGTGTCTGATTTTTTTGTCTTCTCTTCCTGGTGATTTAAAACGGATTATATAACTTTCGCCATTTTTTATTTTTTCAGCCATTTGTTCTACCGTATTATTTCTGCATTTTGCCCATACACCATAATATCCTGGTCTTATTTTTGCTGCTTCTTGCTTGTTTCTAATTTGTTCTATTTCTTCTGGTGAACAAAAACATGGATATGCTTTGCCTTGTTCTATTAAGTATTTTGCATATGATTGGTATATTTCTTTTCTTTGTGATTGTTTGTATGGTCCATAATTTCCTTTTTCTTGGTCATTTTGGAATACTCCTTCATCTGCTTGTATTCCATAGTCTTCTAGTGAATTTATTATTTCAGTTACTCCATTTTCAATTTCTCTTTTTTGGTCTGTATCTTCAACTCTTAAGAAAAATACACCTTTTGTTTGTTCTGATACTTTTTTTGCTATTATACCTTGGTATAGTCCTCCTATATGCATAAATCCTGTTGGACTTGGGGCATATCTTGTGACTATTGCTCCTTCTGGTAAGTTCCTCTCTGGATATTTTTCTTCATAGTATGTAATATCCTTTGCATTTGGAAATATTAAATTTGCTAAATCTTTGTAATCCATTTTTACACCTCTTTTATTTATTATACTTCCATGATAATTGGTATAATCATTGGGTTGCGTTTGGTTTTTAGGAATATGTAGTCGCGTAGATTTTCTCTTACTGCTGTTTTGATTGTGGTCCAGTCGCGTATTCCACGTTGTTCGCATTTTGATATTTCGTGGCGTACTACTGATTTTACGTCGTCCATTAGGTTTTCAGATTCGCGTACATATACAAAGCCACGTGAGATTACATCTGGTCCTGCTATTACTTCTCCTGTGTTTGAGGACATTGTTAGTACTACTATTATTAGTCCATCTTGTGATAGGTGTTGTCTGTCTTTTAGGACTATGTTTCCAACATCTCCTACTCCTAGCCCATCTACTAGTACTCTTCCACTTTGTACTGAGCCTGCAAATTTTGCTTCTTCTTCACTTATTTCTAGTACTCTACCATTTGACATGTATAGAATATTTTTTGGTTCAATTCCCATGCTTTGGGCTGTTTCACCATGTGATATTAGTTGTCTATATTCTCCGTGTACTGGTATGAAATATTTTGGTTTTGTTAGTGCTATTATTAGTTTTTGTTCTTCTTGGCATGCATGTCCTGATACGTGTACATCTGCTAGTGCACTATATACTACTTCTGCTCCTATTTGCATTAGGTCATCTATTACTTTTGATACAAATTTTTCGTTTCCTGGTATCGGATTTGCTGATATTATAACTAAATCATTTGGAGTTATTTTTACTTTTCTGTGATCTCCTGCTGCCATTCTGGTTAGTGCTGACATTGGTTCTCCTTGACTTCCTGTTGTTATAATTACTAGTTGTTCGTCATTATATACTCCTATTTGGTCAATATCTATAAATACATCTTCTGCACATGTTATATAGCCTAACTCCCTTGCTGTTGTAATCATGTTTATCATGCTTCTTCCACATACTGCTATTTTTCTTTTATTTTTTACTGCACTATTAACAATTTGTTGAACTCTGTGGACATTTGATGCAAATGTTGCTACTACTATTCTTTTTGTACAGTTGATAAATAATTTGTCTAGTACTTCTCCTACTGAACTTTCTGACATTGTTGAACCTTTTCGTTCTGCATTTGTACTATCTGACATTAGTGCTAGAACTCCTTCGTTTCCAAGTTCTGCAAGTCTACCAAAGTCCATGATATTTCCATCTATTGGTGTATAATCTATTTTAAAATCTCCTGTATGTATTACTGTTCCTGCTGGTGTTGTGATTGCTAGCATAACAGAATCTGGGATACTGTGTGTGCTTTGTATAACTTCTACTTTGAAATTATCTCCTAGTATGATTTTTTGACCTGCTGTTATTTCTATAAGTTTTGTACTTCTTAATAGTCTATGTTCTTCTAATTTATTTTTGATTAGACCTACTGCTAATTTTGGTGCATATATTGGGACATTTATTTGTTTTAGGAAATATGGTATACTTCCTATATGATCTTCATGACCATGTGTTATTACTAGTCCTTTTATTTTTTCTTTGTTTTTTTCTAGATATGTAACATCTGGTATGACTAAGTCTATTCCTAACATATCATCTTCTGGAAATGATAAGCCACAGTCTACTACTATAATTTCATTTTCGTATTCAAATACTGTGATGTTTTTTCCTATTTCATGTAATCCACCTAATGGGATTATTTTTAGTGGTGATTTTGATGTATTTTTATTTAGCTTTTTTTCTGTTACATTTTCTGTAAAGTTTTTTGTTGTTTTTCTATTTTCTCTTATTTTGTTTGATGTTTTGTTTGTTGCTTTTTCTCTAGTTACAACCTTTCCTTCTTTTAAATCTTTGCTTGTTTTTCTTTCTCTTGCTTTGCTTACTCTCTCTTTTTTTGCATATTGCTCTTGTCTTTTTGTATTGTCCATTGTCATTTTTTTATTTTTCCTCTCCTTGTATATTGTATTTAGGTTTTGGGTAAACCTATAAACCATTAATAAATATATCTTTTTAGGGATATATTTTTACGTTTCTGTGAAATGTTTTCACATTTTTATAAACCTATTTTTACTTTTGTATTTATATTTTTAAATCCGATTCTTTTTACAAATTACTAGGTTTTTTAATCTCATACTTTGCTAAAAAGCAAACACAGTTATTATTATACCATTTTTTGAAGTATTTGTCAATTTTTATTGGTTGATTTTTCTGTTGGAAATGTGAAACAACTTGTCGTGGATGTTTAGTATTTATTTTTTTGATGTATTAATATATAACTTACATAAATAACAAACTGGTAATGTATATTTTACTATATATTACCAGTTTGTTAAAATAATTTGATGTTTCAATTTAGATTTTTTATTAGGTTTATTTGAATACTTCTATTTTTACTTCTTTTCCGTTAAAGGCAAATACCATTTTGGTTATGTTGGTGAATCCTCTTTCTCTTAAGTTTTTTTCGTAGCCTTTTTCTTTTATTTGTTTTTTGGCGTTTTTTATCGTTTCTTCTATTGTTTTTTCTTCGGTGTTTTCTAGTATTTTGAATTCCATTATGAAGCTATTTGCTGTTTTGTCTTTTGGTTCTAGCATTATGTCATATCTTCCTAGTCCTGATTCGCGGTTTGAGTTTACATAGTAGGTGTCTTTTAGCCCTACTAACATTCCTAGTACAAATGCATGGTAGAAGTTTTCGGCTGTGTTTTTTCCTACGTCCATGTAGCTAAACATTTGCTCCACTAGGATTTGGAACTTCTTTTCGAATTCTTTGAGGTTTAGGGTTGTTAGGTCTTTTAGTATTGTGTTTAGGTCGTTTCCTATTACTTTGTCTCTGAACCAGTCATCTATTATGTCTTCTAATAGGTGTTTTATTTCATAGTTTGGTAGTTGGACTTTATATATTTTTCTTAACATATCTACTACTTCTAATACTTTTAAGTATCCTGTTCCTAATAGTAATCCCCAAATGTTATCTTCGTTTTCTTCTATTCCTATTATTACTGTTTCTTGGTCTATTTTTACTTCTATTGGTTCGTCTTTTAGTAGTTGTTCTATTTTTTGTTTTACTGTGCTTGAGTTTTTTAGGATTAGTTTGATTAGGTCATTTGAACTTGTGTTTATCCAGTATGGCATTAGTTGTTTATTTTTTAGATATTGTAATATACTCCATGGATTGTATATTCCTTCGGTATTTCCTATTTTGTATCCATCGTACCATCTTTTTATTTCTTGTTCGTCTTCTTCTATTTCAAAGTCTTTTATTACTTTTTTCATCTCTTCTGTTGTTATTCCAAAATCATCACTAAATTCATCATTTAATACTGTATATACGTCAAAATTATTTGCTCCACTGAATATGCTTTCTTTGGCTACTCGAGATACTCCTGTTAGGATTGTTTTTTCTAGGTAGCTGTTGTCTTTGAATGTTGTTCCATAAAATCTTTTGAAAAATTTTGCTGCTTTCTCATAATATCCTTCTACATATGCTGTTTGTAATGGTACATCATATTCGTCTATTAGTAACATTACTGGTCTTTCGTGATGTCTGTTTAGGTATTTTGATAATTCTTTTAGGCTGTTTTGTATGTCTACTTCACTTTCTCTTGCAAATAGGATTTCTGTTATTTTTTCTTTTTCAAAATCATATATTTTATCACTTTTTAATAAATACATATGTTCTTGATACATATCTAATACAGCTGTTTTTAAGTTTAATATCATGTTTTCGTAGGTCTCTTCTGCTACATCTTTTAGGGTTATATATATGCAGGGGTAGTATGACATTTTTGAGGTGTATTTTTCGTCTTGCTCCATTATTTTTAGACCTTCGAATAGTTCTGCGTTGTATTTTTCGGTTATGTCAAAATAGTATCTTAACATGCTCATGTTTAGGGTTTTTCCAAATCTTCTTGGGCGAGTTATTAAGATTACTTCACTTCCGTTGTCTATTATATCTTTTATGTACATGGTTTTATCTATATAATAGTTATGTTTTAGCCTTAGTTTTTTGAAGTCACTTGTGCCTATACCTATTCCATATTTTTCTTGCATCATTATCACTCCATTTTCATTACTTTTATATATTAAACCATAAAGAGTCGAAAATTGCAATGGGTTGATTGATTTTTCCATCGCAATTTTCTACTTGAGTAGTGTGCCGATTAAAGGGAACCAGACCAAGGAAGGAAAAGTGCTAAGGAGCCAAGGCGACGCGGAAACCGCGATAGTCGCTGCTACTGCCATTATTGTAAGAAGCACAGAACACACCTGCACTCGTAGTACTGCTGTTATCGCCTCCACGAACGGCGAACGGATAACTAGTATACACGACGTAAGATAAGTCGGTGAACCAACTTCGATTAGTCTCTGTATCTTTCTTAACCTCTTTTGTCATATCTCCTGTTTTGCTTACTGTATATATTGTATCTTCATCATATTTTGATGTACCATTTGAATATGCTGTTGCCCACTTTGTGCTTGTTTTTCCTGCTGCTGCCCATGATACTGAATCTGAATAACTCCAAGATGTTCCTTTTGTATCAAATGCTGCTACATATTCATATGATCCTCCACTTAAATCATATATTCCGTATATATTTCCTGTTGTACTTGCCATTTGTCCTGCTTCTGTATTATATTGATTTGTTGTTGAAGTTGTTTCATCTGCACTTGCACTATCTCCTGCTATTCCTGTTACATAATTACTATTATTATTTATATATATTTCATGTCCATTTCTTCCGTATTGACTATGTGTTAAGCATGCTACTGCTCCCCATTCACTGTTTTTCATCATATGACTTGATTTTCCTTCTAGATATGCTTTTCCATATGTATACATTTTTCCTATTGTTATATATCTTGCTGATTGTACTGATGGTTTACTTTGGAATGTTGTTCCTTTTGCTGTTCCTACTGAATCTATTGTTGCATCTGTATGACTCATTTCATATTTTGCAATCCAGAATCCGGCTAAGTCACTATCCCAGCCTCCATTGTCAAAGTTGTTTTCAGTGTTGTCCATGAATGCTGGGTGTACTATATATTTTTCTTCTCCGTAGTCTACTGTTTTTATTCCACTGTCTAGTTCGTATTTTACTTCTCCTTTTGTGTCTGTTATTCCCTTTCCGTCGTCGTAGCCAGTTATTGTTTCTCTTGTTTCGTCTTCATAGTATGTTATTCTATATGCAAATCTTGGTATCCATACAAAATAGCTTCCGTCTTTGTTTGTTGCGTTTGCCCAGTGGCTTGTTTTGTTGTCTTCTATTCCTTCTCCTGCTTTATAGTTGTACCAGTTTTCGTCTTGCTCTGTTGTTTGTTGTTCTTCTGTTCCTTCCCATTTTACTGGGGTTAGTTTTTCTGTTTCTTCTTCTGCACTTGCTTTTAATACTGGTTTGTTTGGTTCGTTTTTTATGCTGTTATCTGTTCCTAGCCAGATTATATCTATTTCTCCAAAGTTTGTTGAAAACGTTTCTGATATATTTTTCATTGTTGTTATTTCTACTGTGTCTGTTTGTTCGTTTCCGGCTTTGTCTGTTACTTTGAATTCGTAGGTTCCTATTTGCGTTACTGTGAATGTTTTTACTTTTTTGGTTGTTGTGTTTTCTAGTTCTTGTCCTTCTTCTATGTT
>CANRBI010000056.1 GCA_947628775.1 uncultured Clostridia bacterium
TTTGATCTCCTATTTTTATTTGTTGTCTTTTTTCATCAAATAATCTAAATTCTATATTTTTTGTTCCATTTTTGATTTTTTCAAATGGACTTTCATTTAATTTCATTTTATGTAACATATTTTTATATCCTTTCTTTTTTATTTATATATTAAATATTGTATCATATATTTTTTATTATGAAAAGTGAAGTTTTTATTTTTTGTTAGTTTAGTTTTTACTTTATCTTTTCATAAATTAGGTAATTTAATTCTATTATATATTATCTTATAATTATTATTTTATGTAAAAAATAGAGAGTTTAAAATCTCTCTATTTCTTGTTTGGTGCGTCATCAGGGGGTCGAACCCTGGACCTTCGGATTAAGAGTCCGCTGCTCTACCAACTGAGCTAATAACGCATATTTAAATTTTATATTTATAAGTCTTTTGATTACGAATTTGCTGCTTTATAGATTGTTCTAATGGCCCGTTTTTGCTTGTTTATTATATTATTTTTATTTGTTTTTGTCAATATTTTTTTGTTAATCTGTTGTTTTTTCTCTTGATAATTTATTTTGTTTGTGATACATTTTATTTAGATTTTTATTTTAAAGAGGGTTTTTTTATGAGAAGTTTTAATGGTATTATGATGCAATATTTTGAGTGGTATTTGGATTGTAAGCAAAATTTGTGGAATGATATTTCTAATAGTGCTGAGTTTTTGTCTAGTATTGGTGTTACTGCTTTGTGGCTTCCTCCGGCTTATAAGGGGTTTGGTGGAAAAGATGAGGTTGGTTATGCTGTTTATGATGTTTATGATTTGGGTGAGTTTGATCAAAAGGGCTCTGTTAAAACTAAGTATGGTTCTAAAGATGAGTATTTGAATTGTATTATGTCTTTGAAACAGCATGGTATTGAGTCTTATGCTGATATTGTTTTGAATCATAAGATTGGTGCTGATTTTTTACAGGTTATCCCTGCTTCTAAGGTTGATTGGGGTAATCATAATGAGCTTGTTTCTGGTCAGGAGTTTGTTAAGGTTGCTACTAAGTTTACTTTTCCTGGTAGAAATCATAAGTATTCTGATTTTGAATGGAATTGGACTCATTTTGATGCTATTGATTATGATGAGAATTCTAAACAAAATGCTATTTTTAAATTTAAGGATAAGGATTGGAGTGACTCTGTTGATGAGGAATATGGTAATTTTGATTATTTGATGGGTGCTGATTTGGATTTTGAAAATCCTGATGTTGTTCAAGAGTGTATGGATTGGGGTAAATGGTATTTGGATTTTACTAAGGTTGATGGTTTTCGTTTAGATGCTGTTAAACATATTGATGCTGGTTTTTATAATAATTGGATTAAGTCTCTTCGAGAGTCTACTGGTGATGAACTTTTTACTGTTGGAGAATATTGGAGTGGTGATGTTTCTAAATTACATAGATATATTGATAAAACTGAAGGACAGATTTGTTTGTTTGATGTTCCTTTACATTATAATTTGGAGTCTGCTTCTAAGGTGGAGGGTTATGATTTGTCTAAAATTTTTGATGGTACTTTAGTTAAGGAAAATCCTTCTATGGCTGTTACTTTTGTTGATAATCATGATACTCAGCCTGGTCAGAGTTTAGAGAGTTTTGTTGGTTCGTGGTTTAAGCTTGCGGCTTATAGTCTTATTTTGCTTAGGGATACTGGTTATCCTTGTGTTTTCTATGGTGATTTTTATGGTATTCCTCATGATAATGTGGAACCTGTTCCTGATTTAAAGACTCTTATGGTTATTAGAAAGGATAAGGCTTTTGGTCCTCAACATGATTATTTTGATAATCCTAGTTTTGTTGGTTGGACAAGAGAGGGTGATGATTCTCATTTGAAGTCTGGTTTGGCTGTTTTGATTTCTAATGCTGGTGATGGTGAGAAGCGTATGTTTATTGGTTCTCATTTTGCTGGTTGTAAGTTTTTTGATTGTGTTGGTGGTTGTTCTGATTCTGTTATTATTGATGATGAGGGGTTTGGTTTGTTTAAGGTTAAATGTAGGTCTGTTTCTGTTTGGATTATGTAATTTTTGCTTTTTTTGAAATTTTATTTTATTGACAATTTTTGCAAATAGGTTTAAAATATATATATTAGAGTGATTGAAAGGATGGGTGATTATTATGTTAAAAATTTATAATACTGATATTGAGACTAATAAGTTTGAGGAAATTAGTGATTTTAAAAAGGGTAGTTGGATTAATTTAGTCAACCCATCGGAATCTGAGATTAAAAGGGTTTGTGAGAGTATTAATATTCAAGAGGATTTTATTAGGGATGCTTTGGATTTTGAGGAGAAGGCTAGAATTGATACTGAGGAATCTGATAATACTATTTTGTTTGTAGTTGATGTTCCTATTATTGAAAAATCTGATGATAATTATATTTATTCTACTATGCCTTTGGGTATGATTGTTGTTCGTGATGATTTTTTTATTACGGTTTCTTTGAGAAAAAATAAGATTATTGAGAGTTTTGAAAAAATGAAGATTAAAAATTTTCATACTTATAAAAAGTCTCGTTTTATTTTTCAGATTCTTTATTTGAATTCTTCTTATTTTTTGAATTATCTTAAACAGATTAATAAGGAAACTGAAATTGCTGAGTATATTTTGAAGAATTCTATGAAAAATAAGGAACTTTTTAAGTTGCTTTCTTTAGATAAGGGGCTTGTTTATTTTACTACTTCTTTGAAGTCTAATGAACTTGTTATGGAAAAGGCTTTGAAGGGTAAGATTTTAAAGCTTTATGATGAAGATGAAGATATTCTTGAAGATGCTATTATTGAAAACCGTCAGGCTATTGAGATGGCTAATATTTATAGAGATATTTTGAGTGGTACTATGGATGCTTATGCTTCTATTATTTCTAATAATTTGAATAGTGTTATGAAAACTTTGACTTCTATTACTATTGTTTTGGCTGTTCCTACTATGATTTCTAGCTTTTGGGGTATGAATGTTGGTTTGCCTCTACAATATAATAAGTTTGGTTTTGTTATTATGATTTTGATTTCTCTTGTAACTACTTTGTTGGTTACTTGGTTATTGAAGAAAAAGGATATGCTTAATTAGTTTTATATCATCTTTTTTAATTTTCTTCATATATTAGTTATTGAGGTGATGTTATGAAAAGTGTTTTATTTAAGGGTGTTGGTACTGCTATTGCTACTCCTTTTGATTCTAATGGTGTTAATTTAGATGCTTTTAAAAAGTTGTTGCAGTTCCAATTGAATAATTCTGTTGATGCTATTATTGTGTGTGGTACAACTGGTGAGTCTTCTACTATGACTGATGATGAACGTGTTTCTGTTATTAAAACTTGTATTGATTTTGTTGATGGAAGAGTTCCTGTTATTGTTGGTACTGGCAGTAATAACCTTGATAAGGCTATTCATTTTTCTAAACAGGCTGAAAGTTTAGGGGCTGATGGTCTTTTGGTGGTTACTCCTTATTATAATAAGTGTACTCAAAATGGTCTTGTTAAGTATTATTCTTCTATTGCTAATTCTGTTTCAATTCCTATCATTATGTATAGTGTTCCTAGTAGAACTAGTGTTAATATTGAGCCTGAAACTTGTTTAGAGCTTTCTAAAGTTTCTAATATAGTTGCTATTAAGGAGGCTAGTGGTAATATTTCTCAGGTTGCTAAAATTGCTAGTTTATGTGGTGATGATTTGTTTATTTATTCTGGTAATGATGATCAGGTTTTACCTATTTTGTCTTTAGGTGGTTTAGGTGTGATTTCGGTTCTTTCTAATGTTAAACCTTTGGAAACTCATAATATGGTTTGGAGTTTTTTAAATGGTGATTTTTCTGTTTCTAAGAAGTTACAACTTGATTTACTCCCTTTGATTTCTGCTTTGTTTTCTGAGGTTAATCCTATTCCAGTTAAATATGCTCTTAATTCTATTGGGTTTGATTTTGGTGTTCCTCGTTTACCTTTGACTGAGCTTTCTTCTGGTAATAAGGTGATTTTAGATAAATTATTGTAATTATTTTTTATTTGTGATTTAAAAAAAGAGAATATTTGATTTGAAAATATTCTCTTTTTTTGTTTATTGAGTTTGTTCTTCTGTAGTGGGTTGCTCTGGTGTTTGTGTTTCTTGGCTTGGCTCTTGTGTTTGTTGGACCGGTTCTTGTGTTTGGACTGGTTGTGGATTTGTTTGTGTTTGTGTGTTGCTTTTTGTTTGTCCTTTTGTTCCTTTTAATATGATTTTTTGCATTGCATCATATGTGTCTCTTGATAATAATGTTGTTGATACTACTTTTCCGTCTAGCATTTTTGTCATATATGTTTCTGTTTTTCTTCCATTTGCTCCTTTTTGTTTTACTTTTTCTGTGCCTACTGGTAGTGTTGGGTCTTCTATATATCTTGTTGATGTTGGTATTGTTGATACTGTTACTGTTCTAAATGAGAATGTGTATTCTTTTTCTTCTTTTATTCCGTATAATGATACTGTTGCTATTCCATTTTTTGCTGATGCTACTATTTTTACAGGGTATTTTCTTGTGTTTTTGAATTTAAAGTCTGTCGATCCATATACTACTGTTGCATCCATTCCTGCTTCTACATATGATGTTACAAATTGATGATTTTTTCTTTCTACTATTTGTAAATTTGCTCTTAATACTGCATTGTATAATGTTGATGATATTTGACAGATTCCTCCTCCTATTCCGTCTACTACTTGACCTGCTGAATATACTTTTGCGTTTTTATATCCTGTTGCTGCTGATCTTGGTCCTAGTGTTTGGTTGTATGAGAATGTTTCTCCTGCTAATATTACTTTTCCGTTTATTTTTTGACATGCTAGTTGTAGGTTAGTTGTTCTGTCTGTATCTCCTCCATCATATGTTGTTTTAAATGTTCCTAATTGGTCTGGAAATGCTTCTGTTCCTATTTGGTTTGTTGTTATTTTTGGTTCTGTTATTATTAGGTCTATTATATATTGTTCTTTGTCTTCTTCTAACATTTTTTTTGCTGCCTCTACGTCGAAGTCTACTCCTTGCACTTCTGGATATATTGTGAATGGATCTTTTGTGTAATATGCATCTTTTACTTCTTTATATACTTCTGTATGTATTTTATCTATATCTATTGGCTCTGGTTCTTTTTGTGTTACTGGTATTTTTATTGGTTCTTCTGTTGTTTTTGGTGTGTCTAATTCTCTTTTTAATCTTTCTAGTAATTGGTCTGTGTCTATTTTTATTCCTGATTGTCCTTTTGTTATTATTAGTTTGTTGTCTTCTATATAATATCCTGATTCAACAACTATTCCTGGTAAATTTGTTCCTATATCTTCTATTGTTTTTTTGGCTACTTCTTCATTTATTTGCATTTTTATGTCTATATCTTTTTTCCCTAACATTGCTTGTATTATTTCATAGTTGTTTTGAAATATGTTTCCTTTTCTTCCTATTGATTTTGCTTCTTTTATTGCTTCTTCGGTTTCATATTTTGTTTCTATTATTGTAGGATTTATTGTTGTTTCATAGTCTTCGTATTTTATTGGTATTTCTTTTTCTGTTTTTTCTTTATATATTGTTTCAATTTTGTTTTTTGCTTCGTCTGAGCTTAGGTTTGATATGTCTATTCCTTCTATTTTGACTCCTTTTACTATTGTGTCTTTATTCATGTTTAATAATGCAAATATTGTTGAAAATATAAGTGCTATTACTATTATGCTTGATGTTATTATTGTTGCTGGTATCCATTTTTTCTTTTTATTTGCTTCTTTCATTTTTTTTATTTCTTTATTTTTAGTTTTTATTTGTTTGAATTTTGTTTCATTAGGGTCTGCTATTTCTTCTATGTTGTCTATTTCAGGCTCTTCTTCTTTTGATATTTCTTTTATTACGTTAAATTTTTTTTCGATTTCTTTTGATAGTTCTTTGTTTTGTTTTTTACTATTTTCTTTTTTTACTTTTGCCTTTTCCATTTTTTTCCCCCTTTTTTCCATTATTTTAAATTTTATCATAAAAAAAATTTTTTTACAATACTTATTTGTTTCAGTTTTAATCTTTTTCATTTTCTTTGAAACCCTCTATTTAATCATATGTTTTGTTATTTTATTTATTCTTATACTAGAAAATTTGACAAATTTTTTAAAAAATTTTAAAAAAAGACTTGAACATTGTCTAATTTAATATTATAATATTTGTAGCAAAAGATAAATAAGGAGTTTTTAAGATGGAATTAATGAAGAATATTTTTTTTAACACCGATAAATTGATTGAAAATAGTACTGTTAAAATCTCTTATACAGGTGCTTTTTTTCAAGATAATTCTGAGGAGGTTTTTATACATTATGGCTTTGGTCTTAATTGGGATAATGTAAATGAAGTTCAAATGGAAAGAACTGAATTAGGTTTTCAAGCTGAGTTGACTTTAGGGGAAGGTGAAACTTTTAATTTCTGTTTTAGAAATGCTAATAATGATTGGGATAATAATGATGGTCAGAATTATATTTTTACTTTAGAAAAACCTCAAACTGAGTTAATTGTTTTAGATGATGAACCTGTTTCTTTGGGTTCTGCTAGAAAACTTAGAAGGTCTTATTTGTGGAGTAAAAAAATTCGTTTGGCTGTGTATAAATTGATTACATATCTTCCTAAACTTATTTCAGGAAATTATAAAAAAAGTAAAAAAACTACAGAATAAAAAAGAGTCTTTTGACTCTTTTTTGTATTTTATGTGATTACCCATCCTCCATTTATTGATATGATTTGGCCTGTTGTATAATTGTCTTCAATTAGCCATTTTACACATTTTGCTATATCTGATGGCTTTCCTATTTTTTCTAATGGTATTTGTTGTTTTATTTCTTCTTTTTCTTCATTTGTATATTGTTTGTTCATTTCTGTATCTATTATTCCTGGTGATATTGAGTTTACTCTTATTCCTGATGGTCCTAGCTCTTTTGCTAATGATTTTGTTAATCCATCTAATCCTGCTTTTGATATGGAATATATTACTTCCATTGATGCTCCTACTTGTCCCCATATTGAGGAAATGTTTATTATATTTCCTTTTTTATTATGTATCATATTTGGTATTACTTGTTGGCTCATATTAAAGGCTGAGTATAAATTTGTATTTATTATTTCTTCCCAGTCTTTTTTGGTTACTTCTGTAACTAGTTTTGTTTTGCTTATTCCTGCGTTATTTATTAGTACATCTATTTTTTTGTATTTTTTTATCGTGTATTCTACTAATTCTCTACATTCATTTTCTTTACTTATGTCTGCTTTGTATATTTCTAGTTTATAACCCTTTTTTTCCATTTTTTGTTTTAGTTCTTGTGCTTCTTTTTCGGATTTGTTGTAATTTGCTATTATTATATTTTTTTTAGCTAATGTTTTTGCTATTTCTCTTCCTATTCCTCTTGATGCTCCTGTTACTATTATTACTTTTTCTTCCATGGTTCCTCCTTTTTTTGGATTTTTCCATAAATTTAAAAAGCCGATAATTAAGAATATTTCAAAACTATCGACCTTTTTATTGGAGCCACTTATCCGATTCGAACGGATGACCCTCGCATTACAAGTGCGATGCTCTGGCCAACTGAGCTAAAGTGGCTTGTTTGGTGACCCCGACGGGAATCGAACCCATGTCTCCGCCGTGAAAGGGCGATGTCTTAACCGCTTGACCACGGGGCCTTATTTAAAAACTAAATAACCATTTATTTATGGTTATTTAGTTTTGGTGAGCTATCCGCGACTCGAACGCGGGACAACTTGATTAAAAGTCAAGTGCTCTACCACCTGAGCTAATAGC
>CANRBI010000057.1 GCA_947628775.1 uncultured Clostridia bacterium
AAAGGAGGAATATTAATGTCAAGACAAGACTATGAAATTGTAATAGGCTTAGAAGTTCATGCTGAACTTTCAACAAAAACCAAGATTTTTTGTTCATGTCCAACTAGTTTTGGTGCTGAACCAAATACACATACATGTCCAATTTGTATGGCAATGCCAGGAACTTTACCTGTTTTAAATGAAAAAGTAGTTGAATATGCAGTTAGAGCAGGTCTAGCAACAAATTGTGAAATATCAAAAAATAGTAAAAATGATAGAAAAAATTATTTTTATCCAGATTTACCAAAATCATATCAAATATCTCAATATGATAAACCTCTTTGTGAACATGGATATGTTGAAATAGATACAGATGAAGGAAAAAAGAAAATAAGATTATTAAGAATTCATATAGAAGAAGATGCTGGAAAATTAAATCATGATGAATTCGGTGGAGGAAGTTTAGTAGACTTAAATAGAGCAGGAGTACCTTTAATAGAGATGGTCTCAGAACCTGATTTACGTAGTAGTGCAGAAGCAGAACAATATTTAAGAAAACTAAAATCTATACTAGAATATATAGAAGTATCAGATTGTAAAATGCAAGAAGGCTCATTAAGAGCAGATGTAAATGTATCTGTAAGAAAAAAGGGAGATTCAGAATTTGGAACACGTACGGAAATGAAAAATATGAATTCATTTAGAAGTATAGTACGTGCGATTGACTATGAAGCAGAAAGACAAATTGATGTATTAGAGGATGGAGGAAAGATTGAACAAGAGACTTTAAGATGGGATGAAGTATCTGGTAAGACATTTTCTATGAGAGATAAAGAAGATGCTGAAGATTATCGCTATTTTCCAGATCCAGATTTAGTTGCTATAAAACTATCAGATGAATATGTTGAAAATGTAAGAAAACAATTACCAGAATTACCAGAGTCACGTAAACAAAGATATTTAGAAGAATTTAAGTTATCAGAAAAAGATGCAAAAACAATATCAGCTTCAAAATATTTAGCAGATTTATTTGAACAAGCAACAAAAGTATGTAATAATGCAAAAGCTGTAAACAACTGGATTATATCAGATATTTCAAGAATTTTAAATGAAACTGAAATGGAACCAATTGAAATACCATTTGATAGTAATCAATTAGGGAAATTAATAATTTTAATAGATAATGGAACAATTAGTTCAAGTATAGCAAAAAAAGTTCTAGTAGAACTTTTTGAAAATCCAAGAGATCCAGAAGATATTATAAAAGAAAAAGGATGGGTTCAAATTTCTGATGAAGGAGCAATTAAAGAAGTCGTACTAAAAATATTAAATGAAAATCCACAATCTATAGCAGACTATAAAGCAGGTAAAGAAAAGGCACTAGGATTTTTAGTAGGTCAAGCTATGAAACAAACTAAAGGACAAGCAAACCCAAAAATGTTAAATGAGATGTTTATAGAGAAATTAAAAAAATAACAACAAAAAGAAATTGGTATTAAATCAATTTCTTTTTTAATCCATCAACAACAATTCCACAAATTAAAAATTCAATAGAAAATAGAGAACTCATTTTAAATAAAGTTAAACCAATATAATAAATATAAGGATTAGAATTAATAAAATCATATATTAAAAGTGTAATAATAGATACTAAACAAATCAAACTACAAAATTTAAGCCCATTTTTTATTATATATATGGTTTGTTCTTCTAAACTTTTAAAAGTATTTTTTACTTTATTTATTATATTTATCATATGTATCACCTATAATTTATATTAACATTTTTTTTAAGTAAAAACAATGGAAAAATAAGGTATAACAAAGCAAAAAGGCTAATATATTTGTGTTTTTAAAAATACAAATATATTAACCTTTTTGCATATTTTTCAGATTTACTTAAGCAATAGCTGCATTCATTTTTTTAGATAAATTAGATTTCTTTCTAGCAGCTGTATTTTTTACGATAACGCCTTTAGTACAAGCTTGGTCTATTTTTTTAGTAGCTTCAGAAAATAGTTTTTTAGCTTCTTCAATATTACCAGCTTCTAATGCTTGCTCAAAGCTTTTGATAGCTGATTTATATCCTGATTTTATCATATTATTTCTTAAAGTTTTTTTCTCAATTACTTTAACTCTTTTTTTAGCTGATTTGATATTTGGCATATTTAGCACCTCCTCTTAGTCTAAATTACATTATAACATACATGATTTTATCACAAATTTTTAGATTTGACAAGTATTTACAGAAAAAATAATATAAATTTTCATTTTTTATTGTAAAGTCTTGATAATTATGATATAGTGTAGGAGATAACTGTGAAGAATGGAGTGATATATAAATGATAGCTATTGGAAGTGACCATGGAGGATATGAATTAAAAGAAGAATTAAAAAGATATTTTGATGAAAAAAATATTGAATATACAGATTATGGAACATATAGTGAAGAAAGAACAGATTATCCAATATATGCAAAAAAAGTAGCTGAAGCAATATTAAACAAAGAAGCAGATAAAGGAATACTAATTTGTCGTTCAGGTTTCGGAATGACAGTAGCTGCAAATAAATATAGAGGTATTAGAGCAGCAAGTGTATATAATGAGCAATCTGCAAAATTTGCAAAATCAGATGATGATATTAATGTATTAACTTTAGGAGCAGATTATTTAACTACAAATAAAGCAATTTGTATAGTTAGAAATTGGATAGCAGAAGAATTTAAAGGTGGAAAATATGAAGAAAGATTAAAAATGATTGAGAAAATAGAAGAGGAAAATATGAAATAAAATATGGGGGAATTTATATGTGGGGAGATATTGCAATTGCTTTTGTTTTGGCATTTGTTATAACATTTGTTGCTACACCATATACAATAAAAATTGCCAAAAAAGTTGGAGCAGTTGATGTACCAAAAGACGAAAGAAGAACACACAAAAGAGCAATACCCAAATTTGGAGGACCAGCAGTTATTTTAGGCTTTTTAATATCAACAATTTATTTATTGTTTATTATGAATTCAGAAGGAACAGTTCATTTATTTGGAACACAACAATTAGGAAAAAAATTACTTGGATTTCTGATAAGTATAATAGTACTGTCAATTTTTTGTATAATAGATGACATAAAAACAATAAAACCAATAACTAAATTATTTGGACAACTTTTAGCTTCAATTATTGTTATATTATCAGGTATTAGGATAGATGGTGTTAATTTGCCTTTTTTAAATTATCCAGAAATACATCAGGTTATATCTGTATTTATAACAATAATATGGATAATAATTGTAACAAATGCTATTAATTTAATTGATGGATTAGATGGATTATCATCAGGAATATCTGTAATATCATCAATGTCTTTATTAATAATATTTGTGCTAAATGGTTCATCACTAGAATCAATAGTTCTTATAACAGCTTTAGCAGGTGCATTAGTTGGATTTTTGCCATATAATTTTTCACCAGCTAAAACATTTATAGGTGACACAGGTTCAAATTTCTTAGGATTTTCACTTGCTATTATATCAATTTTAGGTGCAGCAAAAACTTATACTGCAGCTGTTATTGTTCTTCCAATGATAGCATTAGGACTACCAATAGCAGACACATGTATGGCTATTTTTAGAAGATTAAGAAAAGGTAAATCAATAAAAGCTGTATTTAAAGCAGATAAAGGACATTTGCACCATAAACTACTAGCAAAAGGATTTAGTCAAAAACAAGCTGTTATGTTATTATATGGAATAAGTGCAACACTAGGTTTATTTGCAATTATATTATGTGATAGCGGTATTTGGAAAGCCCTTTCATTTCTATTTATAGTGATAATAGCAGCAATAGCAGGATATAAAAATTTTGCTCCTGAAAAAACAGGAAAGGAATGTTATGAGTGTTTACAATGTAAATATATATATAACCCAAAAGTAGGAAATGAAAAAGCTGGCATATCCCCAGGCACAGATTTTAGAGAATTACCAGAAACTTGGGTATGTCCAGTATGTGGAGAATCAAAAGATATGTTTCAATTACATTTAGAAAATTAGAAAAACAATTAGAAGGGAGGTGTTAATATGTATGTATGTTTAGCATGTGGTTTTGTATATGACCCTGAAAAAGGAGATCCAGATAGTGGAATAGCACCAGGAACACCATTTGAAGATATCCCAGAAGATTGGGTATGTCCAGTATGTGGAGTATCAAAAGATATGTTCCAAAAACAAGATTAATTTTATATGATATAAATATTATCCCCAAAATGTGAATATTTTGGGGATATACTTACAATAAAAGAGATACAAGAAAGGAATAGATTTAAAGATGAATGACAAAATAGTAAAAATGCTAGCATATAATGGAAAGGTATCTGTTATATGTGCAGCAACTACAAATTTAGTAGAAAAGGCAAGAAAAATACATGATTTAAGTCCTGTATGTACAGCATTATTTGGTAGAGTCTTAACAATTGCAAGTATTATGGGTGTAGACATGAAATCAGTTAAAGATAAATTAACAATACAAATTAAGGGAAATGGACCAGCAGGGATGATACTTGTAACAGCTAATAATTTTCCAAAAGTAAAAGGATATGTAACAAATCCTCAAGTTGATATACCACTAAATGAAGATGGAAAACTAGATGTAAGAGGAACTGTAGGATATGAAGGTTATATAAATGTAATAAAAGATATAGGACTAAAAGAACCATATGTTGGAATATGTCCATTAGTATCTGGAGAAATAGCGGAAGATTTTGCAGAATATTTTTCAAAGTCAGAACAAAAAAATACAGCTGTTGGATTAGGTGTATTAGTAAATAAAGATGGGGTTAAATCTGCTGGAGGATATGTAATAACACCAATGCCAGATGCAACTGATGAAGATATTTTTAATTTAGAGCAAAATATTTTTAAAGCAGGTGCTATCTCAAAAATGTTAGATAAAAATATGAGTTTAGAAGATATTGGTAAAAAAATAACAGGTGATGAAAATCTTAAAATAATAGAAGAAAACATTATTCCAATATATGAATGTGATTGTTCAAAAGAACATATGCTAGAAGCATTAAAAGCAATAGGTAAAGAAGAACTTAAAAATATAATAGAAGAAGATGGAAAAGCAGAATTAAAGTGTCATTTTTGTAATAAAGAATATTACTTTTCAAAACAAGAATTAAAGCAAATAGTACCTGTTGACAAAGAGAAAAAAGAATAATATAATTACACAAAAAATAGTTTTAGGAGGAATAATAATGGAAAATGAAAAGGTATATGTTTTTGGACATAAAAATCCAGATACAGATTCAATTTGTTCAAGTATGTTACATGAATTATTAAGTAAAAAAAATGGAGGAGAATGTGTTGAAGCAAGAAGGCTTGGAAATATAAATAAAGAAACACAATATGTTTTAAATTATTTAGGTATGGAATCACCAAAATTATTGGAAAAGGTAGAACCAGGTCAAAAGGTTGTTTTAGTTGATCATAATGAATTTAACCAAAGTGTAGAAGGAATAAAAGATGCAGATATTATAGAAGTTGTAGATCATCATAGAATATGCAATTTTGAAACTTCTGTACCAATACATTATACAGCAAGACCTTATGGATGTACATCAACAATTTTTTATGAAATTTTAAAAATTACGGGAGCTAAAGTTGAAAAGGTAGAGGCAATTTTAATGTTAAGTGCAATAATATCAGATACTTTATTATTAAAATCTCCAACAACAACAGAACAAGATAAAATAGCTGTAGAGGAATTAGGAAAAATAGCAGATATAGATGTAAATGAATATGGTCTAAATATGTTAAAAGCAGGAACTAATTTAGATGATTTTTCAGAACAAGAATTAGTTAATCTTGATGCAAAGCTTGTTGATAAAGATGGTAAAAAATTTGTTATTGCTCAAATAAATACAGTAAATATACCAGATGTATTAAAAAGACAACAAAAACTAGAAGAAGCAATTAATCAAGAAATACAAAATAAAGATTTACAATTATTTGTACTTGCAATAACAGATATTTTAAATAGTAATTCACAAATTATTGCAATTGGTGAAAAAGCAAATTGTGTAGAGCAAGCATTTGGAAAAAAATTAGAAAATAATATGATTTTTTTAGAAGGAGTTGTTTCTAGAAAAAAACAACTTTTACCACCAATAGATAAAAATGTTTAATATCTAAATAAAAAATGAGTTTTGCTAAAATAGCAAAGCTCATTTTTTATTGTTAAGAACAACAAGGTTCTGGGGATACCTACTGCAATCTTTGATTGCAAAATAGGGTCAGGTTTTTATTTATAGTAGTCTGCTACTTGTTTTATTGTAATTGTTCCATTTTGTGATATATTTACAGCTATACTTCCAGAATCTGTATAGTGGATACTATCAGCTTCTTCAGCACATTTATGTATTCTTGTAAGTGTATTTTTATTAATACCTGTAACAAATATATTTTTTGGACTTAATTCATCTAATATATCTGTAGGGTTATTTGAGTTGAATCCATGGTGTGCTGCTTTATATATGTCTATTTTTTGACCATTTAATGCTTCTTTTATTTGATCTAGTGTGTCATATAGTGAGTTTTCTCCAATTGTTTTATATTTAGGTCCAAGATCACCTGGTAAGTATACCGTTTTTCCATTTACAAAAGCTAAAGCTACTATACTATTTGCATTTTCAGGAAGTGATGCGCTAGGATTTTTTGGATCTTCTGGTTGTTTATTTTTTAATCTGTCTAGTGTATTATATAAATTAAAAGTAAAGTTTTCAAATTTGAATGTCTTAGGTGTATTTTTATTGTTATTTACTTTTGTTATTGAAGTTCCATATTTGTTAGCCAGTTTTTCTATATTTTTGTATGTATTGCTATATACTACTGATGTTGAACGATCTTTTATGTATAGTTTTTTGATTTTTACTAGTTTGTTTAATTCATCATTATATCCACCAATATGGTCTCCATGACAATGTGTTAGTAATAACCATTCTAATTCTTCTATACCTAGACTTTTTATATTTTTTCTTACTCTAGCTGATGTAGAACTTGTACCTGTATCTATCATAGCATATTTTCCATTACTTTCTATGATAATACAATCTCCAGAAACATCTAGAAAATATATTTTATCACCTTCTGGTAATTCTATAGTTTTTGTATCAAGTACTATTGGTTCTTTAACTGTTATTTTACAGGTTGAACTTTTATTGTTAGATGTTTTTGCTGTTATAGTTGCTGTTCCTTTTGCAATGCCTTTTACACTTCCATTAGTTCCTACTGTTGCGATACTTGTATCTGATGATGACCAGGTTACGGTTTTATCTGTAGTATTTTCTGGTAATATAGTTGCTACTAAATTTGCAGTTTTTCCTTTTTCTATAGTTAGATTAGTTTGGTTTAATGATATACTTGTTGCTAGTATTTTTACATCAATATAACATGTTGCTGCTAAATCATTAGATGTTTTTGCTGTTATATTTGCATATCCTACTGATTTTGCTGTTACAGTTCCATCTTTGTCTACTGTTGCTACATTTGTATTTGATGATGACCATGTTATAGTTTTATCTGTTGTATTTGTTGGTGTTATTGTTGCTGTTAATTTTTGTG
>CANRBI010000058.1 GCA_947628775.1 uncultured Clostridia bacterium
TCCCATCTTCTTGTTTGATGTCCAAAGTGAACACCTGCTTCTAGTAATTGTTTCATTGCAACTACTGCCATTTTTTATTCCTCCCTTTTTTGTTTTTACTTCCATAAAGTTTTACATTTGACTAGGACTAGTTTTACTAGCACAACCCTTCAAACTACCTTTATGTGTTTTTTACGCTATATATTTTAACAGATTTTTTTGGTAAAATCAAGCATTTTTTGATTTTTTTTTATGTTTTGATGTTTTTATTTTTTTGTTTTTATTATTTGAGTTAAATTATTTGTTAAAAAGTTTAAAAATATTATCATTTTTACTTGAATTTATTTTTATTTTAGTATAGTATATAATAAAGTGATTTTGTAATTTTACATAGGAGGATAAATCATGCCAAGAAAAACAAAAGATCAAAGTGAATTAGAGAGTGAAAATGTGTTAGAAAATAAGGCGGTTAAGAAGTCTACTAGGGCTAAGAAGGCTACTACCACAGCGAAAAAGGTGTCTGATACTAAGGCTAAGAAAACTTCTAGTACTAGTAAAACTTCTAAATCTACTAATAAAAAAAGTTCGGATAGTAAAAAAGTTGCAGCTAAAAAATCTAAAGTTTCTGATACTAAGGAAGATAGTACTAAGGATAAAAAAGCTACTGCTACAGTGAAAAAGGCAGCTGGTACTAAAACTAAGAAAGCTTCTGCTACTGTAAAAAAGACGGCTGATACTAAGGCTAAGAAAACTACTGCTACAGCTAAAAAAGTGGCTGATACTAAAGCTAAAAAAGCTTCTACTACAGCAAAGAAGGTAGCTGATACTAAGGCTAAAAAAACTTCTACTACAGCAAAAAAGACGGCTGATACTAAGGTTAAAAAGTCTACTACTACAACAAAAAAGGCAGCTGGTACTAGGGCTAAAAAAGCTTCTACTGTGACTAAAAATGCTAATGCTAGTACTTCTAGAAAGAGTATTGTTAAGGCTGTTGTTAAAGAAGTTGATGAGAAAAAATTTGATGTAGTTGAATATTATGATTTGCCTTATCGTTATAATCAAACTGTTGTTAGGCTTTTAGCTCAAACTCCTAATACTTTGTTTATTTATTGGGACGTGGCAGATTCTGATAGGAATTCTTTAAAAGAACAATATGGTTATGATTTTTTTGATAAAACTTATCCTGTTTTGATTGTTTATAATGATTCTATGAATTATAGTTTTGAAGTTCCTATTAATGATTTTGCTAATTGTTGGTATTTACATGTTAATGATAGTTTTTGTAATTATCATGTTGAACTTGGTAGAAAACCTGTGTGGGATTATTCTCCAAATGATAATTTTAGTGAAGAAGATTTGAAAAATATGGATTTAGAAATTAATAAATATCCTTCTAAACCTCTTGATAAAAACTATTTTTATATTACTACTTCAAATGTATTGGAAATTCCAAATGATCATGTTTTGTTTAATGGTTCTTCTAAATATGTTCAATTTAGAAATGTTAAGACTAATGAACAATATGGTAGATTAATTTCTGATTTACCTTTGAAAAATGTTAAAGATTATGTTTATAAATTATATAAAGAAGGTCTTTTTGAAGATGTCTTTGATTTGTCAAACCCTTCTTCTGGTAATCCTTCTTCTGGAAGTTTTAATTTGAAATTTAAATAATGTAGCAAGGTTTTAATTTTTTGTATGTGCCTTGTGATTAATGTGAATAATTTGAGTAAGGTTTATAGGTATCCTGCTTAAAAACCTAAATATATTTTACAAGGAATTTTTAATAATGCAAGATAAAAAAGGTTACGTAAGTTTTGTTCTTCATGCACATCTTCCTTTTATTCATCATCCTGAAAGTGATGATTATTTGGAAGAGTCTTGGTTGTATGAGGCGATTTCAGAAACTTATATACCATTATTAGATACTTTTCAAAAATTGGTTGATGAAGGGGTTAAGTTTAGAATTACTATGTCTATGACTCCCCCTTTGCTTTCTATGCTTGATAATAAGCTTTTGCAAAAAAAATATATTAATTATTTGAATCGTTTGATTGAACTTTCTGAGAAAGAAATTAAGCGAACTTCTTATGATGCAAGGTTAAATGAACTTTCTCATTATTATTATGATAAGTATTCTAGTGATTTGCACTTTTTTAGAGATGTTTGTAATTGTAATTTGATTGAGGCTTTTAAGCATTTTCAGGATATTGGCGTTTTGGAAATTATTACTTGTGGTGCAACTCATGGATATTTCCCTATTTTATATGTAAATGAAAAAACTGTTAGGGCTCAAATTGCTGTTGGTGTACAGACTTATGAAAAATATTTTGGCAAAAAACCTCGTGGTATTTGGCTTCCTGAGTGTGGATATGTTCCTGAGGCTGATAAGTATTTAAGAGAGTTTGGTATTGAATATGTTATTACTGAAACTCATGGTATTTTATATGCTAACCCTACTCCTGTTTATGGTACTTTTGCTCCTATTGTTTCTCCTGATGGTGTAGTTGCTTTTGGTCGTGATATGGAGTCTTCTAGACAGGTGTGGAGTTCTATTAATGGTTATCCTGGTGATTTTAATTATCGTGAGTTTTATCGTGATATTGGTTATGATGCTGATTATGAATATATAAAACCTTATATTGCTCATAATGGTGTTCGTGTTCATACTGGTATTAAGTATTATAGGATTACTGGTGATTCTGATTTTAAGGATTATTATAATATTCAGTGGGCTCATGATTCTGCTGAAAAACAGGCCGGTCATTTTTTAGATTCTAGAGTTAAACAGATTAATGATATTAGAAATTATATGGATAAGCCTCCTATTATTTTGTGTCCTTATGATGCTGAACTTTATGGTCATTGGTGGTATGAGGGTCCTTATTGGATTTATATTTTGTTTAAAAAGATTTATTATGATGATTGTAATTTTGAGCTTATTACTCCTTCTGAGTATATTGATAAATATCCAGATATACAAGTATGTTCTCCTTGTCGCTCTAGTTGGGGTGCTAATGGTTATAGTGAGGTATGGCTAAATCCTTCTAATGATTATGTTCATAGACATTTGCATGTTGCTGGTGATAGGATGTGTGAACTTGCTTATCTTTTCCCTGATGCAGATGGTATAAAAAAAGATGCTCTTAATCAATGTGTTCGTGAGTTGTTGCTTGCTCAAAGTAGTGATTGGTTGTTTATTATTACTAATGGCACTATGGTTGATTATGCTAAAAAGAGAATTAAAGATCATATTGGTCGTTTTACTAAGTTGTATTATCAGATTAAAGATGATAATATTGATAAGGAATTTTTAGATGATATTTGTGAAAAAGATTGTGTGTTTCCTGAGGTAGATTATCATTTGTTTTGTTGAATTTAATTAAATTTTATAAAAGGTTGCTTAACTTTATGTATAGCAGCTTTTTTTATTTTGCATATTATTTGGGACAATATTCATTTGTTGTTAAAAGTTCATATGATAATGTATAAGTTTTTAAGTTTAGTAGATACTATTTGGGGAAGGGAGTTTTTTGATGAAGTCAATATGTATAAAAACAAACAATGCATCTGCACTTTCGTATCTACTAGATGAGTTGTATTTTTCTGAACTTAAGTTTGTTTGTTTTTCACAAAATGAGTTTAAAAATTATAAAAATATTATTATTCATTATTATGGACATGATGAGGATAATTTTATACAGAATGTTTCTAATATGCTTTCTTATTTTGTAATTGATGAACTTGAAGAATATCTTTTGAAGAATATTATTCATCAAAATTATTTTTATTTTGATAGTATTGAAAAGAAGAAAATTCTTGATTTTTGTTTTGACGTGTGTTCTGATGATTTTACTATGTATTTTAATAAGAAATTTTCTTGTTTGAGTAGTAGTTTTTATAGTTATCTTAAGGAACATAAGTCTATTGTACTTACTGGTTTTATTTATTTTAGATTAAAAAAGTATTTTGAGATTTTAGATGATATTGTTGATGAGGCTGTTAATAATTTTATTATTGAAAAGGAATATTTGGAGTTTATTTCTCTTTTGAAGTTGTATATTGGGTCTCAGCCTGCTAAATCTGATGTTGTTCATTTTGTTTATTTTAAAGATAATCCTATTTTGCTAGATGAGGATATGTGTCGTATTTCTATAACTGATGATTTTTATGAGGCTAAGTATTTGTCTGATATTTCTTTTTCTAAAAATGATTATGTTTTAAATACTTTGCTTAATCTTTTGCCGAAAAAGATTTATATTCATCTTGTGGAACATTCTATTGATGATTTTTTGAATACTTTGGTTTTGATTTTTGAAAATAGAGTTGAGATTTGTACTGATTGTAATATTTGTAGTTTGTATGAAAATCATGGTAATGTGATTGGTAATTATAATGATAAGAAGTCGCATAAGTAAAATTTGTTGTGTAAGATTTTGATTTTTTATGTATTTGCTGTTTTTGATAGTATTAGAGGGTTCTATTTTAAGCTATCTCTGGTTGGAGTAGTTTATAATAGAACCCTCTTTTTTATATTATTCTAAATTTGTAAGTGTATCTATTGCTTCTGTTAGGCCTGGGAATATTGCGTTTCTTAGGCTGTCATCTACTACTACTTTCCATTTTCCATTTTCTTTTTGTGCTGTAATTGTTTGTACTGTTTTTGTTTTTGCTACATCTTTATTTTGGAATTCTTCTATTAGGTATTTTTCTGCGTTTTCTTTGTTTGAGTTACTTAATAGGTTTTGTATTACTTTTTTTGTGTAGTTTTGGAATATTGCTTTGTAGTCTTTGTTTGTTACTTCTATTTCTATTGTTGCTTTGTTTCCTTTTTGGTCTGTGTTTTTTATATCCCATTGTAGGTCTTCAAATAGTAGTTTTTCTAGTTCTTCTTCATTGTCTTTTATTGATGATAGTGCTGTTATGTCTATTAGTTCATCATAGTCTAAGCTTTTTTGCACTTCTTCAATTTTTGCAGCTTTTAGGTCTCTAAACATTTGCTCTACTGTTCTTGCTGGTGATGGTAGTGCAAAGTATGTTAGCCCTATTATTACTGCTAGTACTATTATTACTGCTAGTACTCTTGCAAAAATTCCTTTATGTTTTTCTTTTGGCTCTTTTGGTTCTTTTTTGTTTTTTGGTTTTGGTGGTTCTGGTTTATGTTCTGGTTTTTGTTTTTCTTTTTCTAATTTTTTATCTGGTTTTTCTTTTGATGTTTTTACTGGTTCAAATTTTTTTACGTCTTTTTCATTTGCTTGTTTTACTGGCTCAAATTTTTTGCCTTCTTCTGGTTTTACTTCTGGTTCTTCTTTTTTTATTTCTTTTGGTTCATCCATAATTACTCCTCCTTTTGCTCTATTATATATGAATTGTTGTTTTTTTGCAAGATTTATTTGTGAATTATGTTTAAAATTTGTAATTGTTTATTCACAGTTTTGGATTTTCAATATTTTACTAAAACAAAACTGCTATTTATGTGTTTATGATGTAGAATTCGTGCCTACATCAAAGGAATTGGATTTCTTTGATACAGTCCAGTTGTGATATATTATGTAAAACTCTCGGTAATACCCTTTAGATATTACCCTTCTGGGATAGATTCCTTTTAAAATCTTTGTGTATCGAAGTGCTAAGGAGCCAAGGCGACGCGGAAACCGCGATTGTCGTTGCTATTGCCATTATTGTTATTAGCATAGAACACACCTGCATTCGTAGTATTGCTGTAATTGCCTCCACGATTGGCGAACGGATTGCTAGAATTCACGACGTTAGCGTAGTTACAACCCAATCCCTAATTTTTTATTGTTGTTTTTATTTAATTATAATCATTTTATCTATACTTTAATGGAGTTATATACTTTTGCTATTATTTTATATCTTATATTTATTATTTTTATATATAAATTTTTTCGGTCTTTTGATATACTTTCTATTTTGTTTATAAAATCTTCTATTTCTTCTATTTTTATATTGTTAAAAATTCTTAGAATGGCTTGATTACATTCTTCATTATTTTTTTGTTTTATATATGTCATGTAATTTATTTTTTTACCATTTATTTTTAAACATGAATAACAATTTATTGCTATATTTTTTATTTCTGCTTCTGTTAAGGTTTTTATTTTTTCTTCTTCCAATATTGGGTTTAAACATGAACCACAATCATATATTGGAGCAAATTGAATTTTATTAGTTTTTTTATTTAGTATAAATCCCCAATTACCATTGTGCCTATCTGTATTTCCTATTATGCTGTCTATTATAAACATTTCCCAAAACTTATTCTTGGTTTCTTCTACATTTATTATATGTTTATTTTCTTCTAATACTTCTATAATATCTGTTATTTCAGTTTCAATTTTTTTGTTTGGATTTGTACTTAAAGCTAGATTTTCAAATTCATATAAAATATTTTCTTCATCTGTAAAATCTTCACATGCACATACTATTTTATTTTTTCCATTATATTTGTATGTTCCTAATATAGTATTTTGTGTTTTGAATCCTGCCATTTTGAATATGTTACTTCCTATATATTCAGAAAATGCATTATTTATATATGATATATTTTTATTTTTTTCTCTTATTGGGTCAGGAAATTTGACTAAATATTTTTTGTTCTCATATATTAATGTTTTTTTCTTTTCAGAACCTTTATAATTATTTAATTGTTCTACTGCTTTTGTAAAATCTAACATATATATCGTTCCTCTCGGTTTTATTTATTATTTATATTTAACCATAAAAAGTCGAAAATTGCAATGGGTTGGATTGATTTTTCATCGCAATTTTCGACTTGGGTGTAATTAGTAGTTATCTTGACAAATGGTATAATAAAATTATGTAATTAATTGGTATTTTGTTTGTTTTTGCTTAGTTGTGTGGTTTGCGGTTCTCTGGGGTATTCCTTCGGTGTGCTTAGTAATTAAGTTTGTTTCTTTGTTGTAAATTGTTTATGTTTATATGTTATGTTATTAACTTGTCCGTCCCTTCAAAATTTGTGGCCGAATCAAGGACAAATGAGGGAAAAGTTAAGGAGCCAAGGCGACGCGGAAACCGATATAAGAACTGCTATTACCATTGTAGTAGTAAGCATAGAACACACCTGCAACCGTAGTATCATCGTAACTGCCTCCACGAAAGGCGAACGGATACCTAGAATACACGACTTTAGCGTAGTCGGTGAACCAGCTTCGAGTAGTCTCTGTATCTTTCTTAACCTCTTTTGTCATGTCTCCTGTTTTACTTACTTCATATATTTTTGCTCCATCATATTGTGACGTTCCATTTTTATATGCTGTTGCCCATTTACTACTTGTTTTTCCTTCTGTTATTATTGAACTTCC
>CANRBI010000059.1 GCA_947628775.1 uncultured Clostridia bacterium
GTTGTAAATACTAGAAAAAAGTATTATTTTGTTGTATAATGAAAATTGAAGTAATTTGCAGTCTATGGGAGTTATGATGAAAAAGGAAAAGTATATAAAATCTTATTTTGTAAAAGGCGAATTAAATATTTCTCGTATGATTGATGATTATTATGATTATGTTGGTTCTATTATTAAGGATGATGTTGATATAAGTTCTGAGGAAGAAGCTGAGATAATTCATGATGTATTTTTTTCAGTCATTGAAAATCAAGATGATTTAGATAGGAATGCAAAGTTTAGTGCTTATCTTGAAGATGTTACTAGAAAGATACTAGCTAAGAGATTTAGGAATAATAAGAAAATTTTTATTATGATTGCTAGTTTGTTGTTAGTAATTGTTTTTATAATTTGTTTTATAATTATTTTAACTCATAAAAATGATAATGTTAAGAGCGAGGAATCTGTAGAGGCTGTTTCTTATGATAATAATTTAATAGTTTCAGAAAATACTACTACAAATAATGTTGAACAAAAGCCTGAAATTGATAGTAAAACTACTGATTGGAATTTGATTTTGGTTAATAAAGATAATGTTGTTCCTGATGATTATGATTTTGAATTGAAAGATATTGATTCTGCAAGTCAAGTGGATAGTAGAATTGCTGAGGCTGCACAAAAAATGCTTAATGATGCTAAAAGTCAGGGGTTACGTCCTGTAATTTGTTCTAGTTATAGATCTACTGATACTCAAGAATTGTTGTATAAGAGAAAAGTTAATGAATATATAAGTCTGGGGTTTTCAAGTGTTGATGCAGAAAGAGAGGCTTCTTATTGGGTTACTTTTCCTGGTTCTAGTGAACATGAAGTTGGTTTGGCTTTGGATATTGTTTCTCAAAATTATCAGATTTTAGATCAAAATCAGGAAAATACTGATGTTCAAAAATGGTTGGTTGATAATTGTCAGAATTATGGTTTTGTTTTGAGATATCCTACTGATAAAAAGGATATTACTAAAATTAATTATGAGCCTTGGCATTATAGATATGTTGGTGTTGAAAATGCTAAGTTTATGAAGGAAAAAGGTTTTTGTTTAGAGGAGTATATTCAGTATTTGAAACAGTTTGAATAGTTTTTATAGGGAATGAATTTTTATTTTCATTCCCTTTTGGGTGGTTTTTTTAGTTGTTTAGATTCTTGTTTCATATATATATACATAATCTTTAATTATTGTATAAAAATTGTCTTGCTGGTTTGGTAGTTTTTCATAGTGTATTATATTGGTTTGGTTGAGGTCTGCTACATCTATTAAGTCATATAGATTTGTGAGTTTCATTTGTTTTAGATTTGTTAGGTCTGGTTCATTTTCTATTGTTACTATTAAATCATTGTAGTATTTTAAAATATATTTTAATGTTTGTTTGTATTCTGTTTCTGGCGTTTTTTGATTTTTTATTTGTTTTATTTTTTTGATTATTAAGATTATTGCTCCTGTTATAAATATTGTTCCTGTTGTATAATATATAATTTTGGTTGTTTTAGATTTTGATTTTATGTTGTTTGATGTTATTTTTTCATAGTTTTCTCTTAATTCTGTTGTTGTGTCTGTTAGTGGTATTTCTAGTTCTATATTGTCTTCTTTTGTTTCTGTTTGTTCGTTTAAGTTACTTAGGTCTATGTTGTATGTTATATTAAAATGTATTTTTAGTAGTGAATCTATTGCTATTCCATATGTTTTTTCATATGCTCTTGCTAGGTCATTATAATATTGATAATCTAAGTTAATTCCTTGTTTTATTGAAATTTGTTGTGCATTTGTTTCGTTGTTGTTATTTTCAAGTAATGTAAATGTTCTGTTCCATATTTCTTCGTCTTGATTTTCGTTTGTGTTTATTGTTCCTATTAGTTCTGCTGTTATGTTGTAGGTGTATTTAATATTTGTTTTTTGGCTTGAATTTAAATCATATTGAAAGTTTATTATAAATGCTTCTATTGATTTGGAGGCATAATATCGTCCTGATGGAAGTGTTTTGCTTGTGTAAAAGTCATTTGGTTTTAGCAAGACTTCGTAGTTTTCGCTTTTTTGTGCTGTGTAGTTATAAATTGATGGTAAATTTTTTTCGTAATTTATTCCTTGATTTATTAGTATATATCCTATTATTAGCATTGCTACTGTTATTAGTATTAATACAATATTTGCTTTGTTTATTTTTGGTTTTATGCTTCTTGTTCTTTTTTGATTTTTTATTTTGATTTTACGTCTTTTTGCCATTGTTTAGATCACTCCTTGTTTGTTCCTACTTTTGTGTCATTTTGTTTGAAGTAGTTATATAACCATACTGATGGAAGTCCTATATATTTTATGTGAAATATATATTGACCTTTTATTTGATTTGGTTTTACTAGTTCCATGTCTGGTGTATTATTACTGTCTCCTTTTGTTTGATATAATGTTGTGTCTTTTTGTTTTATGGTTTTTGTTATTCTATGTGCTATGTTTTTGTTTTCTATTTCATATATTATTATTGTATTTTTGGGAATTTGTTTTAGTTCTTGTTCTTTTAGTTTTTTGTAGATTACTATATCTCCTTTGGAAAATACTGGGTTCATGCTGTTAGATAATATTGTTATTGGCTCGTATTTGAATATTCCTAGCATAAAACTTACTAGTGTTATTGATAAAATTATTGCTGTTGTGTAGCTTATTTTAGCTATTTGGGTTTGTTTTCTTTTTCTTTTTTCTGTTTTTTCTTTTAGTATTTTGTATTTAAATATAACATATATTATTATTGGGAATATTATTCCTATAGAGCCTGTTATGAACCAATTTATATTTGGTACTATTGGTAATAGTAGTATTGGTATTTGGCAAGTTAATCTGTGTATTAATGGTAATGTATATGTCACTTTTGTTGTTAGATATGTGTATAATATGTTGTAGGTTATTAGTGGTATTATTGTTGAACATATATATTTGTATAGTTCTTCTTTGTTTGTATATATATTTGTTAATGTATTATAGTTTATTTCTACTAATATTAGTAGTGTTGTTATTGGTATTTTATTTTTTGAATTTGTTATTGTGTTTCGTATTATTTCTATACTTATTATTGGTAAAATTTGAATTATTGCGTTTTTTAGTATGTGTACTAGATCTTGTTTGTATGGATTTTTGGAAAATCCAAATTTGAGTCCGATTAGAAAATATATTATTAAGTAAAATATTGATATTATTAGCATTTGTATATTGTATTTTTGATTTTTATGAATTTTGATATTATTTTTTTGGTTATTATATATTAGGTATATTAAGATAATTGTCCAAAATGTTGGGTTTATTATGTTTGTATATATTCTTATGTTTGTAATTGTTAGTTTAATTGTTGCTATTGTGTATATGATAATTATTGTTATTAATATCTTCGTTTTTGGATATTTCATAGTTTTCCTTCCTCTATTTTAGTGTTTATGTTTGCTTAAAATTTAAGAAGGCTACCTGTATTTTTATAATTTATTTGCAGGTTTCCTTCTTTTTGTGTTGTTATTTTTGTACATATTCTATGATTCCTGTTATTGTTTTTGTTTTTATTTCTGGTACTTCAGTTGTATCTGCATCATATTGTACTGTTATTGTAAATGTTGTTTGTTCCCCTGCTGCTAGGTTTGTTGCAGGTTCTGTGTTTGTATATTTTAGTGCTGGTGAACCATTTATGTCATCTGCTGTTAGTTTTATCTTGCTTAATTTGGCATCTATTGTTCCAGCATTTTGTATTGTTATTTCATAAGTTATTGAGTCTCCTGGTTTTATTAGTTCTCCGTTAAGTGTTGCAGTTGTATTTGTATATTCTGGTGTTCCTCCATTACATCCTTCACTTATGTTTTGTATTTGTATATTTGTGATTTTTACATTCCATTCTCCTATGATTTGGGCTGTTCCATTTATTGTTAATTGTGTTGCAAATGCTGAGTATCCAACTGCCATTAGTAGTATTATTGCTATTAATGTTGCTATTATAATGTTTTTTGTATTTCCCATTTTTTTGCTCCTATCTTGTATATAATTTTTTATATACTTATTTTATTATATGTTAATTAGTGGATATTGTTGAATTTTGTAATTTTTTAATAGTAGATTTTCATATAAAAATAAAAGATTATCTTTTTGAAGTGAATACTCCTTGTTAAACTTTTTGTCTAACAATTTGGATTTACTTCATTTTTGATAATCTTTTATTTTTTATAATTCATAAATATAGTCTGCTTCATCACATACATTTTGTGAGTGAGTTACTATTATTATACATTTATTTTCGTCTTTTGCTAGATGTTTGAATATTTTTAATATTTCCGCTTCTGTTTCTTTGTCTAGATTTCCTGTTGGTTCGTCTGCTATGATTATTTTTGGATTATATGATAAACTTCTTGCTATTGCTATTCTTTGTTGTTCTCCTCCTGATAGCTTTAAAATTCTTCTGTTTGCATGTTCTTCTGATAATCCTACTTGTTTCATTAGTTCTAGTGCTTTTTGTTTTTTGTTTTTTACTTTTATTTGGCTGACATCCATTGATAATATTATGTTTTCTATTGCGGTAAATCTTGGTAATAAGTTATAGCTTTGGAAGACTATTCCTATATCTGTATTTCGGTATTTGTCTAAATTCATCTTTTTTAGGTCTTTTCCATCATATAATACTTTTCCTTCTGTACATTTTTCTAGCCCTGTTATGAGTGATAATAATGTAGTTTTTCCGCTTCCACTTTTTCCTTTGATTGCATATACTTTTCCTTGTTCAAATTCGTAATTTATATTTTTAAATACGTATTTATCTTTTGGTGCATCTTTGTATCTGTATGCTACATCTTCTAATTTTAATATTCCCATATTTTATGACCTCTCTTTCAATATAGTAAGTGGTGAAAATCTTTGTATGCTTATCATTGATGCTAAACTACTTGCTATTGTTAAAAGTATTCCTATTCCTAGTAGTTGCATTATTACATTGACATCTACAACTGCTTCTATACTATCTATTTGTTCAACTCTGGCAATTCCTGTATTTTCCATTGGCCCACCTGGACCTCCCATTTTTCCACCTCTTCCAAAGTTGTTTGATATTTCTTCGTCTGCTGTTTTACTTGCTTCTATTTCGTTTTGTAGTAATTTATTTCCTACTGGTTTTGATAGCATTGCTCCAAAAACGCTTCCTATACTTAACATTATTATACTTACTATTAGTAATTCTAATACAAATTGTAGAGTTAGTTTTGCTTTGCTTACTCCTATTGTTCTAAATACTCCTATTTCGTATTTTCTTTCTCTTATGTTTATCATGTTTATTACAAATAAGACTATTGTTGCTATTATTAGTGTTATTATTAAAAATGTTGTTGCAAATGTTTTTACATTTTCTATTGATTGTGTTGCATTTTTTAGTTCATCTTCATTTGTGTTTAATGTGTAATATTCATTTAATCCTTTTGTTTTTAATTCTTCAGTAAATGCTTGTATTGATTCTTCGTTTTGTAGTACAAAATATGGTGTTATGTTTGTTACTAGAGTATTATCATCTGCTACTAGTTTTTCTATTAATTCACTTCCTGTTATTATTTTATTGGCTGCTGGTGAGTACATGTTACTTGAATCATCTTGGTTTGAGTTGTCTTTGTATATTCCTTTTACTGTGAAATCATATGTTTTTTCTGTATTTGGATTTTTTAGTGTTATAGTGTCTCCAACTTTTACTTCATTTAATGTTGCAAGTTCTGAATTTATTACACATTCATAGTTTGTAAGATCTGTTATCATTTCTCCTTCTGTTATTTTGTATACTCCATTTACAAAGTCAGTCATTGCATTGTATGAAGAATATCCATCTAATTCAAAGTCTCCTGTTAGGTTTCTGTCACTTTCAAATTTTTCTTTGCTTCTTGTTATTACTGTTGTTGTTCCATTGTTTGTTGATGTATGTCCTTCTTCTGGTCCTCCTCTATTTATTCCATTGTTTTGATCTCCTGTTGGAGGATTTGTTATTGTTTCTTTGTTTTCTACTTCATATTCAAATGAATCTGTTGCTTTTGTTAGTGTGTCACTGTTTAATGATGTTGAATATGTGTAGTAATAGCTTTTTAAGTTTGAACTTTGTCCGTAATTTTTTATGTTTTCTAGTGTTAGTTGTTCTATGTTGTTAAATGCTTCTATATTGCTTTTTCTGGCTTCTTCTCCTCCTTTAAATTGTTCTGATAGTTGTTGCCTGTTGAATGAAATTGTTCCTATGATGTCATGTGCAGATTCATAGTCTTTTACTAATTTGTTGGCTGTATTTCTTATTGCTAGTGTTACTGTGCTACTTGCTGCAATTACTAGGATTATTATTCCTATTAAGATATTCCTTCCTTTGTTTCTTGTTATTGATTTTATACTGTTTTTTAAGATGTACATTTTTTTATCTCCTTCTCTGTTTTTTCTGGTTTATGTTATATTTATTTTGTGTCTTTTTTGTGTTTTTTTAGTTAATATTTTGTTATTTTATCTATATGTTAAAAATAGTTTATTGGTTTTGGGTTGTTTTTGTTGTGGAAAAATTTGATTTGGTACTTGCATTATGTTGGTTTACATTGTATAATGTATTTAGTGATGCGGGTATAATTTAATGGTAGAATGTCATGCTTCCGACCTGATAGTGTGGGTTCGATTCCCACTACCCGCTCCATAATGCGTTTTCGTCGAACTACTTGTAATTATTGATACAGTTAAGTTTGAAGAGAACAAAAAGTGAATATTATTTTCACACATATAAGTCGATTTAGTCGGCTTATTTTTTTGCATTTAGTCAAAAATAAAGTGGCAAAAAAGCAAGAAATAGCCTCAAAGTATTGAAAAAAGGAGGTTTTTGTGATATGATATCTAT
>CANRBI010000060.1 GCA_947628775.1 uncultured Clostridia bacterium
GATTAAAAAATCTAGCTTAGCAATTTTCTAAACTAGATTTAATATATTTACAATTTTTTATATCACTATCTAAAATTTGACTTTGGTTAGATTTTAGTTAGATATTAAAAATAATTTTTCTAACATTTAAACTATCTATCCCCACAGTAATAATAATTTCAAAACTATTTAAGGTTAAGAACAGTAACACACTCCACATGTGAAGTGAAGGGGAACATGTCTAGTGGTTGAATTTGGGTGATTTTGTATTGCTCTTGGAGTTGTTGGAGGTCGCGCATTAGGGTTGAGGGGTTGCAGCTTATGTATATTAGTTTTTTGGGAGTGATTTTTTGGATGTTTTGAATTGTGTTTTTGTCTAGACCTTTTCTTGGTGGGTCTACTAGTATTATGTCTGGGATTATTTTTTTGTTTGATATTAGGTCTTCTAGTGTTTGCTCTACATCTCCTGCTATGAATTCTGTGTTTGTTATGTTGTTGTTTGAGGCGTTTTCTTTGGCCATTTGTATTGCTTCTTTTACTATTTCTATTCCATAGACTTTTTTTGCATATTTGGACATGAATAGTGATATTGTTCCTATTCCACAGTATAAATCAAATACTGTATCTTGTTTTGATATGTTTGCTGATTGTACTCCTATTGTGTATAGTTTTTCTGCTTGTATTGGGTTTACTTGGTAAAATGAAAATGGTGATATTTTGAAGTTGAATTCGCCTAGTTTATCTGTGATGTATCCTTCTCCATATATTGTTCTGTTTTCTTCTCCTAGTATTACATTTGTGTTTTTTGTGTTTGTGTTGATTATTATTGTTTTTATTTGTGGAAATTGTTTTGTTAGTTCTTCTACTAGTTTATTTTCTATTACTTCTCCACTTGCGTTTTTTAGTTTTTTTCCATTTAATACTAGTATACACATATATTCATTTGTTCTTAATCCTACTTTTATTATTATGTGTCTTATTAGCCCTTGCTGTTTTTGTTCTTGATATACACTGACTTGATTTTTTATACAAATTTCAAAAATACTTTTGGCTATGTTTTGAGCTGTTTCATTTTGTATTAAACATGTTTTTATTGGTATTATTTCATGTGTTCTTTTTGCAAATATACCTAAACTTGGTTGTCCATTTTTGTCTAGTCCTACTGGAAATTGTACTTTGTTTCTATAATGATATGGGTTGTCCATTCCTATTGTTTCTTTTACTTGTATTTTTTCATCTAACATTTTGTTTACTAAATTTTGTACCATTTGTTGCTTTATTTTTAGTGTTTGTTTGTATTCTATATGTCTTAGTGAACATCCTCCACATCTTTTGTATGTTGCACAATCTGGGTCTGTTCTACTTGTTGAGGTTTGTATTATTTCTTGTATTTTTCCAAATGCATGTGATGAAAGAACTTTTACTATTAGTATTTTTACTTTTTCTCCTTTTATTGCATCTGGTATAAATATTGTAAAATTATCGATTTTGGCTATTCCTTCTCCTTCAAAACCATTATCTATAATATCTACTATATATTCTTTGTTTTTTTGTACTGGTGTATTTTTCACAGCCATGCATTTTCCTCTTTTCTTATTTCTTTATTTGTTTATAAAACAATAGTATATTATGCCTATAAATTCTAGAATTGTAATAAATGGCAATCCAAATGTAAATTGCCATTTTTTTGTTTTGTGGCGAAATAGGTACATTCCTGATATTGTACCTATTCCTCCTCCTAATGCTGTTATGATAAATATTGTTTTTTCTGGTATTCTCCATTTTCCTTTTTCTGCTTTTCTTTTATCTATTAGCATTATTAAAAATCCTATTATATTTATTATTATGAAATATATTAGTATGTTTTTTATAGAAAATATCTCATTGTAATTAATTTTGCTATCATACATGTTTATTCTCCTTTATCCAAATAAACTCATTTGATTACTTTGGCTCATTCCTTCTAAACAGCCAAATTTTTTTAATAATTCTGTTACTGCTATTCCAACTTTTGAACGAATTTTTAGGTCATCTATTGACATGAATTTGCCATCTTTTCTTGCATTTTCAATTCCTACTGCTGCTACTGTTCCTAATCCTGGTATACTGTTTAGTGGTGGACGAATTCCATCTTCTTCAACTATAAATTTTGTGCTACTTGATTTGTATATGTCAACTGGTAAAAAGTTAAATCCTCTTTCATACATTTCTAAAACTAGTTCTAGGACTGGATACATTGTTTTGTCTTTTTGTGATGCATTATTTCCTAATAGGTCTATTTCTTTCATTTTATTTTTTACTTTTTCTTTGCCATTACACATTATTTCATAGTCAAAATCATCTGATGCTCTTATTGAGAAAAATGCTGCATAATATGCTTCTGGCTCATGTACTTTGAACCATGCTATTCTGAATGCATTTGTTACATATGCAGCTGCATGTGCTTTTGGAAACATGTATTTAATTTTTTCACATGATTTTATATACCAATCTGGTACATTGTATTCTTTCATTAGATTTTTATATTCAGACCATTTTTCTGGATCTTTTAAAGCTTTTCCTTTACGTACTGTTTCCATTATTTTAAATGCTGGGTTTGGTGGAACTCCTTGTTTTATTAAGTATATCATTATGTCGTCACGACAACATATTGCTTCTGTTAGGGTTACAGTTCCTTGTTCTATTAAAGTTTGTGCATTACCTAGCCATACATCTGTACCATGTGATAGTCCTGATATACGTATTAGTTCGTCAAATGTTGTTGGTTTTGTATCTACTAACATTCCTCTTACAAATTTTGTTCCAAATTCTGGTATTCCATAACTTCCAACTTCTGATTTTATTTGCTCTGGTGTTACTCCAAGAGCATCTGTTGAACTGAATATTGACATCGTTTCTTTATCATCTAGTGGTACTTTTGTTGGGTCTATTCCTGTAATGTCTTGTAACATACGTATAACTGTAGGATCATCATGTCCTAGTATGTCTAGTTTTAATAAATTTGCATCTATTGAGTGGTAGTCAAAATGTGTTGTTATTATGTCAGATGTTGCATCATCTGCTGGGTGTTGTACTGGACAAAATTCATATATTTCTCTTCCTTTTGGTACTACTATAATTCCTCCTGGGTGTTGGCCAGTTGTTCTTTTTATTCCTGTACAACCAGCTGATAGTCTTTTTATTTCTGCTTGGTTGATTGGGATATGTCTTTCTTCAAAATAGTTTTTTACATATCCATATGCTGTTTTTTCTGCTACTGTTCCTATTGTTCCTGCTTTGAATGTTGTTCCTTTTCCAAATATTACTTCTGTGTATTTGTGTGCTTTTGCTTGGTATTCTCCTGAAAAGTTTAAGTCGATATCTGGTTCTTTATCTCCATTAAATCCTAAGAATGTTTCAAATGGTATGTCCATTCCATCTTTTGCTAGCATTTGTCCACATTTTGGACATTTTTTATCTGGTAAGTCAAAACCATTTTTGTAGCCATAGTCTGTAAAATCTGAATATTTACAATTTGGACATCTATAATGTGGTGGTAATGAATTTACTTCTGTAATTCCTGTCATGTTGGCTACAAATGATGAACCTACTGAACCTCTTGATCCGACTATATATCCATCTTCATTTGATTTCCATACTAATTTTTGGGCTATTATGTACATAACAGAAAATCCATTTTTTATGATTGAGTCTAATTCTTTATCTAGTCTTGATTGTACTATTTCTGGTAGAGGATCTCCATATAGTTCATGTGCTTTATTATATGCAATATCTTTTATTGTTTTTTCACAGCCTGGTATATGTGGTGGACATTTTTCTGGTGATATTGGGCTTATTTGTTCACACATATCTGATATTTTGTTTGTGTTTGTAACTACAACTTCATATGCTTTTTCTTCTCCTAGATATTTGAATTCTTCTAGCATTTCTTCTGTTGTTCTTAGATATAATGGTGCTTGGTTATCTGCATCATCATATTTTTGCCCTGCTTCTAAAATTCTTCTGTATATTTCATCTTGTGGATCCATAAAATGTACATCACATGTTGCAACAACTGGTTTTCCAAGTTTTTCTCCAAGTGCTACTATTTTACGATTGATATCTCTTAGTTCTTCTTCATCTCTGAATGTTTGATTTCTTATTAAAAATTCATTATTTCCTATTGGTTGTATTTCTAAATAGTCATAGTCTGATGCGATTTCTTCTATTTCTTCATCTGTTTTTCCAAGTTCTATTGCTTGATATAGTTCTCCTGCTTCACAGGCACTTCCTAGTATTAGTCCTTCAGAATATTTTTTATATAGACTTTTTAATATACGTGGTTTTCTATAAAAATAATCTAGATGTGAGATTGATACTAGTTTATATAAATTGCGTAGACCAACATAGTTTTTTGCTAATATTATTGCGTGATATGTCTTTAGCTTTTTGTATTCTTCTTTTTTTGCTTGTTCATCAGCTGCTACTTTATCTATGTCATCAACTGTTTTCGCACCTTTTTTTTCTAACATGTCAAGCATTATTTTAAATACTTTTACTGTTGTATCAACATCATCTAAAGCTCTATGTGCTACTTCTACTTTTATTCCTAGATTTTCAGCTATTTTTCCTAGTTTGTATTTTTTATAATTTGGGAATAAGTCTTTTGCTAAGCTTAATGTGTCTAGATATGTATAGTCAAAGTCATAGCCTAAGGTTTTTGCATTTTGTTTTAAAAATCCTACATCAAAATTGGCATTATGTGCTACTATAACACTATCTCCTAAAAATTCTAATAGTTTTGGAAAAATTTGCTCTATAGTTTCAGCATCTTTTACCATATCATCTGTTATATTTGTAACTGCTGTTACTCTTTCTGGTATGTGTCTTTCTGGATTGACAAATTCACTAAATTTATCTATTACTTCTCCATCTTTGTATTTCATGACACCTATTTCTGTTATTTTATCATTTGTTGCAGAAAATCCTGTTGTTTCTAAGTCTAGTACACAATATGTTGTATTTAATGGCTGTTCTTTTCCATTATATACAGATTTTGTATTGTCAGGTGCAAGATATGCTTCTACTCCGTAAATTACTTTCATATCAGGGTTGTCTACACCTAATAATTTGTGTGCTTCTGGAAATGCTTGTACAACTCCATGGTCTGTTATTGCTATTGATTTCATTCCCCATTTCATTGCTCTTTTTATTAAATCTGTAGCAGAAGTCATTGCATCCATTTGACTCATTTGTGTATGCATGTGTAACTCTACTCTTTTTACTTCACTGTTATCTTGTCTTATTTGCTTTTTTATTCCTTCTGATTCTATAATTGTATTTGTCATAATTGTTATTTCATTTGAAAATGTATCCATTTGGGCTGTTCCTGCAAGTTTTATTCCTTTTGCTTTTTTTAGCCTTTTTATAGTTTTTTTGCCTGAATCTTTTTGTAAAAATGCTTTACATGTCATAGTACTTGTTCCATCATAGACATCTATACTTAACAATATTTTTCCTGATTTTAGTTCTTTGTCTTCTATATTAATGATTTCTCCATCTATACATACTTTTCCATCATCTACTCCTAGGTCTGCAATTTTTATTAATGGTTCAGTTACATTTAATGATGATCCGAAAATTAATGGTGTATCTTCTTGTTCTGTTGGTAGTTCTGGAATTATTGCATCTGTTTCAGCTATAGTATTTACCATAACTGTAACATCTCCTGCATATGTATCTAATCCTGCTTTTCCAATTAATTTTAATATTTTTGCTTTGTTAATTTTTTCTACTACTTCTTTTGCTTCTTTTATGTCTTTTGAAAATGATTTACATGTTATGATTCCTGTTCCATCATATACTTCTATTATTAATAGTCCTTTTCCTGATTTTGTTTCTCTTGATTCACAGTTAATAACTCTTGCTTCTATTGTTACTCTTCCATCATTTGCTGTAATATCTTTTATTTTGATTTTCTTTTCTTTAGCTTTTGATGGTTTTCCTATTATGTATTGCTTTGTTTCTTCTTTTATATTATCTTCAGGAATTTCAGTTAAATCAGATGGATTTTCAGGTATGTAACCTTCTAATCCATCTGGCATTCTATAATCTGGATCATTGTATTCTAAATCTGTTGATTCATTTGCTGTAGATTCTGTTTCAATTTTTCTGAGTTCTTGTTCTTCTAATTCTTTGATATATTGTTCGTATTTTTCTATTTGTTTTTTGTCTATATCTTCTTGAAATTCAATAATATATTTTTTTCCGTATATGTTTTTTATAAGATTTTGTAATGCTGTGTCTATTTGTTTTGCTTTTAAAAATTCTGCTCCTCTTATATTCATTTTTATATTTATTTTATTGTCAGTAATTTCTGCTTTGCTTTTTGATAATAACATTGATTTTGCAAGTGGATATTTATGTGCCATATATGCTATTATATTTGTCCATTCTTCTTCTATTGGTTTTATTTGTATTCCTTCAGTATATTTAAGTTCTATTTCTATATTTTCAAATAAAAATCTTTCTCTTAAATATTTTTCAAAATACCATAGTTCTTTTATTTCTACATATTCATCTGATTGGATTATAATATCTAATATACTCTTTTTTTTGATTAAATTAAGAGCAATAATTTGTGCGTCAAGAATAGTACTTCTAGTTTTATAATCACTAAAAACTTCTTTGATTTTTTTTGTTTTAGTTTGTACTTGTTCTGACATTTTTATTGCTCCTTTAAGTTTTTTATTTTATTATTTCATTGCTTCTTCAACAGCTACTGCTACTGCTACAGATGCTCCAACCATTGGATTATTTCCCATTCCTATTAGTCCCATCATTTCAACATGTGCTGGTACTGAAGAACT
>CANRBI010000061.1 GCA_947628775.1 uncultured Clostridia bacterium
TCTACTTTTTGTTGTTCTCTTTCCCTAATATCTTTATCAGGAATCTGCTCAATTAGTTTTGACATAATTTCTGTACTACAGTAATCTTTTACTTCTTTCAAAATGGTTAATATTTCTGGAGTTGTCAGATTTAATTCATCTGCAGCTCTTTCCGCAATTTTATCAGAATTTTTTATTTGATTAATTAATATTTTTATTATAACTTTTAATTTTAAGTCATTTGGTAATTCACCTTCTTTAAGATCTTTTAATAAATCCATTGCTGAAACTTCTTCACTTTCAGAATTTTCTATAATAGCTTCTATTGCAACATCTGAAGCATTTTCAACAGCCTCCTCTTTGTTCCCTGCTGCACGAAATTCATCTTCAACTTTTTTTACCATATTTTGTTTATTATTTTTTCCTCTTAATACATCTAAAATACTCATTTCTACCTCCTTGCGTTCCCTATTTTAACACATTTCGAGTGAAAAATCAACCTATAATCTTTTTCAAACTATATACTAAAAAATCAACTTCTTGTGGTATATTAAAATCTCCAAAAGTAACTCTTAATACACCTTTTGCAAGTTCTGATGGTACGCCTATTGCAGATAAAACATGAGAAGGATTTGCACTTCCTGATGAACATGCAGAACCACCTGATACACAAATTCCTAATTCATCTAATTTATACAATAATTCTCCAGAATCAACATTTTCAAAACAAACATTACAATTACCTGGTAATCTATTTTCTAAACTACCATTTATATGAACATTTGAAAATTCATTTTTTACTTTCATAAAAAAATAATCTCTTAAGTTTGACAATTTATTTATATATTTATCTAAACCGTTTTCCGCTAATTCACAAGCTTTGCCTAAAGCAACAATCTCTGCAACATTTTCTGTTCCTGCTCTTCTATTTCTTTCTTGGTGTCCTCCATCTAAAAATCTTGCTAAATCAATCCCATCTTTTACATATAGTGCTCCTATTCCCTTTGGTGCATATAGTTTGTGTCCTGATAAAGACAACATATCAATACCCATTTTTTTCACATTTATTGGTACATTTCCGAACAGCTTGAACAGCATCTGTATGAAATACAATATTATGCATTTTTGCAATCTGAGAAATCTTTTCAATTGGCTGTATAGTTCCTATTTCATTATTTGCAAACATTATACTTATTAAAAAAGTTTTATCTGTTATAGAATTTAATAAAGAATCTAGGTTTATTATACCATCTTTATCAACATCTAAATATGTAATATCAAAACCTAGTTTTTCCAAAGTTTTACATGAATTTAAAATTGCTGGATGCTCAATTTTAGAAGTAATTATATGATTTTTTCCTGTTTGATTATATTTTTGTAATAAAGCCATACCTTTTAATGCCATATTATCACTTTCAGAGCCACAACTTGTAAATATAATCTCTTTTGGATTCGTATTTATTAAACTTGCTACTCTTTTTCTAGCAGTTTCAATAGCTCTTTTGGCTCTCCTTGCTATAGAATATATAGATGAAGCATTACCATATTCTAATGTAAGATATGGGAACATCTCATCTAAAACCTCTTTTTTTATTCTTGTTGTTGCAGCATTATCAAAATAAATAATATCCATCAAATTCCCCCTTATATTATTTATATTCATAAACAATACAAAAAGTACATTTGATGGATTATATTATTTACCTATTTGTATAATAAATTTGCCCTAAGCCAAATTCTACTTGATAATATACACCTATAAAATTAGGAATATCTTGTGAAGGGAATTCATAAGTTGGCTCTAATAATACAGAACCGTCTTTATTTAGCACTCCCCACTTATTATCTTTCTTTATTCCAGCAAATCCATATTCATTAAACTCTGTTACTTCATCATATTGATATTGTACTTGCATATTTCCTGATTTATCCACAAAACCCCATTTACCATCTTGATTTTTAGCAAATAAAGTACTGTGTTCATAAACTACAGAACTATCAACTACTTCACCATTTGGATTTATATATTTAGTTTCTGTCCCATCTGAAATTTTTACAAATTCATCTTGCATACTTACTTTTCCATTATTCATTTCTAATATAACATTAGCATTTTCATCAGTTACTTTAGTTATGCCATTTATTTCTAATTGTATAAAATTAGTATTATCAATTTTTTTAATAACATCATATTCAAATGGTAATTTTTCTTGAGCATTGCTATCTATTAAGCCTAACTTTCCTTCTGATTTTGATGCAAGAAACATATCATTTTGCATATATTGTATAAACATATATTCATCAGTTGTAACAAGTTCTTCTCCTTTATATAGCTGATAATTACTCTTTCCTTCTTGAATTAAGATTCTAATATTATAATCTGGTTTTTCTGGTATATCTTCTATTGTCATATAGTTTGGTATATCTGTTAATTTACCATTTATATCATATACTTGTTCAACTTGGTCAGAATTTGTAGCATATAAGTATTTACCTTTAACATCTATTTTTTCAAAATCACATTTTAAAATTTCATTTCCATCTAAACTTAATACTCCATATTTCTTTCCTTTTTGAACAACAAATATAGAATTTATAGAATCAAATGTAATAGATTGATACTCATTTGGAATTATATTTTTATTTTCTTTAAATATACCATATCTACCATTTAATGCAGCTAATAAATATACATCTTTACTGTCAATTTCTGATATTCTTTTTACATCATTATATTTTAATTCTAAATATTCATCACTTTCATTTGAAATATAACCATATCTATAACCTTCTTCTGTTTTATTTGAAACTATATAACCATCATTTTTATAATGTGTATCAGAATCATAATAAGTATCTGCTTGGATTTGGTCATATTTTGGTTCTATTAATACATAACCATTTTGATTGATAACTCCATACTTTCCTTCTTTTTTTACAAGCATTTCGCCTTCTTTATATTGTAATGTATTAATTTCATCATATATTGGTTTTGTAATTTGATTTCCATCTAAATCAATCAAACCAAATTTGCCATCTTTTTTATATTTTAGCACACTTTTTTCATAAACTAAATCAGTTGCTACATCTTTTAGTGTTAATACATCAATATTAGAATATTCTGTGTATAAAGATTGTGATGATTGATTTAAAATTTGTGTTGTATCTCCATCATAACATATAAAAATATCTTTTGATGGATCTGGGATTTTTACATCATCATATAGTGCTTCAATAACAGGTGTACCTAATGTATTAATAATTCCATATTTATTATTATTTTGATATACAAAATAGTGGTATTCAGAAATTTGTTTTACATCATAATTCCTTTTTTCTTCATATATTCTTTTTGAATTTATATATATAACTGTTCCTGAAATTGCTACAAGTATTAGTATTACAATAATTATTACTTTTATTTTACTTTTCATATTATTCCCTTTCCGGTTATGTTACACCATTAATGATTTTTACAAGCTTTTACTTTTGCTATTCTTCTATCTTCATATTCTTCAATTTTATATGTTATTTTTTCTGTTTCTATAACAGGATTTTCTTCTTCTCTTGGAATTCTATCTAATTCATCTTGTAAGAAACCTGAAATTGTATCATAGTCTCCCTCTGGAATATCTGCATCTAATAATTTATTAACATCATATATTGTCATACTACCTGATAATATATATGTATTTTCATCTATTTTTTCATATTCTAGTTCTTCTTCATCATATTCATCATAAATTTCTCCAACTAGTTCTTCTAAAATATCTTCCATTGTAATTAGACCTGCAGTTCCAGCATATTCATCTAATATTATTGCCATTTGTATTTTTTTGATTTGCATTTCTTTGAACAAATCATCTATATTTTTATTTTGTGGTACAAAATATGGTTCATGTGCTATATTTTTTATTTTAAAAGATTTTTTGTTAATATTTTTTAAAATATCTTTTACATATAAAATTCCTTTTATTTCATCTATTGTTTCATCATATACCGGAATTCTACTATATCTGTAATCTTCTTTTGATATAAGTTGCATTAATTCTTCTGCTGTTGTATTAACATCAACTGCAAAAATATCTTTTCTATGTGTCATAATTTCTGATACGGTTATATCACCAAATTCAAATACATTATTTAATAATTCTTTTTCACCTTCTTCTATTGTACCTTTTTCTTCTCCTTGATCAATCATTATTTTTATTTCTTCTTCTGTTACAACTTCTTCTTCATTTTCACTTACTCCAAAAATTTTTGATATTTTGTTAGTTACAAAAGTAAGGAATTTTACAAATGGTGAAGTTATTACAGAAAGTGCTTTTATTAAACCTATTGTTGAATAAGAAATTTTTTCATAATGTTTCATTGCCAATCTTTTTGGTACTAACTCTCCAAATACAAGAGTAAAAAAAGATAATATAATTGTAATTATAACTATAGATATGCTATTCCATGTAGATACACTAATATATGGTATTAGTCTATTTAAAATAGGTGCTAAGTCATCAGCAAATGCATCTGATGCAAATGCACTTGATAGGAATCCAGCTAGGGTAATTCCTATTTGAATAGTAGCTAAAAAGCCACTTGGATTTTCTAACATTTTTTTTATTTGTTTTGCTTTTTTATTTCCTTCTTTTGCTTGTTTTTCTACCTTTGCATCATTAAGAGAAATAAATGCTATTTCAGATGCCGCAAAAAATGCATTAATAAAAATCAATATAATAAGTATTATAAATTGCATACTTTTCTCTCCTTGTTATTACTTTTATGACATATATAGTATTTACATTTTTAATTCTATTTATGACTTTTTCATATACCTTATTATATATATTTTATATATTTTTTTCAATATATTATTTGAAAAAAAGAGGTCAATTTTTATTTTTTTATGTCCCTCATTTTTTCAAATGACACTACATACCTGTTACTGGTAATTTTTTTACCTCTTCTTTAGGAGTAACTGTTTGTGGCTTTTGTTCTGGTTTTTTTGGTTCTTCTGGCTCTTTTGGTTCCTCTGGTTGTTCTGGTTCTTCTTCATATTTTTCTATTAAAGATACATAAGTATCTTCATAACTACTTTTAACTATAGCATAATCTTGATAAACTGGATTTTCAGGGTTTGAATCATATACAGGTTTTGTATATATTTTTGTTGATGCTGCTATTCTAAAATCCAAATCTTCATTATATACTTCTTTTGAAATTAATACTTTAAATTTTTCATTTTTATTAAATACATTTTTATCATTATTATCGATATCAGTAAGTTTTACACCTTCTACTATTGAATATTCTTCATCTATTTTTTGCAATGATAAATAAATTTCATCTGTTTCAGCTTCAGCTTCAAATTCATATGTCTTTGAAACATAATTTGAATCAATACTATCTTCTTCAAAATATTTATTGAGTGGTTTTATATTTATAGCATTAGATAGCATAGTTTCCTGAGAATTTTTAGCATTTTCTATAATAAGTTTCATCGCATTTAATACTCTTTGTCCCGCTTCTCCAATTGCCTCATAATCTTCTATATTTCTATTATGTATATAACAATAAATTGCTTGTTGTGTAGCAGCATATGCTTCTTGTATACTTGCACAACCTAATTCAGAATATCTTTTAAATGGATAACCATTTATGAAATATCTCCATAATACATTATCTTTAATTTGACCATTGACTTTAACATCATAACCAAAATCTTTTGTTACACCCGGCTTTGTTTCATCTAAACAATAAGCAGGATAATTTGCTAGCTTTGCTTCATACCTAACATAATTAATTTCTACAATTTCTCCTTTATACTTTAATAAATCTCCACAATTTCCATAACATAAAAGTGAAATTGACTGTCCTTTACTTATTGCATAAGATGTGTTCATGATAATTAATATATTAAATATAAATATACTAATTATAATCATAAATTTTTTTATAATACTTTTTATTCCTTTTGCTTTTATATATTTGTTCAAAATTTTCTCCTCTCTTTTTATAGATAATTTTATAATTTTTCAATTGCCCTAACACATCTCCTATATTCAGGTTCATTTTCTACACAGGTAATTAGTGTAATCACATTATCTTCAGTCTGTTCTAAATATGTCCAATCAGTATCTTGTATTATTGTGTTTTCAGTAATAACATATTCTTTTGTAAATTCATGATATGTGTAATGAATAATATCACCTTCTCGCAGCATTTTTAAGTTTTCAAAGTAATTTACTGGATAACCTCTATTATGTGCCGCCAAACACACATTACCAGTAGTTTTAGAACTTTCTTCAAAATGCCCTATATCAACATCCATAACTTCTTTTGTTGTTCCTTCTGAAATATTTGCTTCAAGAAAAATTCTTGGTATTTCTAGAAACCATTGTGACTGTGTTTCATTATTAGTAACTACATTTTGAGCTTGATTTTGATTAACATTATTAGTAAACTCAACATTTATAATATCTTGTTTACCAACATCTAAGATAGAGGGAATATAATCAAAAACCATTACTTGCTTACCTATAATATAAACTAGAGCAAATATAATTATAGAACATAAAAAACTAATGATATTAATATATTTTGTTGTATATATTTTATACATGCATATGCCTCACCTACTTCTTATTTAATTTAAAAATTCTGGATTTTTAATAGAATTTAATTTTTTCGAAAAAATATTTAAGATTAAAATACCATATGGAATAAATCTTATGAACATATATTAACACAATTTTTTGTTTTTGTAAAGAACTTTTCATCGCAAAAAGCGACAATATTCGACTTTAAAAGCTTCTTAAAATAGCAATATATTTTAAGAAGCTTTTTT
>CANRBI010000062.1 GCA_947628775.1 uncultured Clostridia bacterium
GGTTGTGGTAAAACAACAATGCTAATGGGAATGATAGAAAACATATATGAAACAATGAACATAAGGGTTCAAGAAACAGCATTCGAGTTACACTTAAGAAAAATATACCCAACAAGAAACATATTAACATTCCGTGAAACAGACACAATATCTGGACAAGAAGGACTTGACGTACAAAAGAAAACAGATGGATCTGTAAACATAATCCGGAGAGGTTGCAACAGACCCTGTAGCATCATGGATGATACAAGCAGCTCAAGTAGCATCAAAATTCACACTATTTACACACCACGCAAAAACATTTCCAAACTTAGTAACAGCACTAAGAAACTCAATGTTAAGAACAGGAGTATTCAAAAACGAAAAAACAGCAGAAGAACAAGTTGTACAAGTATTAAACTTTGACATACACCTACAAAAAGACTTTAGAGGAAAAAGATATGTAGAAAGAATCACAGAATGTATACCAATTGAAAACAAAAATGAATATACATTTGACCACAGAAACGAAAAAACTCTAGAAGGAAAATTTGACAAATTCTTTGACAACGCAACACACTACTTCACAAAAACAACAGATAAAGAACTATATACATACAGAAACATATTAGAATATGTAGATGGAGAATATGTAATAACAAACCCAATAACAGAAGAAAACTTAAAAGGAATGAGAAGCAACATGGATGATGCAGACTTAGAAGCATTTGACAAATTTGTTGCAAAACACTGGAAAAAAGCAAGCAAAAAACTAGAAACAGTAGAAGTATCAGCAAGTGCAGAAGAAACACCAAAAAGAAAAAGAAAACCAAAAAACATATAAAATAGCACGGAGGTGAAAATAAGTGTCAAACCAGACCATATACTTAATTATGGGGATTGCAGGAGGAAGCTTACTAATAATGGTAATACTTTATTATATGCTATCCAAAAAAATGCAAAAATCAGAATATCGCCAAATACAAAAACTACAAAAAGGAACAAAAGCCAACACCTTTTCACTAGAAATATTATATCAAAGACTATATATACTATACCTAAAAATACCAGGAATAAAAACATATGTATTAAAATTAAGAAGAAGACTAGAAATACTAAATGTAGATAATGAATACAACACAAGACGAGATTCTGCAAAAATCATGACAAAAACGCTTGTTGTACTAATCCCTGTAGTAATAGTAACAATTATACTAACATACAGCAATCCACTATTAATGGGAATAATATTAATATTTGAACTATTCATGATAGACACCCTAATAGATGGATCAGTAGACAAAAAAGATGACAACTTATTAAAACAACAAATAGAATTTTTCTCAGAAATAAGACATGCATACCATGAATTCAACATGGTAGAAGAAGCAATATACCAAGTATCACAAGACGATGAAAAAGATGTAGCAAGACAAGGAGAAAAAATATATGAAATACTAATATCAGATGACCCAGAAACAGAACTTGAAAAATACTATGATGTTGCACCAAACAGCTATTTAAAAGAATTTGCAGGACTATCATATTTAACAAAAGAATTTGGAGACAGAAAAGTAGATGGAGCATCACTATACCTAAAAAATGTAGACAATATAACACAAGAAATGCAACTAGAAATACTAAAAAGAGACAAACTAAACTATGTATTCCAAAGTTTATCAGTAATAGCAATAGTACCAATACTAGCACTAGAGCCACTAAAAAGCTGGGCAATATCAAACTTCTCATTTGTAGAAAGCTGGTATGTAGGAAAACCAGGAATGATAGTACAAATATTAATAATGATATTAACAATAATATCATATATACTAGTAAGAAAATTAAAAGACAATGGATCAACAGCAGATAAATCAAAAAAAGAAAACCCATGGCAAAAAAAGATATATGCAAAAAAACCAATAAAAAAATTTGTAGACTTATTTATGCCAAAAGAAGGAACAAGAGACTACAGAAAAATACAAAAACTACTAAAAGACGCAGCATCACCACTAAAAATGGAATGGCTATATATAAACAGAATAGTATATGCAGTAGTAGTATTTTTAGCATCTCTACTAATATTTATACAACTACATAACATATCAATAGACTATGTATATACAGAACCGACAACAGACTACAACTTGCTGCGGAGGAATGTCAGATAGGCAAAGAGAAAAAGCAATGGAACTTACTGAACAAGACAATAAAATACTAGACAAATTTAGAGGCAAAATAAAAACAACAGAACAAGACATAAAAAATGCACTAGAAAAATCAAAATATTTTAAAGATCTAAAAGAAGAAGAAAAAGAAAACGCAGCAAAAAGAATAAATGACAAACTAAAAATAGTAAATAGTGAATACATGAAATGGTTTGAATTTCTACTAGCATTTTTATTTGCAATAATAGGATACATGGCACCAGTATGGATACTATATTTCCAAGTAAAAATGAGAGAACTAGAAATGGAAGACGAAGTAATGCAATTCCAAACAATAATATTAATGCTAATGCGTATAGAAAGGGTAAATGTTGAAATTATACTAGAATGGCTAGAAAGATACTCAAACATATTCTATGAACCAATAGCAAAATGTGTAAACAACTATGAATCAGGAGCATGGGAATCACTAGAAGAACTAAAAAATGACATTACATATGAACCACTAATACGTATAATAGAAAGTTTACAAGCAGCAGTTGAAAAAATACCAATCAGAGATGCATTTGACGAACTAGACTCAGAAAGAGACTACTACAGAGAAAGAAGAAAAGAATCAAATGAAAGACTAATAAAAAGAAAAGGAATGATAGGAAAAGGAATAGGATTTGCTCCAATGGTATGTATGTTTGTAGGATACCTAATAGTACCACTAGTATTCATAGGACTAACAAGTATGTCATCATCATTTGCATCAATGTCAGCAGGAAGTAACTTATAAAAAAGAAAGGAGCATAAAATGGAAAATGCATCAAAAGCACTAATAATGGCAGGGCGGAATACTTATAGCAATACTATTACTAGGACTACTAGCACTAGCACTAACAAATGTATCAACATATCAAAAAGCACAATCAGACTCAAAAAAACAAGAACAACTAGCAAGTTTTAATGATGACTTTGCAAAATATGCAAGTAATGACAAAATGTATGGAATAGACTTAATATCAATAGTAAACAAAGTAAATGACTTTAACAAAAAAGAAGAAGGCTCAGGAGAAATAAACTATGATCAAATTATGACAGTAGAAATATCAGGACTAGACGAATTTGATGAAGATTATAATACAAAGCTATTTGATGGAATAGCTAATCCATGCATTATAAACAAAGATTCAGACATGTTTACAACAGCTATAGAACCATATCGAGAAATAGAGGCAGAATTTGGAATAAAAGTAACAAGTACAATTGCATCTAACAGAGCAAATTTAGAAAATTATTACAAAGATTCCGACACAGATAATGGGAAAACATTAGCACAAGTACTAGGAAAAAATCAAAAAACAATAAATAATAATGCTGCATTAAGCGAAATAGAAGCAAAGTTTAAAAATACAAGTTTAACAGATGAAGAAAGATTTGAATTTATAGATAACTGCTCAGCATATTCAGAATTCAAATCAGCTAAATTTAGAAGTGCAGGAGAACCTGAATATGAAGATGGACAAATCAGTAAATTAAGTTTTGAATATGTAAGTGATTAAGAGGTGAATATATGGAAAACGCAGCAAAAGCATTATTAATTGCAGCAGAAGTTTTAATAGGAGTACTAGTACTAAGCCTAGCAGTATATCTATTTATAAGTTTCAGCCAAAGATATGCTGAAATAAATAAACTAAAACAAGAACAAGATTTAGTAGAATTTAACTCAACATACACAAGATATTCAAATAGAACAGACCTAACAATATATGACATAACAACAATAATAAGTAATGCAAAACAAAACAATAACAATTACATAGATGAAGATGGCAATATAAATAGCGGAGAAGAAGACAACATAATAGAAATAACAATTGATTATAAAGGAGCAGCAGGTAAAAAAGCAATATCTAAAGAGGGAAGTACACTAAAACAAATAGAAAAAGCAGAGATAGATGAAATAATAAAAGCAGACCAAAGTGAAATAACATTAATTGAAGAAGTACCTCAAATGCCCAAATATACATGTAAAGAAATAAACTATAATGAAAACCAAAGAGTAAATGAACTAATATTTGAAAAAAATTAATAAAATTCTATTGAAAAATAATGAATACAATGATATAATAAATAAGGAGAAAAATGAAGAAATTTGTAATATTTTTTGCAATAATAATCATTATTATTACAGGAATAAGTTATTCATACATAATTATAAAATCAAATAACAATGAAATAAAACAACATAACAGCATATTTGAAAAATATTACCAAAAAGAAATAAATGGCTCAGAAATAGCAACAATAATAAACAAAGCAATAGACAGCAACACAAAAAACAACATACAAAAAGATGACCAAGGCAAATACATAGAAAATGATACAAACTCAATAAAAATAACAATAAAAATGATAGACAATGAAACAACATATGATATGGAAACAATATATGAACACCAAATAAGTGAATTTGTAGAATACTATAATCAAATAAAATTCAAATGTACAAATATACAATATCACAAAAAAACAAACATGGTAAAATCAATAGAACTTGAGCAAATATCTGTATAAATAGTTATTAATATTTTAAATATAAAATCAAAAGAAAACAAAGGAGGAATAATTTATGGAAAACGCATCAAAGGCCCTAATTATAGCAGGAGCAATACTATTAGCAATATTAATTATATCACTAGGAATAATGATATACAACCAAGCACAACAAGCAACACAAGGAGGCGGAATGGATCAGGCAGAACTATCAGCATTTAATACGAAATTTTTAAAATATGAAGGTACAAAAAAAGGAACAATTGTAAAATCAATGGTACAGGATGTATTAGCAGTAAATGCAGATTCAGATGAAAATGAGAATATAAATGTAGGCATTAATGGTGATGTGAATTTCGCTGATACAAGTGATATTATGAGTAATAAAAACTATACAGTAAAAATGGAATATCATGATGGAAGAATATGGAATATTACATTAGCAGGTCCAAAGGCTTCAGGTGATAAATTTGAAGCTAAATCACGTACTGAAGATGATGGCGGTGCTGGAGATTAACAAATAAAACACGAAAGAGGTGAATATTAATGGAAAATGCAGTAGAAGCCTTGAAAATGGCAGGAGCAGTATTAATGTTTCTAATTGCACTAACCGTTAGTATCGTCTCTTTTGGACAAGCACGTATTGCATCAGACACCTTATTAGACATGCAAGACAGAGAAACCGATTACATAAACACAGATAACTATTATAAATTGACAGGAACAGAAAGAGTAGTAGGGCTAGAAACAATCATACCAACAATATATAGAGTATATCATGAAAACTACAGAATAGTATTCGAAGGAGATGGATTTACAGCACGGAGGACCAATATACACAGATAACACAGCAACAGGAATAGCAGCAGGTAAAAATGCAAGATATTGTCTAGACTTAGCATATGAAACAAACATATTAAATGGAACAGACAGTGGAAAAATAAATTTATTCTTAAATGCAATAGTATATGGAGATGCCTATAGTGAGGCTTACAAAAATGCATATGGTAGTAGTGTAGGATTATCAACACCATTATATACTAGACTAAAAGATTTAACTGAAAGCGGCTATATAATAATAGAAAAAATGGGAAGATACTACCAAAATGATGGTATTGACACACCAGAAGCAAACAAAATAGAAAAAAATGTAATAACTTATGAAATAGTAGTGCGAGAATAAAAGAAAGGAAGGAAAAAAAATGGGAGATTCATTCATGGTAATAATCGTTATAGGAATAACAGTAGTATTAATGTTTGTAATTCCAGTAATGACAATGGCAGACAGAACAGATGACATAGCACAACAAGCTGTATCAACAGCAACATCAAATTACGTAAATACAATAAAAACGACTGGAAAAATCACACCAGAAGAATACGACAAATTCCTTCAAACAATAACAGCCACAGGAAACACCTATGATGTTATATTTGAACTAGGAATTTTAGATGAAAACCCAGGAAAAAAATCAGTACAAGTAACCAAAGACAAACAAGGAGAAAACTATAGCTATGCAGTATATGACTCACAAGTAAAAGAAAAAATAGATAATGACGAAACATACACACTAAAAGAAGGAGACAGGATCATAGTAAAAGTAGTAAATACATCATTAACACTCGCACAACAATTTAAAAATATGTTATACACACTTGTAGGAAATGACACATATACAATAGCCAGCCAATATGCTGCAAC
>CANRBI010000063.1 GCA_947628775.1 uncultured Clostridia bacterium
AGAAAAATTGGCTATTGATAGAGAGAATAAAGAATTTGAAAATGAAAAAGTAACAAATTAAATAATTTTCAAAACTAGAAAAACCAACTTAATAAAAGTTGGTTTTTCTAATTTTTTATTGTCAAAAACAATAAGGTTCTGGGGATACCCACTGCAATCTTTGATTGCAAAGTAGAGCCCAAGTTCTTATTATATAATTTTAATGTCGTGGTAATGTAAGTGACATAACAAAATCTGTTCCTTCACCTAATTCCATATAAAATGTTCTTTCATTTATTATAGCTAAATCTTCTTCTTTTGTCATATCTTGCATTTTTACAATTTGTATATATGTACCCGCTTCTTCAGAAAAATCTCCAAATTCTATTGAATAACGATATGGGAATTGTGTTCTCATAAATTCTTCAAATTTATTTACATCATTTTCAAAATATGTCGTTCTAAATGATTCATCTAACACATTAAATGCTGCTTTGTAATCTCTTGTGTTTATCATTTGCACCCATTTATCAATATTCATTGCCACTTTATTTTGAGCTGTTGATGAATTATATTTTTTCAAAAAGTCTTCATTTTCTAGTGTATATGTATCTAACATTAATGTATATTCCATAACTCCTGTTACCTTAAACATATATAATTCACCATATTGATCTTGACATATATACTCTCTATAATCATCATTATAGTTTGCTATATATTTCATTGCTATATTATCACTTAAGTCTTGTCTATTTTGTTCAATATATTGTTGATATGTGCTTAAATCTCCAAATCTCTTTTCTCTGTATTCTTCATCTAAAAGATCATATGCTTGTTCAGAATTATTTAAACTTTTTATTTTATAATCTGTATAATATTTTTGTACAATATCATATTCTTGTAATTCACTTTCTGTATAGTAATTATTATTATTTTTTTCTATACGTTCATCTGTTTTTTCAATTTTTATTTCTGTTATATCTTTATATGTATCTTTTAGTGGATATACAGTGAAGGTATGTTGCAATTTACTTCTTGTAATAATATAAAATGTTTCTTTTTGTATTGATTCATTTTCTACATTTTGAATTATTCCTTTTACTGCATATCTTTCTGTCATATATCCTGGTACATACCTCATATCAGTAGGTTGAAATGTAGATTTGTCATATGCTTTTATTTTTTCTAATATATTATCTTCTGTTATTCCATTTTCTTGTATATATTCTTTATCTAATAAATTATATATACCTTGTTTTTTATCTAGTAATGTCTGTAATCCCTCTGTTTCTGCAAACATTTTATCTTCATTTGTCATTTCTTCTACATTTTGCTCTGGATTAAATGATAAATAGTTTAAATATTTTTGCACACAGTCAGATGTTGTAAAATAGTCCAATTCTGTTTCCACTTTTTTTATTTCATCTGTTTCTTGATATTTCATACTATCTGATTCATATGAACTTTGCAAACTTCCATCCTCATTTCTTGATTTTAATCTTAACATTACCAAAATAGCTATTATAATAATTATCAATATTAGTAATATTATCAATACCTTTTTTAATTTTTGCACTTACATACCTCCTTTCATTTTTATTTATTACCAAATTTTTGTTGTAATTCTGCTCTTGTCCAGTCACCAATGAAGCTAAAGTGCATGTTATCCCAACTTGTTCTCCATTCACCACCCCAGCTAAGTGTATATTTATGTGCTAAATCTACCATTGGTGAACCTGTATATATGATTTCATGTTTTTTATGCGATTCTGGTAGTGCAGACCATTCGGCTTTTGAATAAGGTCTTCTGCTACCCCATCCTGAATATCCATTTCCATCTGTTTCCCAGTTCAAGTCAAATGCAGCTCCATATGTATGTCCTGAAGTTACAGCATCTTGTCTATATCCACCATATTCACCAGATGATTTCTTGATTACAAAATCTGGGCATTGGTTATATAAATCTGTAAAGAATGATTTAAATAATTCTGCTAAAGGTGTTGCAAATTCTAGTCTAATCTTATCAGATGTTATTTTCATATTATTTGGATCATTAGGGTTTTCCCATACTCTAACTGGTACCTCAATCCATGTTGTACTTACTTTTCCTATTGAACTTGTTGGTCTTGATGAACATCTGCCACCTGTAATTAAACTCCATGCTTCTGCATCTGATAAATTCATCAATTTTTGCATATCTGGAGTAATTCCTGAAGACATCTTATAATCATTAGGGTCTAATATTTCTCCTCCAGCTGTTTGATATATTCCTTCATGGAATAATTTCCAGTTTGCATTTGCTCTTTGTATTTCATATTCTCTACCTTGCCATCCTGTTAGGAATGGTAAATATCCATTAACTACAAAGTTATTTCTGAATGCTTGATAATTTCCTGTTAAATAATATGCTCTATATGCATTAGCAAAATTACCTATATTTCCATATTGATATGATACTGCTGTCAAAGCATCTATTTTTGTTTCTTCTAGGTCTATACCATTTTTCTCTAATTGTGCTTTTACATAGTTTTTAAACATATCTACTTCATGTTTCATAACTTGATCTGTTATTTCTACATTCATTTTAGTTCCTACAGATAAATGCTGACTTTCTTTTATGTTTACTCCCAATTCTGAATATGCCTTAACAACTTCACCATTCCATCCAGATGAGCTATTTAACATATGGCAAACTCCATATCCATAGTTATAATTACTTGGATAATCTGAGTAACATAGATAATATTGTTTATCTTGTGTTACAAATTGTCCAATATATGAATTAAATTCAGATTTTCCATTTATAAATAATCTTAATGGATCATTTTCCCAACCTTTTAAGTACTCAATCAATATTTCTCCATTATATCCAAACATTGATTGGAAATCCTCTGGTAAGTAAATAGTATAATCAAATTCTGTAACTCCAAAATCATCGCCTAATAATCTGTATAGTAAATATTTTGTTAAATCTAAAAATACTGCACTTCTTTCATTTTTTCCAGTTATAGTTATTAGCCATTTTGCTTTTAAAGCAGATAAAGCATCTGGATATTTTCTAAATAATACTAAGAATTTATATTCATTTCCTGCTATATTTGATTCTCCTGATTCATATTCATTACTAATTGTATGTGTATCTACTTTTGTTATTATAGATGTATATACTACTGATGTTACATTACCATTATCATCATAATGATATATATTAGGTCCTGGTGTTACACTTGTATTAGATGATTTTGTATCAGTTACTTTACCCATTAGATATGCACTATCTGTTAGATAACTAACTTGTGATGAATCTCGATTTCCATTTGCTATTCCTCCTTCTGTAACTCCATCTGCCCAGTAAACATCCATATATTTTACTCCCCATTGTAGTGCTTCTGAATGTGAATCAAAATATAAATCTATACAATTTGTTCCAATACCTGAGCCTGTATCTTCTGCATGATATACATGTCCATTAAACATTACATATGAACCTAGTGGAATTTGTGATGGTTCAACCGCAATAGTCACACCTTGTTTTGGCATTGCACCACTCGCAGTTGGTCCTCCTGACCATACACCACAACATATACTACAATTACAATATGCTGTTATTCTAAAGTTTCCTATTAATTGTCCCTGTGTTCCAGTATAAGAAGAACCTGAGCCTGAACCTGAGCCACTCTCTGCTAAAGATTCTGTACCTGGGAACCAACCCCAGCCTCTGAATCCCCACACTTGATCCCAATAATCTAGTGTGCAAATCGATACTCCTCCTACATTACTTGCAATTTCACCATTTCCAACATATATTCCTACATGGGCTGCATCATGTCCATTACACATTACTCCTCCTCGAGACCTCTTACCAAATACCGCGGCTCCAATCGGAATATTGTCCATGCTTGTGCCTCCACCATTTGCTATAGCTGCTGTTCCACCTTCCCAAGCACATGGATAATATGGTACATTATAGCCTTTATTTCTATATACTTGTTCTGCCCATGCTTCACAATAGCCACCATTTGCTGCTGCTCCTCCTCCATTACGAGCAAATTCAGCAATTTCCATCTGGCTTGCAGTTCCTGTTCCTCCATTAAATCCTGTTCCATATATATAACTTGAATCTTTCCAGAATTTTACAAACCATGTATCTGCATATGTAAGCTCTACTTTTTCTGAAACCGTTTCTGAAACTTCAGTTGTTACTGTTGAATCTCCATATGAATTATCACTGTATTCTGTGGTAACTGTTGTTGTTGTTTCAGTTGTACTTACATTATCTTGTACTGCAATGATAAATTGACTTTCCATTACTAAATCGGCAAAAGCTGATATAAAATTATCTTGTTTCATATCAATATAGTAATTTAACAAATATTCAAATGGTGTAACATATTTACTAACAACTGATCTATAATCTACTGCTGGATTTTTATTAAATCTTACACCTGTATCACTTGAATATGTCCATGTTGCTGTAATTAAGTTCCAGTCTGAATCTAATGTATAGTATTCCAATATTTTATCATCTATTGTTCCTTGACTACCTTTCTCATTAGCTTCATCCATCATTCTATCAAAATCAACTTCAGGTGTATATTTCATTTCTATTATTTTAGATCTTATTGAAGTATCATATGTTTCTGTTAGTGTTCCATATCCGTCATCTAATTTTCCTTCGTCTAATTCTTTTAAATATTGTTCAAGTCCATTTACTATACCATCAGCATATTTCTTCAAACCATCTTCTGCTGATAATTTTTCCATATCTGATTTATTAGACATAAATCCACCATATAATTTTACAGCTCCACCTTCAAAGTCACTTATCTTTCCTTCATTAAATGTATTTATATCTTTTTCTTTAGCTCCATCAAATTGTCCTAAATTTAATGAAGTCATAACTTCATTTGATAACATTTCTGCTAATCTTGATGATTTTTTACCTGAATCTTGTTGATAATATGCACTTACTCCTGATGTACTTGAATTATTTACACTATCTAAATGTAATTCTATAAAAATATCTGCTCCTTTATCTTTTGCTATTGATAATCTATCTTTATCTGGTTTTCCATATCCATCTGTAATTATTTTTATATTAGAATTACTTTGCATTTTTTCTTTAACTTGTTCTACAACTTTTTGCATTGCATCAGTTTCTTTCCATGCAGGATTTGTAACACCTGTTGTGTCTGTATTTCCTTTTTCATATGTATCATTTCCTGCACCAGAATCATTTCCATGTCCTACAACTAAAGCTATAATATGATTTTTACTGTCTTTTTCATCTTCTCTTTTTTTGTCTATTTTATCATAAATAATTTTTGAAATCTCAACAATATTTTCTTTTGCAAGTACTGTATCAGATAATTCCGTAGCCATTGTAACTAATATGTATGGTGCATTTTCTTTATATACTATAGCAGCATCTGCTTGTAAAGTTCTTAATTCACCAATTTTATTTGCTGTTTCAACATTTTTTTCTTTTGGTAATCCTTCTGGTATTCTATCTTTCTGTTTTTGTTGTTTTAAATAGTCTAACATTTCTTTTGATGCAGAACTACTTACACAATCTCCTTTATATATTTTTTCAAGTAATTTTGCAACATCTGATGCTGATGTATAATTTCTTGTGTCTTTTTCTTTTTCATCATCATCTTCTTTTTTATCTGAATCTTCTTTATCTTCTGCATCTTCATCTTTTTTGTTATTTTTTAATTCATCTTTTCTTTCTTCAGAAATTTTTGCATTTATTTCTGTGTTTTCATATTCATTGTCACTTATATATTTTTGTATCTTTTCACTTCCTAATTTATCATAAATTTCATCTGCAGCTTCATCTTTATTTTCCACTATCATCTTTTTTATTAAATCTTTATCTATATCTGCATTATTTTTTTCAATTTCTTGATATGCTGTTGCCATAATAAATAGTGAAATTAAATCTCCTGATTCTAATTTAATATTGTCATCATATCTAACTATTTCATCATCTGTATTTAGATTTTTGGCATATACTCCCCAACTTCCTTTTGCTCCACTTTTAGTTAAATATGAATTGATTTCTGAAACCCATTCTCCTTCCATAGTATGTCCATTTGTTATTGATCCAGAACCTGTATTTGTCAATGCTCCTAT
>CANRBI010000064.1 GCA_947628775.1 uncultured Clostridia bacterium
TTGCCAAGGTTGAGTTACGGGTTCGATTCCCGTTACCTGCTCCATTTTTATTGTTAAAAATAACCTCACGGTGTTGTAGCCAAGTGGTAAGGCACGAGTCTGCAAAACTCTGATTCGGCGGTTCGAATCCGCCCAACACCTCCATTAAATACAATTTTATATTATTTTATAAGTAGTTATACAAAATTATAAAATCTCTAAAATAGCAATATAAATGGAGTTTTTAAATTTAAAAGATTATAAAAAATTATATACGTATATATAAAATTAAAAAAATCACATTAAAATTACATTAAAACATCTGAATAATTACATTAAAATTAAGCAGATAAAAGTAATTTTTTCATATTTGCAGACAACAATTTATTCTCTCTGTAATAATCTCTTAAATTATCCAAATTTTGATTTCTGTATCTATCTAATATATGACCATATGCACGTTCTATTTGAATAGTTGTCGTATGTCCAAGTAAATTAGCGATAGTCATTAAATCCATTCCACTTTCAATACATCTTGTTGTAAAAGTATGTCTTGTCATATGTATATGGCAACCTTTTGGTAAATCAAGTTTTATTTTTGCATCTCTACATATCCTTTTAAAGATATTTGTTATTTGAGAATGATGTATATAACTTCCATCTTTTTTACAAAACAATAAGTTTTCTTTGTTATTAGGGTTACTTTGGGAAAGTTCTATTTGCTCTTTCAAAACTGATTCAACAATTTCTTCTTCAAAAACTCCAAAAGGGACGATACGAAAATCATGTTTATTCTGTTTTATTTTTTTCTTTCCTGTTTTTGTAAGTGTTCCCATAATAATCTGTCCATCTTTATTTTTTGTCAAAGTTCTCTCAATTTTTATTTGTTTTAAATCCATATCTATATGATTGTCTATATTCAAAGCACCAATTTCTCCTATTCGCATACCTGTTAATAAGCCAATAATAATTATATTTTTTATTGTTTTTGTGTCGTAATTATTGTTTTTGGAAGAAATTAAATTATGTGTAGTTATATATTCCATCAAAGCAATTTGTTCATATATTTCAAAAGGTACAATCTCTTGAATTTCTTTATCACTAACAGGTACAGTAACTTTCATCATAGGATTGTCAGCAAAAGATATTTCTTTGTCAATTACAGACTGAGAAAATGCAGTATTAATTAAAAACAATATTTTCTGAATGCTACTTTGACTAAGATATGTCCTTGAGTTTATAAATTCCTGTATCATATTATAAGTGATTTTTTGCATTGGAATATCTCCAATTGCACTATTTTTTATATGCGACAAATCACACAATTCTCTTTGATATGTATTTTCTCCTATAGCTTTTGAAGATAGCTTCTGATCTAATATATTTTGTATTTTTTGAGTTAGAGTAATGCCATATTTTTTTATATAATTTTTAGTTTGAACTTTTGCCTCAACTTCCATTTTTTTTAAAACAGCATCTTTCCTTTTCTTTTCATTAGCAACAGTAGTTTGTTTGCCATTTATTGTTATTTGAACTTGATTTCTTTCATAACAATAAAATCTATCGCAATAATTTAGGCACTCTATTTTACATTCCTCACATTTTTTACACTTATCATAACCAACTCGATTATTACAAGCTGTTCTATCAGTACAATTTTTACATATTGTACATTCTTTGGGTAAAAATTTTTTTCTTTTTTGTTTTGCGAGCGTAATATAAATAGATCCCTCGCCATTAGTTTTTCTAGTTCCTTTTTTATTCATAATAAAAACCTCCTTAAAACAAAATTTTGGTACTTGCTTAAAAAGGTTTCTTAATATATAATATACATATAAGAAACAAACTGCTTAAAGCAAGTAGTTTATAGCAATAGATAATACACAAAATTTGGCGATGGAGTGTATTATCTATTTTTCTAATTCTGCAAATTCCTCAGTAAATTTTTTAATTGTAGGGCAATTTATACATTCTGCATTTATATTTGAACAATAAATTGGCATATTTAAATTGAGTAAAACTCTATTTGGATTATCAAGTTCATGTGCATTGTAAAAATATGCAGAAAAGATTACTGATTTGTTATTTTTGTAACAATTCATTTCATATTTTCTTAATTCGTTTTTCATATACATTCCTCCAATTTTATTAATTACAAAGTTTATTATAAGATGATTCCGAAAAAATTTCATTAATTAATAATTCAATTGGTCTGTTTTAATTTTGTTTCCAATCTTTTTATCCTTCCCTCAAAGCTACTCTTTGTTCCATCAGAATATCCTTTTGATATTGCTTCAGTACATATATTTATAGCACTATTATAACAACCAACTTTTTCATAAGCTTTTGCCAATTTTTCATATGCTACACAATAAGGCTTTTTAGTATATACGGTTCCATTTGTTTTTATATCTTGTTTTTTGGCTTCTTCTAATTGGGGTAATAATTCAATACATTTTTGACAAGAAGCAAATAATTTATTAAAATAATCTTTATTGTTAGTATTTATAAACTCATAATAGTAATGATTTATTTCTTCTTCGTATTTCCCATATAAATTCCATATGGTTCCATATTTATCCTGATATTCACAATATTTTTTAGTTTCTTCTGCGTATCCTGCATATTTATTTTCATTAATTGAATTACCAGCAATTTTAAAAGTCGAAGAACAATTATTATCTCCAATTTTTATATATTGTTCATTTCTCTTGTTGTTTTTTGTATAAGATTTTTTAAACCCAAACATCACAATATCTCCTTTCATCTTTATATATTATAGAACATTAGTAACTAAAACTAATTTACAAACAACATATTATTATTCAAATAATAATTATAAGCAAATTCAACCATATTGGGTTGTACTTGCAATTCTTCGGCTATATCCCATAAATTACATATACCGCTTATGAAAACAGCTTAAAATTGAATTTAAGGACACACAAGTAAGAGATTTCCATTTTAATGCTTTATATTCTTGCTTAGTAATTTCATCATTAGTAGACTTTAAAGTATAATAGCTATCATAATAATAATGACCGCAATTCTTCTGCTAATAAACATTTTTCTTCGGTATATGTATTTATATTACTATAATCCATAAATATATATGAACCAGAGTAATTAATTATTTTAGCTTTTGTTTTTTTCATTTTACAATTAATTATAGGGATATTTTCACGACTAGCAATATTTTCTAAATCGTTTAAATCCATTATTTTTTCCCTTTCATTTTTTTAATATAATCTATTTGTCTTTGTAATTCTAACATATCATCTTCATCAAGACCATTAGTATCAAGACCACCGCTATTAGCATGTTTGATATTTTTTATTTCTTCTGGATTTCTGATGTCTGATTTTCCTAGCAAATAATCTATAGAAACATCAAAAAAGTCGGCAAGTATAGACAAAGTTTCTGTACTCATATCTCTTTCGCCAGTTTCATAAAAACCAACAATTCTATCACTTTTATTTATAACCTTGGCTATATCAGATTGTAATAAATTTTTTTCTATCCTTAATTCTTTTAATCTATTCATTGTTAATCCTTTCTATATTTATAAATGTATTATACAACAAATTGTACGACTTGTAAAGAAAAAGAGAACAAAAAGTACAATTTTTTTTCTTAGAGTATCAAGTAATTTAAGAATTTATAAAAAAATTTTTAAAAAAAGTATTGACAAAGAACATATTGTACTATATAATACATTTATCAAACGAACAAATAGTACGGGAGGAGATGAGGAAATGCAAGAGAAAACATTTAAAGAATTACGAATAATGAATAATTTAACTCAAGACGAATTGGCAAAAAAAAGCGGGTATTCTAAAGACTATATTTCTATGATAGAAAGAGGAAAAAGAAAGCCCAGCGATAAAGCAAAAGGAATATTTGCAGAAATATTTAACGTACCAATAGTACAAATTTTTTTAGCAACACAACGAACAAATAGTACGACAAAATAAAACAAAACCAAAATAAAAGACAGAAAAATAAAAGTGAATAAAAGGAGGTAGGAGGTATGGAATATTTGTCAGAAAGAATAACAAATATTAAACAACTAGAAAAAATTATCGAAGAATGTAAAATAAACATTCAATTATTAGAAAAAGAAACAAAAAAAGAAAATCCATCTATGAAAATAATAAATGAATTTTCAGAAATATTAAAAAAAGATTATTTAAAAATTGTGGACTATGAATTTGAAATTGATATTAGAAAAGTGAATTATTGCGAGTAACTATCTTTTCTAGTATCAATAGTAGGAAAAAAATCATATAGAAGTTCACACTGTTTATGGCAAAACATAGCTTTATAACTTTTATCTTGTTTATACAATGGAAGTTTAGAATTTTCTACAATGGGACAGGTAGCATTTGAAAATTTTGCAATATATGGATTACTGTCATCACAAAATATATATTTGCCGTTTAATGTAACTTCTACATTCCAAACAGGACATAGTACAGTTTTTCCTGTTGTTGTATAGTACATCATATTAATCACCTCACTTTCAAATACATTATATCAAAAGTGAGAGAAAAACACAAAAAGTTTACAATAGTAAACAAAAAACAAGAATAGGAGTTTAAATGAACAACATTAAAAAATTTAGAAAGAAATTAAATTTATCTCAAAGTGATATAGCCAAAATTATGAAAGTGAAACAAAATACAATTTCTCAATGGGAGAACGATACAAGAATGCCAAATATAAAACAGGCTATGAAATTAGCAGAAATATTAAAAACAACAGTAGAAAGTTTATATAAATAGAAAAAACTAACCATAGTGCTGATATGATTAGTATTTTCCCACAATTTGTATATCTTAAACTCTTGCAATTAGTATATAGCTTGATTACTAAAACCAGTTTTAAGACTATGGAGGTCCGCCCAATTTATATAGCTCTGGTATAGCTCTGCTACGTTTAAGACTAGCGAGGTCTAACAGTTTAAAAGACCGACATGATGGTCGTATTCTAGTAGTCAATATTCAACTAATATTATATTCAGCACATATAACTTCTATGAAAGCTCTAGTACTTAATCAGTAGTGGTTCTGATATGTAAATTATGTTTGATTACCCTATAGCAACTAGAATTTTAGATTTTAAGCTATTCAGCTGAACCATGTAGTTTTACTTTCTACATAGAACACTAATTTTTAAGAAACAGGGTAAATGCAAAAATTGTGACATAAAAATCACACTCCTTTTAATTACCCAATAGGGCATAATTGCAAATACAATATATCACAAAAAGAGATAAAAAACAACAAAAAACTAAAAGAGAGGAGGAAAAGATGAAAGAAATAAAAATAAACGAAACAATTACACATAGAAAGGAGAATAAATAAATGAAAACAAAAAAGAATTCTACAATGACATGGGAAGATGCACCAGATACGATTGGAGTAGAAGAATTGATGCAAATACTAGGAATAGGAAGAAATTATGCAAGCAATATCTTTAATAACAAAGAATTCCCTAAAATAGATGGCATCGGAAATTCTTTAAAAGCTGATAAGGAAGCTGCAAGATTATATATACAAGGATTTAAAATAAAAGGAAACTTTAAAAATTCAACGGAATATATGATTTTGCTAGAACTAAAAAATATAAAAGAACAAATAATAAAGAAGGAAGGTGAAATAAATGAAAAAGAAGTTTAGTAAAACAAAACTATATGAACTAATAGGACGAGCTACAACAGGATTAGTATTATTAGCATTAAATACATGTATAGTATACAACACGCTAAGTTACATATTAAATAACTGTATTACAGTTTATAGATAGGAGGTACACAAAAGATGTTAGAAAAATACCAGACAATGTTAGAAAAACTAAAAACACAAAGTAGAGGACCAGCTATTTTAAAAAATATGTCACAAACTTTATTGATTATGAAAATTAATAAAGATTTAATAAAAGAAGGGAGATGGAAATATGCCAAACGAAAAAGAAATGTTATGCATAATATCATTATTCAATTTAGAGGATTA
>CANRBI010000065.1 GCA_947628775.1 uncultured Clostridia bacterium
GTTTCTTGAACCCTTATGTTCATTGTTTCATATATGTTTTCTATCATTCCCATTAGCATTGTTGTTTTACCACAACCTTGCTCTCCTGTGATTGAGATTATTCTTGCTCCTTTTACTAGATATTTTAGTAGTTCTATTGAGTCTTCACATCCTGGTTCTCCTTTGAACCATTGTTCTAGTGTTGAACGCTGTACGTCGAATTTTCTTACGAAAAATGCCCATGTTTCTGAGAAGCTTGGCCTTACAACAACGACACGTGATCCGTCTTTCATTTCATTTATTTTGTATCCGTTTGTGTCTGATAATTGTCCTGGGTTATTGTATTTGTATATGTTTTGACATACTCTTTTTAGTTCTGCTTCTGTTCCGAATGATAAAAATGCTAGTCTTATTGATTTACCTTGGAAGAATATCCATATACTGTCACATGCTCTTGGTACTTTGTGTTCTGATACTTGTGTTAGGTAATCTCCTCCAGCTGTTTGTGCTACTTGGCTTAAGAAACTTTCTGGTAGTCCTGATACTCCTCCTGAAATTCCGTCTATGTTCATGTCTCTTACTTCATCTATTGCGCTGTATCCTTTGTAGTGTTGATATATTCTTTGTACTACTACTGATAATTTGTCTTGGAATGTTAGTTTGAAGTTTTCTTTTTCATATATATCTTCTATTTCTTGTGGTGTTATTACATATGAAGGTTTTGCTTCTCCTTCTAGGTATTTTAGCACTGCTAAATTGTATTTTTTTATCATTTCTGTTAGTGCTTCATATCCGAAGTCTTTTTTGTACATGTATATTAATATGTCAAATTTGTCTTGTGGTGTTAGTAGTGATGGTACATCAAATGGTATTGCTTTTGATATGTTTGTTTCATTTACTCCATATTCTGTTGATAATAGGTCATATATTAGTTCTTTTACGTATTTTTTGTCATTTACATCTCCATATGTACATCCTTTTAATGCTTTTTTTAGTTCATATTTTTTATTTTTTCTTCTTTTTAATTCTTCTTCTGATAGTCCAATATCATATAGATTTACTTTTGTGATTTCATCTAGTCTTCTTTTTACAAAGTCTTTCATCATGTCTAGTGTGTATGTTTTGTCATCTACATTGATTGCAAGTTCTACTTCTTGTTCTTTTTTCTTTTTTACATAGTAGAATACTGCTGCTATTATTCCTATTAAAACAACTATTGTTAATAATATGTTTGTAATTGGCATTTTATGTTACTCCTTTCTATATCATATTGGCTTGTACTTCTTGCAATCTGTATATTATGTTTTCGGTTGCTCTTTTTACTTCATTTATAAAAAATACATTTCGTTCTTCTTGATCTCTCATTCTTTTGAATCTTAGGAATAGGTCTGGTACTCCTGCTTCTTCTGCTGCTTCAAAAAATAGTGTGTTGTATGGTATTGTTAGTATTTGATTTTTTTCTCCTAGGTATCTTGTTATGTTTTTTATGTTGTATTTGCTGAATCTGTCATATCTTCCAAATAATATTAGTGTTTTTGGTGATTTTAATAGTTCATTTGTTTCTTTTTCTCTTTTGAATTCATCTACACATGATAGTCTTTGATTTACGTTTATTATTACTACATCAGATCTTTTTAGGATTCTGTCTCTTATTTCTTTTGGTACGTTGTAGTCTAGGTCTACTAGCACTCTATCATAATATTGTGCTGCTGTGTTTATTATGTCTGGGTATGATTCTTGCATTTCTCTGTATTCTTTTTTTTGTGATTCTGATGCTGTTTCTGATTCTTCTTCTCCTGCTAATATTTCTAGTCTATCTCTAAATATAACTTTTGTGTAGTTTGTTATTATGTTTGGTGTTATTTTGTTACTTTTTATTATTTTTTCTAGTCCTTTTATTCCACTTTCTACGTCTAGTGTGTTTTTGTTTGGTCCAAAAATTCCTAGGTTTAACTTTTTACCTTTTTTTATTTCTTCATAATAACATTTTTTTATTTTGTCTTCTTTGTTTGTTGTTGATATTATTAAATTTCTTGTGTTGTGTTCTATTGCCATATATGTTGCAATTGCTACTAATGACATTGTTTTTCCACTTGACTCGTTTTTATTATTCCAAAAAGTGATAACTGACATTCTTATACTCCTTTTTCTATAAGTTTAATTGCTTTTCTTATGTTTGATTCACTTACATTTTTTAGTATTTCTTGTACTATTAGTGATAGTCCATCTTTGTATTGAGTGCTTAGTCTTTTAAATCTTATTTTGGCTATTTTTTGATTTTCCATAAGAACGCTTTGGTCTCCATTTTCTAATGGGAAATATATTTTGTATTCATTCCAATTTACCTTGTATCCTGATGATAAAAAGTTTAGGTAGTCATCATCTTCTTTGAATACTTCTTTTGAGAATAGTATTTTTGTTAGGCTTATTGGTTCTTGTACATTTATTAGTATTTCCATTCCTTTTTTTAGTGAGTATAGGTCAAATGCTGTTACAAAGAAATTTTTTTGTGCTTCTTCTATTTTGAATTCGTTCATTCTTTCAATTGTATCTACATCTACTAGCATTATGTCATATTCTATTTCTTCATTACCACCTAAGTAGTTTTTTATTTCTTGTAGATTTCTGAATCCTACTGCTATATCTATATCTTCGAAATTTGTTACATATGATGTTGTTGGATTTATGAATGGCACAATGTATTTTGCCTTTTGATTTATGGTTGTATCTACCATGAGTACTTTATTTCCCATTATTGTTAATATTTTCGATAGGTTTAGTAATAGGTCTGTTTTATCATATGCTCCTATAAATCCTATTGTATCCATTCTTTTTCCTCTCTTTCTTTACTCTTTTGTTTATTCTCCTGATAATGAATTTAGGTATGTTTTTCTTTCTTCTTGTGATTTTGTGATACTTTCTTGTATTTTTGATTTTAGGTTTGCTTCTGTTGTTTCATTGTTTTGTATGTTTGAATTTACGCGGTTTCTTTGTGTTGATCCATAGTTATTTTCACCGAAATATCTTTGGTTTAGATAGTTATATGCTTCTTCTACTACATTTTCGTCTGTTCTGATTAAATCCCATACTTCTTGTCTAGGAACATATGTAACGTCTGATGCTTGTTGTATTCCTGGTTCTGTGTATGTTGTTGCATATAGTTTTGAACCATCCATTCTAAATGCGTCTACTATGGCACTGTTCATTAGTAATATCTCATCTTCTGTTAGATTTACCCATATTGTGCTTGTTGAAGTTGTGTCTCCTAGCTCAGGTATTTCTATTTCTTTTTTTGATACTACTATGTAATCTTCTCCTGTTGGTAGACTTAGTCTTATATCTATATAATCTCCTGTTTGGATTTGAGTTGGTAATACTATTACATTGTATTCTTGTTTTCTTACATCGTCAGATGTTGTATCATTTCCTTGTGTTATTGTTTCTCTTGTTAATACAGTATTTTTTAGCATGTTTACTTTTGCTACTATTGGTATATTATTTAATTCAATGTATTGTTTGTTTCCATTGTCATCTTGTATAAAATATCTATCTTGTTTATCTATTTTTTCTTGGATTACGTCATAGTCTTTTCCGTCTTTATTTATGTATAGAGTTGCATTTCCGTCTTCATCATATCTTGTTTTTAATTCATTACCTTCTTTGTCTTTTAAATAATAGTTTTTTATCATGTCAGATTTTCCTATTGCATTTTCTGGTAATGTTTTTTTGTTAACTTCTACATCATCTTGTAGCATATCTTTTGTTATTATTTGTCCTGATTTTACGTCTTCTTTTAGTACTGCTACTTTGATTAATAAATCTTTTTCTTCATTGTCTTTTTGTATGTATGTATTTAACCTTAATATTAGTAGTGCTATTATACTTCCTGTGATTAGTAACATTAAAAACATTCCTAAGAAAAATGATAATCTTGCTTTTCTTTGCATTGGGTTTGTTGCCATTGTAAATTCCTCCTTTATTTTTTTGCCATAAAATATTATTCTATATTTTATTTTACTCCATTTTAATACTAAAATCAACATTTTTATTACTTGTAATAAAAAGTTAATATTTTTGTAATATTTTTGTAATATTTTTGTTTTTTATAGAAAAAATTTCCTGATTATTTTTTTTTAAAGTGCAAATGATAGTATTAGAAAAAGCAAATGTTTTTTTCTAGAAATTTATATTTGCAGGAGGTGAAATATAATGACAAATAATAACAAAAAATTAGTTCCAGAAGCTATGTCAGCTTTAGATAAATTCAAATATGAAGTTGCTTCAGAAGTTGGTGTAACTCTTAAAGACGGATATAATGGTGATATTTCTGCTAAAGATGCTGGTAAAATAGGTGGAAATATGGTTAGAAAAATGATACAACAAGTTGAAAGCCAAATGAAATAGTTTTTGTATAGACTATAGTGGTTTTTTTAGTTTAGATTGTGGCGGGATTTTAAGTTTTGCTTTTTATATTTTATAGGTTTATAAAATACATAAGGCAGGATTTGAGTTCCTGCCTTTTTTATTCATATATAATTTTTATTTTTTTGTAGTATATTTTATAGTAAGCTAACTGTTATTCCAAGAAATGATATTATAAATCTTGCTACATAGAATAGTGCTATTGTTATTGCAAATTTATTGATAGATTCTCTTTCATCTTCTATATTTAATAAGCTTTTTATTCCAAAGAAGATAAATAATGTTGATATAACGCTTAAAAAGCTTGAGATTGGTCCTGTTATTCTAGATGCTGAACTTGATATTAAGTCTAATAATCCTATTACGTCTGCTAATATGATTGGTAGTTTTGCGGTTATAACTGTTGTAATTACTGTTGTTAAAGATTTTTTGTTTTTTTGATTTACTAGTAGTATTATTACTGATAATAATATTACGGATAAAATTGGAACTATTGTTAGTTTTAATATACTTCCTATATTTCTTGTAAAATATGAAAAACCATACTTATATATATATATTGCGTTTATAAATGTTATAATTGTCCATATAATAAGTAAAAAGATTGCTGTTTTAAAGTGTTTGTTTGTATTGTCATTAGCTATACTTTTAATTTTTTCAATTGGATTTTGTATTAAATCAGATAGATAGCTTTTACTGTTTTGTGCTTCCTCCTTGATATTAATGTTTTTTACTGTGTCTTTTACATTTTTCATTGTGTCTAATGTTTCGTTCTTTAGTTCATTTCCTGTTTCGTTTAATTTTTTCTTTTGATTTTCATCCATTTTATTTTCTCCTTTTATTTTATTTAGTAAAAGTATATATTATTTTTTTTTAAAAAACAATATGTAATTAAAAAATTTTTTAATTTTTTTATTGTTAATATGTATTATGCTTCTGGTTCTACTAGTCCATAGTTTTTGCCGTCTTTTAGTTTGTGTATTGCGTTTACTTTTCCTGTTTCTACGTTGATAAATACTAAGAAATTGTGTGTTGGTTGCTCTTTTAGTTTTAGTACTGCATCTTCTGGTGTGATTGGTTTTATTTCATAGTATGATGTTTTGATGATTTCGTTTGTTATTTCTGTTATTTCGTTTGAGTTTACTTCTAGATTTTTTATTGTTCCGTCTCTTAGCATTCTTTCTTTTTTTGTTTTTGATTTTCTTATTTGTCCTTCTAGTATGTCTATGTCTTTGTCTATTGAGGCATATAGGTCTTTGTCTTCTGTTACTGCTCTGAATTTTTCTCCATTTGCTAGTACACATATTTCTGCTATTTGTTCATTTTTTTCTGTTCTTAAAGTAACATCTGCTTGTGCGTCTTCAAAGTATTTGTCTATTCTATCTAACTTTTTTTCAATGTAATCATTTATTGCTTCTGTTATCTTTAGTTCCTTTCCTGTTATTTTTATTTTCATAAAAATCGCTCCCTTCTTCTTTTATGTTTTATTTTTT
>CANRBI010000066.1 GCA_947628775.1 uncultured Clostridia bacterium
CCAACGTCAAGGTACACAAAGCACAAAAACAAGAGCAGAAGTACGTGGTGGTGGTAAAAAACCATGGAGACAAAAAGAAACAGGTAGAGCAAGACAAGGAAGTATAAGAGCACCACAATGGGTAAAAGGTGGTATAGCTTTAGGTCCAAAACCTCGTTCATACAAATATTCTGTTAATAAAAAAGAAAGAAGATTAGCAATAAAATCAATCTTAAGTTCAAAAGTATTAGAAAAAGAATTAACAGTAGTAGATAAATTAGAAGTAAAAGAAGTTAAAACAAAAACAATGGTAAAAGCATTATCAGACCTTAAAGTTGAAGGAAAAACATTAATTGTTTTACCAGAAAAAAACAACAATGTATATATGTCATCAAGAAACATAGAAGGAGTAAAAACAATCCTATTAAACAATATAAATGTATTTGACTTATTAAAATACACAAACCTAATTTTACCATTAGACACTGTTAAGAAAATAGAGGAGGTGTATGCATAATGTCACCAGAAGAAATTATAGTTGCACCAATAGTTACTGAAAAAAGTAATGACCAATTACAAGAAGGTAAATACACTTTTAAAGTACACAAAAAAGCAACAAAAGTTCAAATAGCACAAGCAGTTGAAAAATTATTCAATGTAAAAGTACTAAAAGTAAATACAATGCATGTAAATGGAAAGAAAAAAAGAGTAGGATACCATGTAGGTAAAACATCTGACTGGAAAAAAGCTATTGTTACAATAGATACAAACCCATCAGAAGTAACATACCTTGCAAAAGGTGGAAAAGAAGTTAAAGTTTCTAAAAAATACAAAGATTCTATTGAAGAATTTATGGGAGCTTAATTTAACTTAAAATATCGGGAAAGAACCCGGAAAATAAAGAATATCTGCAGATGGAGCAGGAAAAAATCCATAAATAAAAATTAAAGGAGAGAACAAAAATGGGAATGAAACATTTTAAACCATATACACCATCAAGAAGAAATATGACAGTTTCAGATTTCGCAGAAATCACAAAGAAAACTCCTGAAAAATCTTTATTAGCAAAAAAGAAAGAAAAAGCAGGAAGAAACTCATATGGTAGAATAACAGTTAGACATCAAGGTGGAGGAAACAGACAAAAATACAGAATTATAGATTTTAAAAGAAAAAAAGATAATATGGAAGCAACAGTTCTAGGAATAGAATATGATCCAAACAGAAGTGCAAACATAGCACTAATCCAATATGAAGATGGAGAAAAATCATATATAATAGCACCACAAGGATTAACAGATGGAGACAAAGTAATATCAGGAGAATCAGTTGATATCAGACCAGGAAACTGTATGCCAATATCAAACATACCAGTAGGTACACTAATTCACAACATCGAACTAAACCCAGGACAAGGAGGAAAATTAGTAAGAACAGCTGGACAAAGTGCACAATTAATGGCAAAAGAAGGTAAATATTCACATGTAAGATTACCTTCAGGAGAAATGAGATTAATACTAACAAAATGTAGAGCAACAATCGGAGTAATAGGAAACTCAGACCATGAAAACGTAAAACTAGGAAAAGCAGGAAGAAAACGTCACATGGGATGGAGACCAGAAGTTAGAGGTTCTGTTATGAACCCAGTAGATCACCCACATGGTGGTGGTGAAGGTAGAGCACCAATCGGACACCCAGGTCCATTAACACCTTGGGGTAAACCAGCACTAGGATACAAAACTAGAAACAAAAAGAAGAGCACAAATAAATTTATAGTTAAGAGAAGAAAATAAGGTAAGGAAAGGGGGACATAAAACACATGTCTAGATCAAGTAAGAAAAAACCTTTTGTTCAAGAAAAATTATTACAAAGAATAGAAAAGATGAATGAAACAGGAGCAAAAGAAGTTCTAAAAACATGGTCAAGAGCTTCTACAATATATCCTCAAATGGTTGGACACACAATAGCTGTTCATGATGGAAGAAAACATGTACCAATTTACATCACTGAAGAAATGATTGGACACAAACTAGGAGAATTTGCTCCAACAAGAACATACAGAGGTCATGCAGGAGAAAAAACAACAAAATCAAAATAAGAGATAAACTTTTAAAGGGTATAAACCCTAACTTAAGTTAAGGAGGTAAATAAAGTGCAAGAACAAGAAAATGCTGTAAAAGAAGCAAAAGCAACTCTTAAATACGCAAGAATATCAGCTAGAAAAGTAAAAATTGTTTCAGATTTAATAAGAGGAAAAGACGCTCAAGAAGCAATATCTATAGTAAAATTCACACCAAAAGCATCATCTGAAATAATCGAAAAATTATTAAAATCAGCAATAGCAAATGCAGAAAACAACCATGATATGAAATCTGAAAACTTATATGTTGCTGAAATATATGCAAACCAAGGACCAACACTAAAAAGAATAAGACCAGCAGCAAAAGGATCAGCAGTAAGAATTAGAAAAAGAACAAGTCATATAACTATCGTGTTAAGAGAAAAGGAGGATTAATAGGATATGGGACAAAAAGTACATCCAACAGGAGTTAGAGTTGGAATTATCAAAGACTGGAACTCAAAATGGTATGCAGATTCTAAACACTTTTCAGACTATTTAGTTGAAGACCAAAAAATACGTAAATACCTAAAGAAAAAGCTATATGCATCAGGTATTTCAAAAATAGAAATAGAAAGAACTGCAAAAGCCGTAAAAGTAAATCTATACACTGCAAAACCAGGAATTGTAATAGGAAAAGGTGGAGCAGGAGCAGAAAGTTTAAAAACAGAACTTACAAAATTAATACAAAAAGATGTAAACCTAAACATCATTGAAATCAAAAACATAGACACAGATGCACAATTAGTTGCAGAAAACATTGCAGGACAACTAGAAAGAAGAATTTCATTCAGACGTGCTATGAAACAATGTATGCAAAAAGCAACAAAAGCTGGAGCATTAGGAATAAAAACAGCTGTATCAGGAAGATTAGGTGGAGCTGACATGGCAAGAACTGAATTTTATAAAGAAGGAAATATTCCATTACAAACTTTAAGAGCTGATATAGATTATGGATTTGCTGAAGCAGACACAACTTATGGAAAAATAGGTGTAAAAGTTTGGATATATAAAGGAGAAATTCTTCCAAGTAAAAAAGTGGAAGGAGGCGCTGAATAATGCCATTAATGCCAAAAAGAACAAAATTTAGAAAAATGCAAAAAGGTAGAATGAGAGGAAAAGCAACAAGAGGAAACAAAGTAACAGAAGGAGAATTTGGAATACAAGCAGTAACAGCAGGACTAATCACAGGAAATCAAATAGAAGCAGCCCGTATAGCAATGACACGTTATATAAAAAGAGGTGGAAAAGTTTGGATTAAAATATTCCCAGACAAACCAATAACATCAAAACCTATAGGAACTCGTATGGGTAAAGGTAAAGGTGCCCCAGAATACTGGGTAGCTGTTGTAAAACCAGGAAGAGTAATGTTCGAAATAGCTGGTGTTCCAGAAGAAACAGCAAGAGAAGCCTTAAGATTAGCGATGAACAAACTACCTATAAAAACAAAAATTATCGCTAAAGAAACAGAAAAGGTAGGTGAAAGTGATGAAGATAAATAAAATAAGAGAAATGTCTTCACCAGATTTAGAAAAGGAATTAGGTGAACTAAAATCAGAATTATTCAAATTAAAATTTAGTTTAGCTACAAATGGATTAGATAATCCAATGAAAATAAAAGAAGTAAAAAAAGATATAGCTAAAATAAATACAGTACTAACAGAAAGAAAAATCAAAGAAGTAAAATCAGCTGAATAAAAGCATTTTGGTTTGAAATGGATATCTGCAAATTTTTGCAAGCCGCCGCAAACTTCAATATTCGTCTTGCGTCGACCAACAAAAATGCACATCTTACCATTTTTAATCAAAATAGAAGAAGGCAAAGAAGGAGGATTTAATAATGGAAGAAAGAAATCTTCGTAAAGTTATGATAGGTACAGTTATATCTGACAAAATGGATAAAACTGTTGTTGTAGCGGTAGAAACAAGTGTTAGACATAAAGTATATGGAAAAACTGTAAAAAGAACATATAAACTAAAAGCACATGACGAAGAAAATGCTTGCCATACAGGTGACAAAGTAAAAGTCATGGAAACAAGACCTCTATCAAAAGATAAAAGATGGAGAGTAGTAGAAATTATTGAAAAAGCAGTAATAAAATAGAATTTTATAACTAAAAGAAGGGAGGAACCATAAATGATACAACAACAAACAAGATTAAAAGTAGCTGATAACACAGGTGCAAAAGAACTAATGTGTATTAGATGCTTAGGAGGATCATACAGAAAAACTGCTAATATAGGAGATATAATAGTTGCTTCTGTTAAATCAGCAACACCAGGAGGCGTTGTAAAAAAAGGTGATGTTGTAAAAGCAGTTATAGTAAGATCAAAAAAAGGATTGCGTAGAAATGATGGTTCATATATAAAATTTGATGAAAATGCAGCTGTTATAATAAAAGAGGACAAAACACCTAGAGGAACACGTATTTTTGGACCAGTTGCAAGAGAACTAAGAGAAAAAGATTATATGAAAATATTATCTTTAGCTCCAGAAGTTTTATAATAAAGAAAACATAAAAAACTAAAAAAGGAGGGAAAACTCTCATGAGAATAAAAAAAGGCGATACAGTAAAAGTCTTATCAGGAAATGACAAAGACAAAACAGGAGAAGTACTAGAAGTAATACCAAAAAAAGACAAAGTTATTGTAAAAGATGTAAATATCAGAAAAAAACATGTAAAAGCCAGAAAACAAGGTGAAGAGGGTGGAATTTTATCAGTAGAATGTGCAATACCTAGTTCAAAAGTAAATGTAGTATGCCCAAAATGTGGAAAAGCAACAAGAGTAGGTTATAGCATGGAAAAAGATAAAAAAATACGTATTTGCAAAAAATGCGGTGCAAAACTAAAATAGTATGAAGAAAGGAGGAATTATTCAAAATGGAAAAATTAAGAGAACAATATGAAAAAGAAGTAGTTCCAGCATTAATGAAAAAATTCAATTATAAATCAGTTATGCAAGTACCAAAAATTGATAAAGTAGTAATCAATATTGGTTTAGGAGATATAAAAGAAAATCCAAAAGCATTAGAAAATGCTATGAATGATTTAACACAAATTACAGGACAAAGACCTGTTATAACAAAAGCTAGAAAATCAATAGCAGCTTTTAAATTAAGAGAAGGAGTTAACATTGGATGTAAAGTAACACTAAGAGCTGATAAAATGTATGACTTTGTATACAAACTATTCAATGTAGCACTTCCAAGAGTTAGAGATTTCAGAGGAGTATCAGCAGATTCTTTTGACGGAAGAGGAAATTACTCAATGGGTGTAAAAGAACAACTAATATTCCCAGAAATAGAATATGATAAAGTTGACAAAATCAGAGGAATGGATATCATATTTGTAACTACTGCTAAAACAGATGAAGTAGCAAAAGAGTTACTAAAACTTATGGGAATGCCTTTCAAAAATTAATTTAGCTGTAAGTAATGAACTTAAAACTATATAAAGAGAATAGAATACAACATATATTTTATGTAAAAAAAGTTGTATTTCTTAAAAAAGTTAAGGAGGAAAAAAAGAACAATGGCTAAAAAATCAATGAAAGTAAAACAAGCTAGACCACAAAAATACAAAACAAGAGAATACAACAGATGTAAATTATGTGGTAGACCACATGCTTATATAAGAAAATATGGTATTTGCCGTGTATGCTTCAGAGAATTAGCACACAAAGGTGA
>CANRBI010000067.1 GCA_947628775.1 uncultured Clostridia bacterium
CATATAGCAAAAGTATCAATAGGAGATGACACAAGTGGACTACAAACAGGAACATACACAATAAAATACACATGGACCCAAGACGACAATGATCCAGCATGGTCAAGTATAGAAGATACTCAAACAACAATACAGGTAGAAGAAGCAGGAAAACAAAAAGTAACAGTAAGTTTACCAGAAAAGAAAGACCTAACAGGAACATACTATCTACATGTACAAGCATTATCACTACAAGATGTAGCAGGAAATACAGGAGATTCAACAACATATGCAACATACAAATTTGACAACAAAGGACCAAAAATAACATTTGAACCACAAACAGAAGTAGAATACAAACAAAGTCAAAAAACAACAATAACAGTAACAGATGAAGAAGAAACAGCAATAAATGATAGTAGTTTAAAATATGTATGGAGACAAGAAACAAATATAGGAACAGCCCAAGCTCCAACAGAATTTACAAAAACATACACAAACAAAGGAGAGGCAACACAAAGCGAAGGAACAGGAGACAACTGGTATGTATGGGCAGTAGCAGAAGACGAACTAGGAAATAAAACAATAGACAAAACAGGACCATTTTACCTAGATAACGAACAACCAGACGACTCAGCACCAGGACTAGAATCAACAACAAATAGTATAACAGTAACATTTAATCAAAAAGATAACAACAGAGCAGGAATAAACACAGCAAATACCCAATACTCATACAAGGAACATTCAAAAGAACAATGGAGTGAATGGGAAACATTTAAAGGAACAACAGCAACAATATCAAAACTAACGTTAGGAGTAAAATATGATGTAAGAACACAAGCAACAGATGTACTAGGAAATGGACCAAAAATATCACAAACAGCAAGTATAGAAACAAAAGATATAACAAAACCACAAATAAATGTAACAAACACAAATAACACAAACCAAGATGTAACAATAAAAATAACATATCCAACAACAGGAGCAGGTTTAACAAACCAATACAAAGTAGAACCAACAGAAGCAGTAGGATCAGAACAAGAAAGTATAAACTGGACAAACTACACATTTGGAACAGATGGATTCAAAGTAAAAGACAACTGTACAATATATGCAAAAACAATAGACACTGATGGACAAGGAGAAGGAGATAGAGTAGCAACAGCTCAAGTAACAAACATAGACAAAAAACCACCAACAATAACATCAGCATCAGCTCCAGCAGGACTAACAAATACAGACAAAGCAATAACAGTACAAGCAACAGACCAAGGAATAGCAGGACTAGCAGCATATGCAATAACAACATCAGACCAAAATACAAAAGAACAAATACCAGAAGATGTGTGGAAAGAAAAAACAGCAGGAGAATGGACAAGTGACACAAAATATGATGTAGGAACATATTATGCATGGGCAAAAGACACACTAGGAAATATCTCAAAACCATACACAGTACAGGTAACAAATGTAGATAAAAAACTACCAACAGCAAGTCATACAAAAACTACAGCAGCAGATAAAAAATCAGTAACAATAGAAATAACAGGAACAGATGAAAACGGAATAAAAAGTATAGAAACAACAGACAAAGAAAATATAACAAAACAATCAGGAGAAGAAACAACAGCGACAACAAGAAAAACCAAATTCACAGTAACAGAAAATGCAACATATCACTTCACAATAACAGACAAAGCTGGAAATCCAAAAACATATGAAGTAGAAACAACAGAAATACAACTAACAGGAGAATTTTCAACAGCATATGGAACAATAGATGTAGTTTGGTTAAATACAAGTAATAGTGTAATCTCAAGTCCAAATGCACCAGTGGTAGGAAATGAATCACCATTAACCCCAGTAAAATGGGACGGTACATCAGAAAGTGAAACAACAACAGGAGATTCAAGCTGGTATAGTTATACAGCAGGAACAGGAACAGAAGACAATAAAAATAGTCATTGGGCAAATGCAAAATACTCAGACGGAAGCTATTTTGTATGGATACCAAGATTCGCATATAGAATAACATACTACCAAGATGAAACAAGACAAGTAGTAACTGGATATGAAGACGCGAGAGGAATAGTAGATGCAGAAGGAACACAAAAATATGCATTAGATAGTGGAATAATAACAGTAACATCAGGAGGAAAATCATATATAGTACACCCAGCATTTATGAAAAATACAGATAATAATTATGATAACGGAGGCTGGGATAGTGACCTAGCAGGATTCTGGGTAGCAAAATATGAAATGAGTTACACAGACGCAACATTAACTCAACAAAGACAATCAAGTTATTCGTACCAGAGTAAGCCATCAGTGCAATCTGCTAGAAATTCTTCTGTAGGCGAAATGTATGATAACGGCAAAAGTTATGCAAGTAGAATGAGTAGTCACTTAATAAAAAATAGTGAATGGGGAGCAGTAGCTTGCTTAACTCATAGTCAATACGGAAGAAATGGGCACGAGATATATATAAATAATAATAAAAATTGTGTAACAGGAATAGCTGGAGATAGTGTCAAGGCTGAAGAATCAGATTCAACAATAAATCAATATGACACAGCAGCAGGACAAATGGCAAGTACAACAGGAAATATATATGGAATATATGATTTAAGTGGAGGAGCAAATGAATATTTGGCAGCTTTTGATACAAAAGCACAATATTGGAGCAATTCATATTCATCATCATGGGCAAGAAAAGGAAACTCAAGTACAAAATGGGCAACAGCATATGAAAACGGAACACAAACAGATAATGGAGATATAATATATACAGTAAGTAAAACAGGGGATATGACAAAGGAGGTTAGGCGAGAAACTGATGAGAGTTGGTATGAGGACGAGAGTTGGTTTGAGGACGGTTGTTGTGTGGTTCGTAGTTCCTTTCCGTTTGTTCTTCGTAGTGGAGCTTCAAGTGACAAAAGTAATGCTGGTGTGTTTAATGCGGGTTCCTATGATGGGGGTGAGGCTAGCAATAGAGGGTTCCGCGTTTCCTTAGCTCCATAAATCAAGTGAAAATAAAGATACCTTTGTCGAATTTACCTAATGAAAAGAAGTAAAACTATAAATGCTCAATAAAACCTAAGTTGAAATTAAACAAAATCAACTTAGGTTTTTTAAAATTTCCCAAATATAATACAAACTTACACATAAATCAAAAAAATTTATAATCCCATTGTGAAAAAAATAAAAAATTGATATAATAATTATAAAATATTAATAAAAAACATTATATAGATAGAAAGGAAATGTATAAATGGGAATAATTGTTACTATTTTGTTATTACTATGTATTTCAATCATATTATTAAAAGTAAAAAATAAAACTATCAAAAAGCTAATAATTGGCATTTTAATTGCATTAAGCATTCTAATGATTATTATAGGAGTTGTAAAAACTTTTCCAAGCGTAATTGTAAATACCTCTATATCAAATATACAAGAAAGAAAATACAATAAAATTTCGAATAATTTATATTATACAGATGAATTAATTGAAAATAAAAGACAAGAAAATAAAGAAGAAATATTAAGTTATTATAAAACAATCTCAAATTATCTTGAACAAAAATATCCATCATTATCGTTTTATATTGATAATTTTAATTATGATACATTAAACAAGGATAATAATGGCATGATATTTAATATATATCAAATGCTTGATATGGCAATTGTTAATAATACAATGTTTTCAATTGATATGGAAAATGCAAAAATAAAAGAAAATGACCATAGTGATTCAGAATTTACTGATTCTGACAATTTTATTTATAACAATTTAGAAATTACAAATAATGTTAATATTAATGATGTAAAAAAGACAGCATTAGATTTAGCACAAAAACATGCTGACCAAATATTTACATCTAACGCTTCTTCAAAAGTTATAAAAGGTGAATGCTATTTAAAATATGATAATGAAAATAAATTTTATTATACAGTTGTGCTTAATAACGGTAGTTATGTGAATATAGATGTAATTACAGGAAGAGTAATAAATACGTATTTCTTTAATGGAATAATTTCTTAAAAATTGCTACTTCCTACATTTTACATCCTTCACACCACTCCTAAAGCACCAACTTCTTTATAGCCCTTGCATACACCTCACAAGCCAAAATCAAATTATCAACTGTAATAAACTCATCAGTCTGATGGCACATATCTTTTTGCCCAGGCAAATTAGCACCAAAAGAAACACAATTAGGAAAAGCCCTTGCAAAAGTAGCTCCACCAATGGCAATTGGTTCTTCATTAGAACCAGTAACTTCATTATAAACACCACACAAAGTTTTTACTAAATCATTATCTTTTGAAATATAAAGAGGTTCCATAAAAACAGGTTCTAAAACTTTCAAATAAGAATAATTAGAAACCAACATTTCAATATCACTATGAACCTTTTTCAAATCTGTAAAAACAGGTACACGTATATTAAGACCAATAGTCATTTTATTATCATCAAACTTTAATTGCCCAACATTCAAAGTCAAATTACCACTCTCATCTTCACATGAAATTCCACACAAATCACCAGTAAAATCAGTTCCAATATTTTTACCAAAAAAAGACAAAAGAGGAACTTGAACATCATATATTTGGAAAAATCTATAAAGTAACACTAACAAATTAGAAATAGCATTAACACCCATATCAGGATGTGCAGCATGTGCTTGAACTCCATAGGAAGTAATTTCCAAACGGTCATTACCAATACAAGATAACTCAAAATCACTAGAATCACTAACCAAAAAATCACCATCATACAAATCTTCTAAAACACGCAAAGCCTCAACTTGATTTATAGCATCTGTATCAAGTTTTAAAACACACCTACAAAACTTAGGAACAACATTAACCTTATTATCATCATCATCAATAGACTCAATAACAATTTTCCCTGAAGAAGACCCCAAAAATTCAGCATAATCCATTTCAACATGTTCAGTCAAAACACCTTTTTCAGCATAAATACATGGAAAATCAGCATCAGGACTAAAACTAACAGAAGGAATCTCTTCATGTTCTTTATAATATTCAATACATTTCCAATCAGTTTCTTCATCAAGCCCAACAATCAAACGAACACGCTTATTTAAAGACAAATTATTATCCTCCACATAAGACATAACAGCCTTCATAGCATATAAACTACTAATAACAGGACCTTTATCATCAATAGCACCTCTACCATATATTTTACCATCTTGAACTGTACCAGAAAAAGGAGGATAAGACCAACCTTCTCCTTCAGGAACAACATCTAAATGACCAATAATACCAATTAACTCTTCTCCTTTGCCAAACTCTGCATAGCCACAATAACCATCAACATTTTTAGTCCTAAAACCAAGCCTATCAGCAAGTTCAAGAAATTGAACCAAAGCCTCATTTGCTTTTTTTCCAAAAGGCATATTATTTTCATCATCACAATCCTCAGAAACACTACGAACTGAAATAATTTTCTGTAATTCACGAATCATCTCATATTTATAACTATCAATATATTTTTCAAACATAATTTCACAACCTTTCTTAAATACATTATATACCGTAAATATAGTATATTATACATCAAAAACAAATCAAAGGTCAATGAATACCCATAAAATAAAAAAATTTTCAACTTATATAGATTTTTTAATAAAAATAGTTTATAATATTATACAAGATGCAAAAAAATATAAAAAAGAAAGGGATAATAGTTTGAAAGAAAAATTTATAAAAATAAGAAAAAAGGGCATAGTTCCCCCTTACCCCCAGAAATTAATTATA
>CANRBI010000068.1 GCA_947628775.1 uncultured Clostridia bacterium
GTACTTTTTCTTTTTTGAAAATTACCGTTTAGGTTTATTCTCTAAAGGATTTTATTGTTTACTTTTCAATGTACTTTGTTCTCGCTATTGGGCGTGAACAATTTGTATTATACTATCTTTTAAAACCTTTGTCAACACTTTTTTTGAAAATTTTTTAAAAAATTTTTTTGTTTGTTTTTTTATTGTAATTTTTTATGTAATTTAGGCTTTTCTTTTGGGCTTAATTTCGCAAAAAAAGAAGAAAACTCTATTTTTATTTGTATAGATTTTTCTTCTTTTTTCTTTATTGATTTCCTTCAATATATTTGTTTGACATTATTGTTATTTTATTTATTAGTTTTGTGTTTTCATCACTTGTCATTGTTATTGTGAATTTTTCATTTTTGTTTTCTTCTAATACTTTTAGAAGTTCTTGTTTTTGTTGTTCATTTCCAGCTTCTCTTTTTATATTTATTATGAAGGCTTTTAATGGTTTTGGTGTTCTTGTTGATTCTTCATCATATATTATTTGTGCATTTTCTAGTGTTTCGTTTGTTACTTCAAGTAGTTGTTTTATGCTGTCTGCTTCTACTTCTTTTCCTAAGAATAGTGATAGTTCTGAGTTGAATCTTGTTCTTTCCGCTTCTGTTACGACTTCTTCTTCTTCTTTCTTGAATTGAATTTCACTTTCTTTTAATATTCCTAAGTCTTTTAGCATTTTGTTTATATCTTCTAGTTTTATTCTTTCTAGTATTTTTTCTATTTGTTCATTGTTGTTATTGTTTATTATGTTTATTATTGCTTGTGCATTTGATTGTTCTAATTCGTTTAGTGTGTAGTTGTTTTCTCCTGTTACTAATTCTATTTTATTTTCAAATTCGTTTACAGGTGTTAGATATTGGTTTACTTTTATTTTTGCTTCGTTTCCTTCTAAATAATAGCGTAGTCCATATGTGTTGTTGATTTTTTTGTCTTGTATATTTCTTGAGATTTGTAAGTCTAATGTGTTTGTTTCTTCTCCTCCATCTTGTAACATGTATTTTATTTGCATTTCTTGTGTTGTTGGTGTTGTTGTGTTTTGTAATGTTAGGTCTGTTTGTTTTGTTTTGTTGTCTAGTGTTACTACATTTGTAAATTGCATTGCTGATTTTCCTTCTCCGAATAAATCTATTGTTAGTTCATTGTCTGGTATTTTTACTTCTGTTTTTACTGTTTGTCCATTGTTTACATATACTATTATTTGTGTTTCTTCTTGACCTATGTTGTTGTTTTCTATTTCTTCTATTTGTTGTTTTATTTTTTCTGTAAATAGTGTTCTTAGTGATTTTTCTTCATCTATTTTTATTTTATAGTTTTCTAGTGTTGTTTGTAAGTTGTCAACTTTTCCTAGGATTATTTCGTCATTTGATATTCTTTCAAGTATTTTTATTATTAGGTTGTTAAATTGCTCTTTGCTTAGTTTTAGTGCATATCCTGTTGCATCAACTGATTTTCCATTTACCATTATTTTTTGTCCTGATTTTTTTTCGAAGTTTGTTTTGTTTGTGTTTTGTGTTAATATGCTTAAATATGTGCTTGTTAGTACTTCTACTTCATTTGGTGTAAAGTTTATAAAGCTTGATATTTTGGTTTGGTTAAATATTGTTGTTAGTAATGCTATGTCTTCTTTTGATAGTCCTGTTTTTAGTGTTAGTTCATCTATGTTTTCATTTTTTATTGTTACAAATTGTTTTATTCCATCTGGTCTTATTCCATATAAATCTTCATTTTGTATGTATTCCATTTTTGCTATGTCTTCATTTTCATATGCTAATCTGATGTCTTCATATCTATATTGTGATGTTTGATCTGATTGTCCTGTTATGTCTAATTCTGCTTTGTTTATTGAGTTTTCACTATCATTGTTGTTGTCTATGTATTCAATTGTTGATTTTAGATTTGATGTTATTTTGTTTTGTTCTATTGTTTGTTCTATTTCACTTGGTTCTGATTTTAGTATGTTGTCAATATATTCTATATTTTGTACAATGTATTTTGCAAATAGTTTTGAATTTGGTTTGAACATATCTGTTTTTATATATAATATTATTAGTGTTGCTATTATAGCTATTAGTGCTATTACTGATGTTGTGATTATTATTATTAATTTTTTTCTTTTTTGGGCTAACATCTTTTTCCTCCTTAATTAAGATTATATAGTTATATTATATCCTTATTTTGGTTTTTATTCAATAGTATTTTTTATTTTCTTTGTTTTACTGCTTCATATATTATTATTCCTGCTGATACTGAGGCATTAAGTGATGTTATTTTTCCTTTCATTGGTATTTTTACTAAAAAGTCACAGTTCTTTTTGACTTTATCACTTATTCCTTGTCCTTCGTTTCCTATTACTATTCCTAGTGGTCCTGTTAGGTCTTGTTCTGTGTAATATTTTTGTGTTTCTATGTCTGTTCCACATATCCATAGTCCTTCATCTTTTAGTTTTTGGATTGCTTCTGATATATTTGTTACTCTTGCAATTTTCATATATTGTATGGCTCCTGCTGATACTTTTGCTACTGTGCTGTTTACTGTTGCTGCTCTTCTTTTTGGAATTATTATTCCGTGTATTCCAGCTGTTTCGGCTGTTCTTATTATTGAGCCTAGGTTGTGTGGGTCTTCTATTCCGTCTAATATTAGTACAAATGGTGGCTCATTTTGGTCTTTGGCTTTTTTTAGTATGTCTTCTATTTCACAGTATTCATATGGTGGTACTGTTGCTATTACTCCTTGATAGTTTGGTGTTTGTGCTATTTGTTGCATTTGTTTTTTGTCTTTTTCTACTATTATTATTTTCTTTTGTTTTGCAAGTTGTATTATTTTGTTGATTGAACCGTGTTTTTCTCCTTTTGTTATGTAGATTTTGTTTATGTCTTTTTCACTTTGTAATAGTTCTAGTACACTGTTTCTTCCTTCTATTTGATCATTATATGTTTTTTCTTCCATGCTTTTTCCTCTTTCTTTTATTCGTCATCTAATTTTAGTACTGATAAAAATGCTTCTTGTGGGACTTCTACATTTCCTATTTCTCTCATTTTCTTTTTGCCTCTTTTTTGTTTTTCTAAGAGTTTTTTCTTTCTGGTTACATCTCCTCCATAGCATTTGGCTAATACGTCTTTTCTCATTGCTGATATTGTTTCTCTTGCTATTATTTTTCCTCCTATTGCTGCTTGTATTGGTATTTTGAATAGTTTTCTTGGTATTTCATTTTTTAGTTTTTCTACCATTTTTTTGCCTCTCTCATAGCTTCTGTCTTTGTGTAGTATAAAACTTAGTGCGTCTACTTGTTCATTGTTGATGTATATATCTAGTTTTACTAGGTCTGATTTTCTGTATTCTTTGAATTCATAGTCAAATGAGGCATATCCTTTTGTTTTTGATTTTAGGTTGTCAAAAAAGTCGTATATTATTTCGTTTAGTGGCATTTCGTATATTAGTGTTACTCTGTTTTCGTCTAAGTATTGCATGTCTATATATATTCCTCTTCTTTTTTGACATATGTCCATTACATTTCCTACATAGTCTTTTGGTAAGAATATGTTTGCTGTTACAAATGGTTCTTCTATATATGATATTTCTTGTGGTGTTGGTAGTTCTGTTGGATTGTATATGTCAAGGATTTCTCCTGTTGTTTTGTGTACTTTGTAGATTACTGATGGTGCTGTTGTTATTAGGCCTAGGTCAAATTCTCTGTCTATTCGTTCTTCTATTATTTCTAAGTGTAGTAGTCCTAAAAATCCACATCTGAATCCAAATCCTAGTGCTGCTGATGTTTCTGGTTCATATGTTAGTGCTGCGTCATTTAGTTGTAGTTTTTCTAGTGCTATTTTTAGGTTTTCGTAGTCACTTCCATCTACTGGGTATAGTCCACAATATACCATTGGTGTTACTTGTTTATATCCTTTTAGTGGCTCTTCTGCAGGGTTTTCTTTTAGTGTTACTGTGTCTCCTACATGTATGTCTGATAGGTTTTTTACACTTGCTGCTATATATCCTACTTCTCCGGCTTTTATTTCGTCTGTTGGCATATATGAGCCTGGTGTAAAGTATCCTACTTCTGTTACTGTGTATGCTTTTTTTGTTGCCATTAGTATTATTTCGTCTCCTATTTTTACTTTTCCGTCTTTTACTCTTACATATGCTATTGCTCCTTTGTAGTTATCATAGTACGAGTCGAATATTAGGCATTTTGTTTTTGCGTTTTCGTTTCCTTGTGGTGGTGGTAGTTCTGTTACTATTTTTTCTAGTACTTCTTCTACATTTAGTCCTGATTTTGCTGATATGCATGGACATTCTTGGGCTGGTATTCCTATTATTTCTTCTATTTCTTTTTTTACTTCTTCTGGTCTTGCATTTGGTAGGTCTATTTTGTTTATTACTGGTAATACTTCTAGATTGTTATCTATTGCTAGGTAGACATTTGCTAGTGTTTGTGCTTCTACTCCTTGGGTGCTGTCTACTACTAAAATTGCTCCGTCACATGCGGCTAGACTTCTTGATACTTCGTAGTTGAAGTCTACATGTCCTGGTGTGTCAATTAAATTAAAGGTATACTCATTTCCATCTTTTGCTTTGTATTTCATTCTTACAGCTTGTGATTTTATGGTTATACCTCTTTCTTTTTCTATATCCATATTATCTAATACTTGACTTTCCATTTCCCTTTTAGAGAGAACTCCTGTCATTTCGATTAGTCTATCTGCTAATGTTGATTTTCCATGGTCTATATGGGCTATTATGCTGAAGTTTCTGATGTATTTTTGCCTGTTTTCGTTTTGCATTTGTTTTCCTCCATTTTTTGTTTTGTTTATTTTACCATATTTTTGTTTAAAAGTAAAGTGATTTTCGTTATCCTTCTAGTCCGTCCATATAGGTTGTATATTTTTTGATATCCTAGTTTTTCGAGTTCTTTTTGTGCTTTTTTGCTTCTGCCTCCTTTGTCACAATATACTATTATTTTTTGGGTTGGTTCTGGTATTTTTGTTTTTATTTGTTTTTTTATTTCATATAATGGTATGTTTATTGCTCCATTTATGTGTTCTTCTTTGTATTCTTGTGGACTTCTTACATCTATTAGTATTGCTCCTTCTTGTATTATTTGCTGTAATTGTGTTTTGTTTATGTCATTTTGTTCTAGGCATCTTTTTAGTATTTTACATTTGATTTTTTGTTTCCATTTTTCTATCATTTTTTACACTTCCTGCTTTTTTGCATTTATTATATTATATTTATTTTGACATAATATGTGATTTTGTTTTTTTATTTTTTATTTTTTCTTTTTGGGTTTGTTTTTGTTTTGTTATTTTAGTTTATTTTTTGCCTTTTTTGTGATTTTTTATGATAATTTGTTTTTTCTAGTTATTATGTTATTTTTTTCGTTTTATGTTTCCTGTTTTTAGTTTACTTTTTTTCGAATGTTGTGGAAAAATGGTTGTGGAAACTGTGGATAACTTTGGGGATAATTGATTTTTGTTGATTTTTTATTTTTATTTTATTCACATCTGTTTTTTTTTCATAATTTTTTTCTACTTTTTTTGTTTTTGTTTTTTGTTTTATGTGTACCTTTTTTTGTTTTTTTATTTTTATGAATATTTTTCTTTTTTTTGGATATTATATTAGTAAAGGAGATAGATTAATTTGAAAATAAAAGTAAGAAAAATGAAACCGAAATAAATAAAAAGGGCATAGTTCCCCCTTACCCCCAAAAA
>CANRBI010000069.1 GCA_947628775.1 uncultured Clostridia bacterium
CCAAGTTGTTCTATATTTTGTACTAAATTTTTATCTATGTTTCCTGATATGAAAATATCTATTTTAGCATTTTCTATTATTTTTTTGTAATGGTCATATAGATTTTTTGGATTTATATTTTGTAAATCTTCTACATAACCATATTTATATAAACTATATGTTTTGTCTTTATACATTTCTTCTGTACATCTATCTAGTGCATATTTTGCTTTGTTATCTATTTTTGCATCTATTAATTGTTTTATATTATTTTTTTCTTGTTCTAAATATTGATTTGAAAATGCTCCATTTTCTAGATATGGATCAAATACTATCTCTAATATTTCATTTATTGTTTTATTTAACATATTTTCTTCATTTTCTGGTAAATATGTGTCATTTATACTTTCTATATAAAATTTTAGTACTTGATTATCTCCTCTTTTATCTATACCACAGTTAAATGTTGCTCCATACATATCTTCTAACATTTCACTTATTTCTTTTTGAGTTGGCATGTTTTTAGATCCTCTTCTTAATATTGCGGGTATTAATGCATTTTTTGTAACATCTTCTCTGGTTAGTTTTGATGTTATAAAAATAGACACTAAATTAGTTTTGAATTTATCATTATGAATAAGATGAAGTTTTACTCCTTCTTTTAACTCCTTAACTTGATATTCCATGTTTTTTCCTCCTTTATTTACATTTTATTTTTTACTTTTATTTACTTTTTATTCAATTTAAAACAAAAAGGAAGTTTAAGTACATATACTAACTTCCCCATATTTTGCTATTAAAATTTTCTTTTTCTTGCAGCCTCTGATTTTTTCTTTCTTTTTACGCTAGGCTTTTCATAATGTTCTCTTTTACGCACTTCTTGCATAACTCCATTTCTTGCACATTGCCTTTTGAATCTTCTTAAGGCTTCTTCTATATTTCCATCATTTACTTTAATCTCTGACATTTAACATTCCCCTCCTTCCGGCATACGTACTGTATGTATGTGGGATAACCCGATAACAGTATACATTATACCCTAAAGAATTTAGGTTGTCAATACAAATTTGGTTATTATAGCGAATTTTTACAATTTTTTTATTTTTTATTTAAAAAATAATTTTCCAATTGCTTGAGAAATAGGGTTTTCAAATAGTATCTCTCTCATCCATCCATTTGTAAATGGGATAAACCATAATATTACTCCTAATATTATTACTGCAATTATTGTTAATAAAATTGCTAATATATCTTTTTTAGTCATTTCTTTATATTCTTGCCTTTTTGGTATATCACTATATAATTCTTTTACCAAATGTATAGCAGATTGTATTGTTCCGATTTGTGGTTTTTCTGTTTCTTCAACATTTTGCTTTTTTAAATCTTTGTTACTTACTTCAGTTTGATTAACTACTTTTTGTTGGTAATGTATGTGTTTTTCTGTACTATAGTCTTGTTCCCCATACATTTTTTTATATCTTTCTTGTCTTTCTTTTTTTAATTCTAAATCATATTGCTCTTTTAAAAATTCATTAGACAATACATCATATGCTTCATTAACATCAGCTAATTTTCTTTCTACTATATCTTTTGTTCTTTTTTCTCTTTGCAAATCTGGATGATATTTTTTTACTAAAACTCTATATGCTTTTTCAATTATTTCTTGTGACGCATTTTCATTTACTTGTAATATTTCATAATAATTCTTCATATTTACCTCTAATTTTTATTTTTAATTATAAATATTTTACCCCATTATATAAAAAATAGCAAGTATTTATCTATAATTCCACAACTGTTACTCCATCTTCTCCTTCTCCATATGTTCCTAATCTGTATGATTTTACATGTACATTATTTTTTAAATATTGATGTATACCTTTTCTTAATTTTCCTGTACCTTTCCCATGTATAATTCTTATTTGAGATAATTTTGCTAAACTACTATCATCTATAAATTTATCTATGACAAATATTGCTTCTTCTACATTTAATCCTATTACATTTATTTCTGTTGTTGCATTTTTGGCTTTTGATTGTGATTTTAAGTTTACTTGTGATTTATTTGAATTTTTGCTTTGATTTTTTATTTCCAAGTCTGCTATCGGTAAACTCATTTTTATACTTCCAAATTGCACAACAACTTCAGATTCTTTTGAAACATGAGAAATAACTACACCTTCTTTTTGAAAGCTTTTAGAATATACAACACTATTGGGTTTTATTTGATTACTTTTTTGTATAATTTCTTTTTCATCTATTTGTATTTCTTGAGAGTTACTCACACTTTTTTTAATACTTGCATTTAACTTACTACGTAATTCGTTCAAATTTTTATTAGTATCTTTTTCATGTTTTTTTATTTCATTCATACTTTTTATGATGTCATTTGCTTCTTCTTTTGCTTTGAGTAATATATTTCTTGCTTCTATTTTTGCATTTTGTATAATTTCTTTTTCTTGTTCTTGTTTTTTATCGTTTTGTATTTGTAATTGTTCTTTTAATCTTTCTACTTCATCTAAGTCTTCTGATATTTTATTTTTCTTTTCTTCTATTTCTTTTTGACTATCATAGATATTTTTAATAATTTCTTCAAAATCAATATCATTTTTTGTTATTCTCTGTTTTGATTTATTTATTATATCTTCTTTTAATCCTAGCTTTTTACTAATTTCAAATGCATTACTTTTACCTGGAATACCTATTATCAGTTTATATGTTGGAGTAAGTGTTTCTACATCAAATTCAACAGAAGCATTTTCAAAATCTTTTGTTACTAATGCATATTTTTTTAATTCTTCATAATGTGTTGTTGAAATTACATTTGCTCCTTTAGATTTTAAATACTCTAAAATACTAATTGCTAGTGCTTGTCCTTCTATTGGATCTGTACCTGATCCTAATTCATCTAATAATATTAAAGATTTATCATCTGCCAAATTGACTATATTTACTATATTTCGCATATGAGCAGAAAATGTACTTAGTGAATTTGCTATACTTTGATCATCTCCAATGTCTGCAAAAATATAATCATATACATAAATAGATGAAGTACTTTTAGCTGGGATATGTAGCCCACTACATGCCATACATGTTAAAAGCCCAACTGTCTTTAATGTAACAGTTTTTCCTCCTGTATTTGGTCCTGTAATAACAAGGATTTGAAAATCTTTTCCTAAAGTTATTGAAATAGGTACTACTTGTTTTTTATCAATTAAAGGATGTCTTGCTTGTTCTAATACAATTTGCTTTTTATTGTTTATTTTTGGTTCTTTTGCATCTAAGTCTTTTGCATATTTGGCTTTTGCAAATATGAAATCTAATTTTGTTAAATTTTCTATATCATCTGTAAGTTCTTTTATATATGGATAAAACATTTTTGATAGATTTTGTAAGATTTTTTCTATTTCTAGATTTTCTTCTATTTTTAAATGTCCTATTTCATTATTTAATTCAAAAACTGCTGTTGGTTCTATAAATACTGTTGAACCAGAACTAGAAATATCGTGTATAAATCCTTTTATTTGGCTTCTATATTCTTCTTTCACAGGTATAACATATCTATCATTTCTAATTGTTACCAAACTTTCTTGAATATATTTTGCATAATGAGATGAATGTATCATTTCATTTAGCTTTTGTTTTATATTTTGTTCCATATTTTTTTGTTTTCTACGAATTAGTAATAGTTCTTTTGAAGCATTGTCATCTATGGTATTTTCATCTACTATACTTTTTGATACTTTTTCTATAATTCCTATATTAGTATATAATTTTGAAAATATTTCATTTAATATTGGATATTCATTTATATCAATAAAATCTTGATAAAAATATTCTCTTAATTCTTTTGCACTTTTTAATAATTTATTTAGATTCAATATTGCTTTCATTGATAAAATCCCATAACTTTCTAATACTTTTAAAGCTTTTTCACATTCTTTATTTTGAATATCATTAATAGGTGGCATACTACATCTATATATGATATTTGTTGCCTCACTTGTTTCTTTTAGTAAGCTTTCTACTTTAGTTTTATCATTAGATGGCAATAAATATTGTGCAAGTTCTTTTGCTTTAGAACTAACACAATAGGTTGACAATATATCTAATACCTTTCTATACTCTAGTTTATCTAAATAATTCATTTTAGCATTTTCCCTTTCATGTTTTTATATAATAAAATTGGGTACAATTATGAATAGCTTTTACTATCTCAAAGTTGTACCCATTTGCTATTTTAAATTAATATGTATATCTAATTCTTCTTTTAATTTGATTTTTTCATATTTAACTCCACATTCATCCAATAATCTCCTAGATGCTATATTGTTTTCTGAGTTAGCATATTTATCTGATAAATATATAACATGTTTAATTCCTGATTGTATTATCATTTTTGCACATTCATTACATGGAAACAAATAGACATATATTTTTGAGTCTTCTAAATCTTTTGTGCTTCCTCTATAATTTAATATTGCATTTAATTCAGCATGACATACATATGGATATTTTGTATTAAGGTTTTCACCTTCTCTTGCCCATGGAAATTTATCATCATCAAAACCATTTGGTGCTCCATTATAGCCAATAGATAAAATTCTATTATCTTTACTTACAATACATGCTCCAACTTGTGTAGATGGGTCTTTACTTCTCATTGCTGATAATCCTGCAACTGCCATAAAATATTCATCCCAAGACAAATAATCACTTCGTTTTTTACTACTCATATTAGTTTTCCCCTTTCTGCTTCTTTTACTATAGTTATCTTTTGTCATGTATTAGTTGTTTTGTACTATTAGGTCTTTACCCCAAATTATAGTTTTTTTGTTAAATTTATCTATATTATTTTTTACTTCATCTATTATTTTAGTATGACCTTCTGTATTTTTTACTTGCACTATTTGTTCATCTTTTGTATTTTTTATATAAATGTTAAATTCTTTTTCTTCTCCTGTTTCTGTATCTATTTGTTCTTCTGAATAATCTTCTATATATTCTACTATTTCAATTTTGTAGTTTTCATTTACTTTTTCAATTTTATTTATAAGAAATGTATCATTGTAACTATCTAATTCAACATTTGTTGGTTCATATCCTTGATTTTCTTCATTATATACAAATGATTCATTACCTTCTTTAGGAAATTCTTTTGAAAATCCTTCCCCAAATATTTCTTTAGCTTTTTCCATTATTTGTTCATATGTAATTACATCATAACTATCTATATTTTTTTTGACAACTTCCCATATCCATTTATCAGGTGCTGAATTAATATTTTCGAAGGTTGGAAGTGCATCTCCTGTATCTTCTTTCCACATGTATATTTTTGAGATATATTCTTGAACTTTTTCTACTTCTTGAGCAGTAACAGTTTGTTCTTTAGTTTTATATCTATAAAAAAGTAAACCCAAAAATATAATTAACAACACACCAATAATAGCTAGCAATTTTTTCAATCTCTTATCATCTCTCTCTTTAGTTTTCCTTATTTTATCATACATTATTTACAAATTCAATAGAAAATATGACAGAAAAATGTAAGAAAATTTTAAAAAAGTATTGACAAGTTGATAAAAATAATATATACTCTATCTTGCGTTAAGTAATAATTACTTAAGATGCTCCCTTAGCTCAGTTGGTCAGAGCAACCGGCTCATAACCGGTGGGTCCAAGGTTCGAATCCTTGAGGGAGCA
>CANRBI010000070.1 GCA_947628775.1 uncultured Clostridia bacterium
AAAATGAAAATGTATAACGAAGAAGAAAAAATAGCATATGTAGAAGATTTTAAATCAAAAAATTTAAGCATAGCAGAATACACAAAAAATGTGGGAATACCAGAAACAACACTCAGAGATTGGCTAAAAATAGACAGAGAATTAGGATTTGGAAAAATAAATATAAAGGTACCATCTTTTGAACAACCAAAAGCCATTGTAAAAAAGCCAATTGTGTTTGTAAATGAGAATATTAGAGTAGAATTAAAAGAAGGATTTAACAAGCAATTTCTAAGAAAAATCATAGAGGTTCTAATTGATGATAATTGATTTACTACAAAGTATAGATACGATATATCTAGCATATGGACCAACAGATTTTAGAAAGCAGGTATATTCGCTATGTAATATAGTAAAAAACACATTTAAAATGAATCCATATAATAAAGCAGCATATATATTCTGCAATAAGAAAAGAACCAGTATTAGAGTATTATGCTATGATAAAAATGGATTCATATTAGCCCAAAAGAGCTTGTTAGATGCAGAAAAGACAGAAAAAGAAGAAAACATAGTAGAAGGAACACAATGTAGTATATTTGGAGAAGTAAAAGATGAAGAAATCCAAAAACAAGTAGAAGAAAAAGCAGAAGAAATAATAGTACATAGAAAGAAAAATGCAAAAAAAGCAAAAGCAGGAATAAAAAAATCAGAATTAAAAAATGTAGAAATAGAAACAAGAGAATATAAAATAGAAGAAGAAAAACAAAAATGCACAGAATGTGAAGGAAAACTAAAACAAATAGGAAAAGAAGTAGTAAGACAAACAATAGAATATATACCAGCAAAATTAAAAATAGTGAATTATGTAAGATACATATATAAATGTGAAGAATGTGGAACAGAAGGAAATAAAAAAGACACAGCAACAATAATAAAAACCAAAGTACCACAAGCGATGTTAGCAGACTCATTTGCAACAGCATCATTAGCAACAGAGGTAATATATCAAAAATACTACATGGGAGTACCACTATACAGACAAGAAAAGATATGGGATGACCGAGGATTAATATTGCCAAGAAATATGATGGCAAACTGGTGTATAAAACTAAGTGAATATTACCTAGAACCAATATATGAGATAATACTAAATCAAATGAAAAGAGAAAATAAATTACTCCATGCTGACGAAACAACAATGCAATGCAACAAAGAAGCAGGACGAAAAGCAAATAGTAAATCATATATGTGGGTAATAGCATCAGGAGAATTGGAGAAAAAGAAAGGAGTGATATTCTACTATTCGAAAAACAGGAGTGCAGAAGTAGCAAAGAAGTTACTAGAAGGATATGAAAAAATATTAGTAACAGATGGATTTGCAGGATACAACATACTAGAAGAGAAATTAACACATGCAGAATGTTGGGCACATGCACGAAGATATTTTTACGATAGTGTACCATTAGACGAACAGAAGCAGATGATACAAACAAGCGATGGATACCAAGGAGTAAAATATATAGATGAACTGTTTAAGATAGAAAAAGAAATAAAAGAATTAAGTGCAACTGACAAATTAAAGGAAAGAAGAAAAAAATCAGCACCAATTATAGAAAAATTCTATGAATGGGTTAATTTAACGATGCAAAAATATATAACAAATAAAAAACTAAAGGAAGCATTAGTATATGTAACAAATCAAAGAAAAAGTCTAGAAAAATTTTTAGAAGATGGAGCAATACCATTAACGAATTCAAGAGCAGAAAGGACAATAAGACCATTTGCAGTACATAGAAAAAATTGGCTTTTTGCAGATAGTGTAGAAGGAGCAAAAGCAAATGCAATAATATATAGTATAATAGAAACAGCAAAAGCGAACAAACTGAACATAAATAAATACATAAGATATTTATTAGAAGAATTACCACAACTAGAAGGAGAACAAACAGAAGAAGCAATAGAAAAATATTTGCCATGGTCAAAAGAACTACCAGAAGAAATGAGAAATTATGATGAAGAATATAAAGATATACAACTAGCATAAGAAATCCCGAGTGTTAAAATCTAACTGTGTAAATTCAAAATAAAATTTTTTTGGATTGCACAGTTTTTTCTGTGTAGAAAGGGGAACATAAAATGGAAAAATTAAATTTTAATGATTTTCAAAAAAGAAAATTACATAACTTCTACCTTGCTGTTTACGTTGTTGCTAAGGATATTAAAATTAGGACTGATTCTTGCATTTCTGATAAAACTGTCTATCTCCTTTGGGGTTTTGACTTTATGGGTAATAGACAAATTTTAGGTATTTACTTTGATAATTTAGATAATCGTTTTTGGCTTGAGAAATTTGAGGATTTTCAAGCTAGAAATGTACAAAAAATTCTCTTTTTTCTCACTCCTCCTAACAAAAATATTGAAAGGTGCATTAAAATCATATATAATGATACAAATATAATTCATTCTCCTGATGATATCGTATCCTCAATTTCTAGATTTTGGGCTGATCATCCTTCTAGAAAAACTCAAATTGCTTTAAAAGATCTCTTCCTTGCTGATAATATTGAGATTTACGATATTGATTACAACACTTTTAAAGATGTATACATTGATAATAAATTAATTTTAATGATGCTTGAAAAAAAGCAAAATGATATTAGGCAATTTTATCAATATTCTAAAGATTTAAGAAATCTCTTTTATCCATATTATGCTATTCGTGAAATGAAGAGATTTTTAAATAAATTAAAAACTAAAGAACCTTTATGTACAGATATTAATGAAGTTATACAATTTTGTATCCCTTATGTTAATTCTTTTGAATTAGGTAGAACATATAGTAAAGTACAATGGTTAGATTTGATAAGTAATATATATGAACAATATTCTAATGATTTGGAGGTATTTTTAAATGTCTAAAAAAGATATTAAAGCATTAAGTGAAGATGAAAAAATTGATAATCAAATTTTAGAATTACTCATGAAAAAAGGCATTAAATCAGCTCCTGATGTTTCTAATGCTCTTAATAAAATGTATGGTAAAGTTATTCAAACTTTACTAGATAAAGAATTTGATGATTTTATGGAATATGAAAAAGGTTCTCATGGTAAGAAAAAAAATGAAAATCGTAGAAATGGTAATACTTCTAAAGGTAAAAAGGTTAAAACTGATAATGGTGAAATTGTGATTGTTCCTCCTAGAGATAGAAATGGTAAATTTGAACCTCAAATTGTTAAAAAAAGACAAAAAGTTCTTGAAGGTTTCGATAGTCTTGTAATTTCTCTTTATGCTAAAGGTAATTCTCTTAAGGATATTAGAGATACAATTTCTGATATATATTCTATTGAATTAAGTGAAGAAACTATCAGCAATATGACTTCTGCTGTTAGTGAAGAAGTAATTTCTTGGCAAAATAGACCTCTACATAAATGTTATCCTTTCGTTTATGTTGATTGCTTGTATTGTTCTGTTAAAGAAGATTTAAGAAGTGTTAAAAAAGCAATTTACATTGTTTTAGGTGTTGATGCTAAAGGCTGTAAAGATGTTTTAGGCATATGGATTGATTCTACTGAATCTGCTGCTAAATGGTGTGAAATATTTGAAGAACTGAAATCTAGAGGTGTTGAAGATATATTTTTTGTTTCTATGGATGGGTTATCAGGTCTTCCTGAAGCTGTTGAAAAAGTTTTTCCTCAGGCAATTATGCAAAGATGTATTGTTCATATTACTAGAAATATTTATTCCATCTCTTCTAAAAAGGATTGTAAACAAGTTATCTCTGATTTTAAAAAAATATATACTTCTAATAACTTTGATAATGCTAAACTAAAATTTGAAAATTTTAGGAATAAATATAAAGAAAATAAAAAGATAATGAAAAAAGTTGAAGATAATATTGGTTGGATTTTTCAAATATATGAATATCCACCTGCAATCAGAAAGGCAATATATACAACAAACGCTATAGAAAGTTTAAATTCAGGTTTAAGAAAAGTAACAAAAGGTAAAGGCTCATTCATAAATGAAACAGCATTAATGAAAGTATTATACTTAAGAATCAAAGATTTACAGAAGCAATGGTCTAAAGGCATTGCAAATTGGAATAAAATTAGAAATGAATTATTGCAAATATTTGATAATCGTTTTCTACAGTACTTTGATATATAATTTACATAAATACAAACTGGTAATACATTTTTTACCATATATTACCAGTTTGCAAAAAATAAAGTGAAAAAATTTACACAGTTATCTTGACAAGACCATCAGGAACCAAGGAAGGAAAAACGCTAAGGAGCCAACGCGACTCGGAATCCGTAGAGATCAGAGTAATTCCCACTATAATGATTAGCACAGATAACACCCCCATAGTACCTGCCCTCATAATAGTCTCCTCGACATATGAACGGACTGTCAGAACACACGACGTAAGCGCAGCTATGGAACCAGCCGAAACTAGAATCATTACCTTCCACAACCTCTTTTGTCATGTCTCCTGTTTTACTTACTGTATATATTGTAGCTCCACTATAACTTGACGTTCCATTTTTATATGCTGTTGCCCATTTACTACTTACCTTTCCTTCTGTTATTATTGAACTTCCAAACTTTTCTAAGCTCCCGTTTCCTAAACTATCAAACGCTGCTACATATTCACATGTTCCTCCACTTAGGTCATATATTCCATATATATTTCCTGTTGAACTTGCCATTTGTCCTGCTTCTGTATCATATTGATTTGTTGTTTCAGTTGAACTTTTTGCACTTACTGTATCTCCTGCTATTCCTGTTACTTTATTACTATTATTATTTATATATATTTCATGTCCATTTCTTCCGTATTGACTATGGGTTAAACATGCTACTGCTCCCCATTCACTATTTTTCATTAAATGACTTGATTTTCCACTTGCATAACTTTGTCCGTAATCATACATTTGTCCTATTTTTATATAATATCCTGCTCGTACTGATGGTTTACTTTGGAATGTTGTTCCACTTCCTCGACTTGTTAATGATGCATTTGAATAGCTCATTTCATATTTTGCTACCCAGAATCCGGCTAGGTCGCTGTCCCAGCCTCCGTTGTCGAAGTTGTTTTCGGTGTTGTCCATGAATGCTGGATGGACTATGTATTTTTCTTCTCCGTAGTCTACTGTTTTTATTCCGCTGTCTAGTTCGTATTTTACTTCTCCTTTTGTGTCTGTTATTCCTTTTCCGTCGTCGTAACCTGTTATTGTTTCTCTTGTTTCGTCTTCATAGTATGTTATCCTGTAGGCAAATCTTGGTATCCAGACAAAATAGCTTCCGTCTTTGTTTGTTGCGTTTGCCCAGTGGCTTGTTTTGTTGTCTTCTATTCCTTCTCCTGCTTTGTAGTTGTACCAGGTTTCGTCTTGCTCTGTTGTTTGTTGTTCTTCTGTTCCTTCCCATTTTACTGGGGTTAGCTTTTCTGTTTCTTCTTCTGTACTTGCTTTTAGTATTGGTTTGTTTGGTTCATTTTTTATGCTGTTATCTGTTCCTAGCCAGATTACATCTATTTCTCCAAATTCTGTTGAGAATGTGTCTGATATTTTTTTCATTGTTTTTATTTCTACTGTGTCTGTTTGTTCGTTTCCGGCTTTGTCTGTTACTTTGAATTCGTATGTTCC
>CANRBI010000071.1 GCA_947628775.1 uncultured Clostridia bacterium
TTTCTTCTTTTTTGTTTTGTTTTTTATCTGTTTTTTTAGTTTCTTTTTTCTTTGTTGTTTTCTTTTTGGTTGTTTTTTCTTCTTTTGGTTCTGTTTCTTCTTGTTTTGGTTCTTCTTTTTTGCTTTTTTGTTCTTCTATTTGTTTTTTGTCTATTTTTCTTGTTTCATTTTTTATATTTAAAATTGGTATGTTGGCATATAGTGCTGGTGCTCCGTTACTTCCGTCTTCGTTTTCTCTATTTGTTAATCTTACATCTATTGCCTTTTCGTCTACTTCTATATATTTTTTTATTACTTCTATTATTTCTTGTTTCATTAATTCTAGGAAATCTACAGATACATTTGCTCTGTCTTGCATTAATACTAGATGAAGTCTTTCTTTTGCTGCATTTTTTGAGTTTGATGCTTCTTTTTTTTCTTGTGCATTTTTTCCTGCTATTTTAAAGAATTTTTTTATGTTTTCAAACATTGTTTTTTCTCCCTTCATTTTGTACATGTATTCTATGATCTTTTAAATATTCTTTTTATCATAGCTAAAAATCCTTTTTCTCTTCCTGGAATAGTTACTTCTATTTTTTCTCCTAATACTCTTTTTGCTATTTCTATATATGCTTTTCCTGATGGTGCTTTTCTGTTTTGTATTACTGGTTCTCCTTTATTTGTTTGTGTTATTATGTATTCATCATCTGGTACTACTCCTATTAAGTCTATTGATAATAGGTCTACTATGTCGTCTACATCCATCATTTCGCCTTTTTTTACCATGTTTGGTCTAATTCTGTTTATTACTAATTCTGGATTTTTTATTTCTGATGATTCTAGTAGTCCTATTATTCTGTCTGCATCACGTATTGCTGATATTTCTGCAGTTGTTACTACTATTGCTCTTTTTGCTCCTGCTACTGCATTTTTAAATCCTTGCTCTATTCCTGCTGGGCAATCTATTAATATATAATCAAATTCTTCTTTTAGTTTACTTGTTAGTTCTATCATTTGTTCTTCATTTACTGCACTTTTATCTCTTGTTTGGGCTGCTGGTAATAGGTATAGGTCTTTAAATCTTTTATCTTTGATTAGGGCTTGTCTTAGTTTGCATTTTTTTTCTACTACGTCTACTATGTCATATACTATTCTGTTTTCTAATCCCATAACTACATCTAGGTTTCTTAGTCCTATATCTGTATCTATTAATGCTACTTTTTTTCCTTCTACTGCTAAACTTGCTCCTAAATTTGCTGTTGTTGTTGTTTTACCTACTCCACCTTTACCAGATGTGATTACGATTACTTCTCCCATATTTTCCCTCCTTAGGATTTAATGCATATTTTTGATAGTAATATCATATAACGAATTTGGCTAAAAGTCAATGCGTTTGACATAAAAAAAAGAGAAATTCCGGTATGTTTTGGATTTCTCTTTTTTAAAACTTTTTTGTTTTTATATTGTTGGTATTTGTGGTGGTTCTAAGTATTCGGCATAGTATGTGTCATTGTTTACTTTTACTCCTGCTACGTAAAATATGTTGTGTGTTGTTTCGTTTATTATGTATAGGTCTTCATATTTGTTTGCTGTTTGTGTGCTTTGATTTTTTACTGTTTCATAGTCTTTTCCATTGTTTAGGCTTATTCCTCTCATTGCTTGCAGATCTATTACATAGAATTTGCTGTTTTTTTCTTTTTCGTTTAGTATGTTTGTTAGTTTTGATGTGTTGGTGTATTCTATTTGTGCTGGTATTTCACCATATTCGTTGTAAAAATCTGTTACTTTTTGGTGTAGGCTACTTATATCATTTTTTAGTTCTGTTAGTTTTTCAATTGTTGTCATACTTTTTGTGTTTGTTATTATTACAGTTGTTACTAATAGTAATACTATAATTGTTATTACTAATGATAATAATGTTATTCCTTTTTCATTTTTTATTTTTTTATTCATCTTTTGATTTTCTCCTTTTTTTCTTTAGTATAGTTTACTATTTTTTTGCTTTTTTTTCAATAGTTTTTTTCTAATATTTTGTATATTCTTTGCTTTTGTTTATTTTTTTGTATTTCTTTTATCATTATTATCCATAAATATATGCATATAAATATTATTGCTATATTTTTGTTGTACCATGTTGCTATTGATAATATTATTGTTGTAATTATTGTACTTATTATTGATATTGTGTTTATGTATTTTATTGTTTTTATTTTTCCTGCTATTATGTTTAGTATTCCTTTTAATATTCGCCCTCCATCTAGTGGGTATATTGGGAGTAAGTTGAATATTGCTATTATTAGGTTTGCATATGTTATTATTGCTTTTTGGATTATATTTATTGGTATTTTTAGTGTTATTATTATGATTATTATGTTTGTTATGGGTCCTGCTAGTGCTATTAGTATTTTTTTGATTTCTAATAGATTTGATTTTCCTATTTTTTTGTTTATGTCTTCTAGTTTTGTTTTGAATGTTATTGATATTCCTACTGGTATTATTTCTACTTTTTCTGGTTTTTGTTTTAGTATTATTCCTGCTAGTAAATGCCCTATTTCATGTATTAAGGCAAATAGCATTATTATCATATATATTTGTATTTGTTTTGTTAGTAGAAATATTAGTATTATTAAAAAGATTTTTAGGTCTATTCTTATTTTCATAGTTCTCCTTTTCTTTTATAGTGATAATATTTTTTGTGGGTCTATTTTTCTTTCTTGATATCTGATTTCAAAGTGTAGGTGTGGACCTGTTGAGTTTCCGGTGCTTCCTACTTCTGCTATTTCTTGTCCTTGTGTTACATGGTCTCCTTGTTTTACATATAAATTGTTGCAGTGTGCATATATTATGCTTACTTCTCCTATTTGGATTTTTAGGTGTTTTCCATAGTCTCCTTCTTCTGAGGATAGTACTACTTCTCCTTCTGTTGCTGATTTTATTTTTGTTCCTGTGTTTGCTGCTATGTCTGTTCCTGTATGATTTTTTGGTACTGATCCTGTTGCTGTTTCTCTGTATCCAAATGTTGATGTTATTGTTCCTTCTATTGGTTTTATGAAACTTGTTGTGTTTTGGGTGTTAATTATGTCTTGTTCTTCTTGTGATGGTTGCTGATTTTGTTCTTGGGGTTCTTCTCCTCCTCCTATTGCTTCTGTTTCATTTGGTATTTCTTCTTGCTGCTCTTCTTGTTGCTCTTGTGTTTGTTCGTTGTTTAGTTGTTCTGTGTTTTGTTTGTTTAGTTTGCTTTTTATTGTGTCATATATTTGTATGAAATTTGTGTCATATTCTAATATTTCTTTTGTTTTTTTTATGAAGTCTTGTGAGAATATTGTTTGACTGTTTTGTATTGTGTATATTGTTATGTATATTATTACACATATTATTATTTGTTTTATTAGTTTTTTTAGTAGTTTTATGTCTTTTTTTTCTGTGTTGTTTACTGGTACTCTTTGTGTTTTGTTTGTGTTTTCTCCTTGTCTTTTTAAATATATTTCTTCAGCTCGTCTTATTTTTTCTTCTACTGTCATTGTTCTTTCCATTATAAAAACACCTCTTCCTTTGTTTTGTCTTGTCTTTACTTAATTGTTATGTTGGATTTGGTGTTTTTATGCTTTTATTTTATTATTAATAGGATTAATTCTATTATTGTTGTTATTGATAAACTGAATATATATTTTTTCATTTTGTTGTATTTGTTTTTTATTTTTGCGTTTTGCTGTTCTTTCTTTTTGTTTGTTTCTATTTTTGATATATAGTTGTTTACTATTAATTCGGCTTCTTTTACTATATATCCTTTTTTGCTCATTTCATTTGTTTTTAGGTTTTTTTTGTTTTTGGTTTCATTGTTTTTTTGTAGTTCTAGTTCTTTTGCATTTATGTTTTTCTTTAGTATTATTATTGCTTCTTCTACGATATTTGATGGCAAGCTTTTTAGTATTAGCATGTTTTTTACATTGCTAGTTTCCATGTGGTTCCTCCTTTATTTTATGTATTTATTTTAATTATTGACATTTTTTAGAGGTTTATACATTAAAAACTCATAAGTACAAAATTGTTCTTATGAGTTTTTATTTTTATGCTGATTTTAGCTCTAGGCGGAGTTTGTCAGCTATCATGGCTATGAATTCTGAGTTTGTTGGTTTGCCTTTTGCTGCTGAGATTGTGTAGCCAAATATACTTTCTACTGCGTCTTGTTGGCCTCTTCCCCAGGCTACTTCTATTGCGTGTCTTATTGCTCTTTCGACTCTGCTAGGTGTTGTGTTGTATTTTGAGGCTATTTGTGGGTATAGGCTTTTGGTTATTTGGTTTATTACATCTATATCATTTACTACCATAATTATTGCTTCTCTTAAATATTGGTATCCTTTTATGTGTGCTGGTACTCCTACTTCATGTATTACGTTTGTTACTAATGCTTCTAAGCTTTGTTTTTCTTTCTTTTTTTCTTCAGGTATTTCTATGTATTGTGCTTTTTGTTCTTTTACTATGAAATTTGTTGTTCCATTTGTTGGTACATAGTTTTTTACTTGTCTTATCCTGTTTATTAGTATTTCTACATCAAATGGTTTTATTACATAGTATTCTGCTCCTAATGATACTGCTCTTTGTGTAATTTTGTCTTGTCCCACTGCTGATAACATTATACATGTTGGCCTTTTATTTAGGTTTAGTTTGTTTATTTTTTCTAGTACTCCTATTCCGTCTAAATGTGGCATTATGACATCTATTAGTGCTATGTCTGGTATTGTGTTTGCTATCATATCTACCGCTTCTAGCCCGTCTTTGGCTATCCCTATTACCTCCATGTCTTCTTGCTTTTCTATGTATTTAGCAAGAGTTTGGCTAAAATCTGTGTTGTCGTCTGCAATTAATATGGTAATTTTTTCTTTCATTTGTACCCTCCTATTTTTCTCTAATGTTTTTTTATATTTTGAATTATACCTTTTAATTCGAGGGATTGCAAGAATAATTGTAAAATTTTTCCATTTATTTTTATGAAAGTTGCATTTTATTATACATTATTATATGTATTTTTTATTAAATTCTTTTATTTCTTTTATTTTTATGTTTTTTGTTTCATAATCTGATACTAATTTTGCTTTTCCTTTTTCTTTTAACTGTATTTTACATACAATATCTTTGTTGTATTCTGTTTTTATGATACTTATGTTATTTTTGTTACAATAATATTTAAATTTTTCGTATTCTCCGTATTCTATTGTTACTTGCATTTCTATTCCTGATATTTTTTGTATTTTTTCTGCTTTTTCTATTGCTTTTTTTGTTGCTTCTGAATATGCTCTTACTAGGCCTCCTGTTCCTAATAGTATTCCTCCGGAAATATCTTGTAACTATGATTAGTATGTTGCATAGATTGTTTTTTTGTAATAGGTTTAACATTGGTGCTCCTGCTGTTCCTGATGGTTCTCCATCATCACTTGATTTTTCTATGAGATTACCGTTTTCTATTATTCTGTATGCTATGCAGTTGTGTCTTGCATCATGATATTTTTTTTTGATTTGTTTTATTGTTTGTTCTGCTTCTTCTTTTGTGTTTATTTTTATTAGGTTTGCTATGAATTTTGATTTTTTTTC
>CANRBI010000072.1 GCA_947628775.1 uncultured Clostridia bacterium
GTTATAGTATATAACAGAATTCTTGATTTTATAACTTTTTCTTGTAGATTAAATTTTTTTAGGTCTAATATTATTTGTTTTTCGTTTTTTTCATTTATTAGTATTTGGTTATATACCTTAATTACTTGATTTTCTATATATTCTTCTTCTTCTTTAATTAAGTCTGATAATCTTCCAATTGTGTTAATTATATTAGGATTAAATTCTTCTTTTATATACGGAATCACTACATTTCTAATTTTATTTCGTGTATAATGATTGTCAAAATTTGTTTTGTCTATTTTAGGTTGTAAATTTCTTTTAATACAATATTCTTCTATTTCTGTTCTTTCACATTCAATTAGTGGTCTTATATATTTTTGATTTTTAATAGGTTCTATTCCTATTAAACCTGAGCTTCCACTACCTCTTAAAAGATTCATAATAATTGTTTCTATTTTATCATTTTTATTATGTGCAATAGCAATTTTATTTGTTCCTGTTTTTTGCATTATTTCGTCAAAAAATTTATATCTTTCGATTCGTGCTGTCTCTTCTAGACCTTTTTTTTCTATTTTAGATATTTCAGGAATATTGATTTTTTTAGAAAAAAATGGAATATTGATTTTAGTACAAAAGTTTTTAACAAATTTTTCATCTTCATCAGCTTCTTTTCTAATCATATGATTAACATGGCATACTATAAAATCAATATTCTTCATTAGTTCATTTTCTAATTTTAAATTATATAAAATATCTAACATAGCTATTGAATCTGGACCTCCAGAAACCGCTAATATGAGTTTATCTGTTTGATTTATTAAATTATATTTCTTAATTGTTTCAAATACTTTTTGCTTCATAATCATTCCTCTTTTATAGCTAAAAGGATAGTTATTTCCTTTTAACCAAATCTTTTTTCTAAATTAACAAATTTTGTATATGTTCCAAACCAGCCTAGTTCAATTGTTCCTGTTGAACCTCCTCTGTGTTTTGAAATTATTACTTCGGCAACTCCTTTTTTATCACTATCTTCATTATAATATTCATCTCTATATAAGAACATAACTATATCTGCATCTTGCTCTATTGCTCCTGATTCACGCAAATCTGAAAGCATTGGTCTATGGTCAGGTCTTTGCTCTACAGCTCTTGATAATTGTGAAAGTGCTATTACAGGTACATTTAATTCTTTTGCAAGAATTTTTAATGATCTACTGATTTCTGATATTTCTTGTTCACGACTACCAAATCTTTTACCAGTAGAACCTTGTATTAATTGTAAATAGTCAATAACAATCATTCCTATATTTTTTTCCAATTTAAGTTTTCTACATTTTGCTCTAATCTCTGTAACTGATATTCCTGGTGTATCATCTATATATATTTCCGCTTCTGAAAGTGGACCTATCGTTTCTGCAAGTTTTGCCCAATCTGACTCATCGAGTTTACCTGTTCTTACCTTATTGCTATCTACCATTGCCTCACTACACAAAATTCTATTTACCATTTGCTCTTTTGACATTTCCAAACTAAAAAGAGCAACAGGTACTTTTCCTCTTACTGCAGCATTTGTAGCAATATTTAATGCAAATGCTGATTTACCCATTGCAGGTCTTGCAGCAATTAATATTAAATCTGAACCATGAAAACCTGCTGTTTTATAGTCTAAATCTGCAAACCCAGTAGGTACACCTGTTATATGTTGTTTTCTGTTATATAGTTCTTCAAGTTGTGTAAAACTATCTACTAATACATCTTTTATCGCTGAATAACTATTTTTTTCTTTTCCTTGCATTAAGTCAAATATTTTTTTTTCGGCACCTTCCATAATATAATCTAAGTTTTCTGTTGGGTCATAACCTAAATCAATTATTTCATTTGCTGTTTTTATAAGATTTCTTAAAACTGACTTTTCTTCTACAATTTTTATGTATTTAGTAGCATTTGCTGTTGTTGGTACTTTTTCTGGTAATTCTGTTAAATATTCAAAACCTCCAACTTGGTCAAATTTGCCCATTGATTCAAGTTCTGCCTTTACTGTAATTAGGTCAATCGGTTCTGATTTACTATATAAATTAACCATTGCTTCATATATTGTTTTATTATCTTCTCTGTAAAAGTCTGTATCTTTTAATACTTCAATACTTGCAATTACAGCATCATTATCTGTTAACATACTCCCTATAACTGCTTGCTCTGCTTCAATATCATGTGGTGGTACTTTCCCTATATCCATTAGCTACTACTTCCTTTCTGCAATTACATTTACTTTAACTTTTGCAATAATTCCTTCATATAGCTTTATTTCAATTGTTCTAACACCTAATTCTTTAATAGGTTCTTTTAAATCTACCTTTTTCTTATCTACTGTAATTTGATGTGTTTTTTGTAATGTATCTGCTATTTCTTTTGATGAAACTCCACCAAAAATTTTACCATTTTCTCCTGCTTTTACTGATATTGTTAACATTATTCTACTTAATTTATCTGCAAGTTCTCTGCATGACTGTTTTTCTTGTTCTTTTCTATAATTATTAGAATCTTGTTTAGCTTTAAGTTTTGCCATATTGTCTGCATTTGCTTCTACTGCAAGGTTTTTAGGAAATAAAAAATTTCGTGCATATCCATCTGATACATTTATTATTTCGTCTTTTTTTCCTACTCCTTTTATATTGTCTTTTAGTATAACTTTCATCCTATCACTTCCTAACCTTTAATTTCTGCAAAATATTCTTGAATTTTGTCTATTAATTCTTGTTTTACTTCTTCCATTGTTTTACCTTCTACTTGAGCTCCTGCTAGAGTAATATGTCCTCCTCCTCCGTAGTTTTTCTAATATTACTTGAACATTTATATCACCTATTGAACGTCCACTTATACAAATTTTATTACCTATATCTCCTAATACAAAAGATGCTGTAATATCACTTATAGTAAGTAATTCATCTGCAGCTTTTGCACATACTATTGATGTATCTTTTTCTTTTTTAGAATTTATAGCTATTGCTATTGTTTGATTTACAATCTCTGCACTTTTTACTATATCAGCCATTTTATTAAAACTTTCCAAATCACTTTGGAACCATTTTTTTAGATGTATAATATCTATACCACATCTACGTAAATATGCAGCTGCCTCAAATGTTCTAACACCTGTTTTAAATGTAAAGTTTTTTGTATCCATCATAATACCAGCATATAAACTTTCTGCCTCTATTGTTTTTAATTCTATTTGTGCTTCTGCATATTGCAAAATTTCTGTAACAAGCTCTGCTGCTGATGAAGCATATACTTCTTGGAATGTGATTGTTGCATTTTCTATATAATCTGCACTTCTTCTATGATGGTCAATTATAGCTATTTTTTTAACTTTATCTAATAATTCTGGAGCTTCTACATATCCTCTTTTATGTGTATCTACAACTACTATTAATGTGTTTTCTTCTACATTTTCTATTGCTACTTCTTTACTAATTAAAACATCTTCATATTCTGGTTCTTTTAAAAGCTCTTTTTTGAAACTGTCTAATGCAATATCATTACCATTGTGAATAATATATGCATTTTTTCCTAATGTTTTTGCCAAACGGTAAATTCCTATACTTGAACCCATTGCATCAATATCAAGATTTACATGACCCATTATCATTACTTTGTCAGATTCATTTATAAGATTTTCTAATGCATGTGCTACAACTCTTGCCTTTACCTTAGTACGTTTTTCAACTTCTTGTGCTCTTCCTCCGAAAAAACGATATATTTCATTTTCGCGAACTACTGCTTGATCTCCACCTCTACCTAAAACTATGTCCATTGCAGATGTTGCTGATTTGTATTTATCACTATCTGTATCTCCTTCATTTGAAAAAGCAATACTTAGTGTAAATTGTACTTTTCCTTTTGTATCTATTTCTTTTATTTTATCTAAAACACTAAATTTATCTTCTATTATTTCTTCTAAATAACGTTGTTCAAATATATAAATATATGTGTCTCTATCTGATTTTATTAAAATACCGTTATAATTATTTGTCCAATCATAAACTACTTTGTCAATTTCTGCAATTATTTGTGGTTTTTCACTTCCTTCTAATAATTGCATATTTTCTTCATAGTTGTCTACAATAATAATACCAGCACATGTTTTTGTATCATTATATTTTTGTTGTAATTGTCTATTTTCAGTTATATCTATAAAATATAACATTAACATATATTCGTCTTTTTTAGATTTTTTGTTTCTTGAATTTACGAATTTGCCAATTACATTATATATTTTATTTTCTATAGTTATCTCTTTTTGTAACATTGTTGTATTCTTTTTATTATCTTTTTGTCTTGTTTCTATTTGATTTTTAAATTCAATAATTAAATCATCAATATATTGATTTATATTGACTTTTTCAAATTCTGAAACAAATTTAGAACTTCTCCATATAATATTTCCATCTGTTTCTAGTATAATTAATGGAAATGGCGAATTGATTAAAGTACTTTTTGCAGCTGAGTCAACATTAAATGTTAAATCTTGCAATGTTTCAGATATTTCATTTTTTCTTTTATTATTTGCAAAATAAGTATACCCTACCACTAGTAACATTATAATAATCGCAGGTATTATCCATGATGGTTGTTGCATAATTATTACTATTAGTAAGAGCAATATAATTACAAGATATATTTTAGTTCTTGATATAAGGTTATCAAAAACTTTTCTATTTGAGTTTTGCATATATTCTCTCCTTTATTTTTTGCCTTTACATATAAATTAATCAACTGTAACTGCATTTATAGTATCATTAGCTCTTATAGTATTTGTATTTATAACAGCATTATTGTTATCTACTGTACCATTTTGTATAGTAGTATTACTATTTAATATACTATTTGTTTCAGTTGTATTAGATGTATTGGCATCTTTTATTTTTTCATATAAATTGTCTATTTCATCATTACTCATATTATAAGACTCTTGTATTTTTTCTATTTCTTTATCTTGTGATGTGATTTCATCACCTTTACCCATATATAAACTTACAAATACTAGTAAGAAAAACATAAGACTTGCTAATACTAAAACTGTAATTGATCCTCTCTCTTGTTTCATAACATTTAAATTTGTTAAAAATTTTCCATTATTTTTCATATGTTTATCACCCACATATATTTTACTATTAAATCGCAAAAAAATCAACCCAAATACATAAATTTAAGCAGCTTACGTTACAGGATAATGGTTTTTAATAAAAAAGATGGGCTTTCCTTATACTGGAAGGCTCATCTTAATTAAATGCAAATA
>CANRBI010000073.1 GCA_947628775.1 uncultured Clostridia bacterium
TTTGTAGCATGTAATGATATAGATAATGTACATTGTATGTTTTCGTCTGCTAGGCGATATATATTAGGTACTAGCCCACTTGTTGATATGCTTATATGTCTAGCTCCTATATTTAAGCCTTTGGGGTGATTTATAATTCTGATTGCTTTTATTACATTGTCATAGTTGTCTAGTGGTTCTCCTATACCCATAAATACAATATTTGAGATACGTATATTTTCATCTTTTTGAACCGCTAAAATTTGTTCTATAATTTCTCCACAACTTAAGCTTCTTATGAAATTTATACCTGTTGATGCACAAAATTTACAGCCCATTTTACAGCCTATTTGTGAAGATACACATATACTATAGCCATGATGATAACTCATTAGTACTGTTTCTATTGCATTTCCATCACCTATGTCAAATAGATATTTTTTTGTACCATCTTTTGCTTCTTGTTTTTTTAGTATTTTATAATTGCAAATTTTATAGTTTTGCTCTAGTTTTTTTCTGAGTTCTAGTGATAAATTAGTCATTTCATCAAATGATTTTACATTATCTACATATAACCATTTGAAAATTTGCTCAGCTCTATAAGGCTTTTCTTGCATAGATTGTAGTTCTTGTTTTAGTTCTTCTATGTCATAATCTTTTATATTTTTCATATTTATACTAATCCTTTTCCAAATTCTTCTAATTCTTTTTCCATGTCTTTATCTGGTGTCCACATACACCTTATTCCCTCATTTACAACATCAAATCCACTTGTTTTTAAATATTCTGTAATTTGTTTTACCGCTTCTCCGCTCCAACCATAACTTCCAAATGCTGCTGCTTTTTTATTTTTTAGTTTCATACCTTTTATCATCTCTAAAATACCTGCAATAGAATGTAGATACCCATTATTAACTGTTGGAGAACCTACTAATATCATTTTTGATTTAAATACTTCTGTTAATACATCTGTTTTATCATTTTTAGCTGTATTTAGTATTTTCACTGTTACTTCTTTATCTTTATTTTGTATTCCTCTAGCTATTGCTTCTGCCATTTTTCTAGTATCATTCCACATTGTGTCATATATAATAGTAATTTGATTTTCTTGGTAGTTATTTGCCCATTCTAGGTATTTTGTAACTATTTGTGTAGGGTCTTTTCTCCATATTAGTCCATGACTTGGACATATCATGTTAATTGGTAAATTCATTGCTAATATATCATTTATTTTTTTAGTTGCAATCATTCCAAATGGTGCTAATATATTTGCATAATATTTTAGTGCTTCTGCATATAAGACATCTTGATCTACTTCATCTGCATATAAGAATTCTGAGGCAAGGTGTTGACCAAAACCATCACTGCTAAATAGTACATTTTCTTTATCCATATATGCAAACATTGTATCTGGCCAGTGTAACATTGGAGCTTCTATAAATGTTAGTGTAGATTCTCCTAGTTCAAGCTTGTCTCCTGTTTTGACAATTTGAAAATTCCAGTCTTTGTGGTATTGACCTTTTATTGATTTTACTCCATTTGCTGTACAATAAATAGGTGTGTTTTCAGGCATTTCTCTCATAAGTTCTGTTAGTGCTCCACTATGGTCTATTTCACCATGCAAAGCAATAACTGCATCTATTTTATTTAGGTCTATTTCCTTTTTTAAATTTGATACAAATTCTTTATCATATGGTAACCATGCTGTATCTATTAATACTGTTTTTTTATCTCTTATTAAATAACTATTATATGATGAACCATTTACTGTTGTAAATTCATCTCCATGAAATTTTTTTAGCTCCCAATCGGTTTTTCCAACCCATGTTATTTTTTCTGTTATTTTCATATCTTACCTCCTAAATTTTTTATATAAATTCTTCCCAAACTAAATTTGCGAAGTCTATTCCTTTTCTGGTTAATTTTATATTATCTAGTTCTACTTCTAATAGTCCTTCATCTGTTAATTCTTCTATTTCATTTCTGAATATATATAATGGATTTTTTCCAAATTTTTGCTTGAATTTTTGGATTTGTACTCCTTCTAGTTTTCTTAATCCTAGTAACATATATTCTTTTTCTTGTTCTTCTTGAGTTTGATTTTCTTGTAATGTTTTTATTTTTATATAATCATTATTTAGATATTCATTCATATCATTTGTATTTGAAAAACGTTTTTTATCTATATATGAATGTGCAGCTAGTCCAAAACCTATATATTCTTTTTGTTCCCAGCAATTTGTATTGTGTTTTGATTGTTTACCTGGTAATGAAAAATTTGATATTTCATAATGGATATATCCTTCTAATTCTAATATGTTTTTTACATACTGATATTGTTTTCTTTCTTCTTCATCTGGTGGTATTGTTAATTTGCCATTTTCGATTAGTTCTTCTAGCTCTGTATCTGGCTCTATTATTAATGAATATACTGATATGTGTTGCAATTTTAATTTCATTATTTCTTGTAAAGTTGATTTTATATCTTGTATTGTTTGATTTGGTAATCCTATCATTAAATCTGCATTTATATTTTCAAAACCTACTTGTTTTGCTAGTTCATATGTTTTTATAAAATCTTCATAGGTATGTATTCTCCCTATTGTTTTTAAAAGATGATTTTGTGTTGATTGCAAACCTATGCTTATTCTGTTAATATCTGCTTTTTTGTAATCTAGCATTTTTTGCTTAGTAACTGTTCCTGGATTTAATTCTATTGTTATTTCTACATTTTTTATATCTAAATATTTCTTTATTTTATCTAAAATTCGTATTATATATTTACTTTCTATTGAAGATGGTGTACCTCCTCCAATATATATTGTTGTTACCTTATAGTTTTCAAATACTGATTTTTCATTTTCAATTTCTTCTAATATTTTTTGAATATATCGTTCTTGTAAATCATATTTATCTGGAAATGATGTAAAATCACAATATATACATTTTTTTATACAAAATGGTATGTGTATGTATATTCCTAGTTCTGGTCTTTGGTCCATTTTTTGGTTCCTTTCAATATTATTTATCTAAATTTGCAAGTTCTATTATCTTTTTTAATCTATAATTTACTCCTGATTTTCCTATTGGATTTTTTAGTTTTTTTCCTAGTTCTACTAGTGAAATATCAGGGTTTTCTAATCGAAGTATTGCAATTTCTTTTAAGTTGTCATCTAATATATTAAATCTTTTTTCTTTTTGTAATTTTCTAATTGCTTCTATTTGTTCAACTGCTGCATTTAATGTTTTATTTAAGTTTGCAGTTTCACAATTTACTAAGCGATTTACCTTTCCTCTCATTTCTTTTTGAACACGTATATCTTCAAATTTGAGTATTCCTTTGTTTGCTCCTATTAGTGCTAATAGTTTAGATATTTCTTCACCATCTTTTATATATAGTGATATTTTATTTGGTTTGTTTAGTTCTTTTGTGTATATATTAAATGATTTTTCTAGCATATTTTTTATGTAATTTCTATTTTCAAAATTTAGAAATATGATTTCTAGATGATATTCATTTTCAGGGTTATTTATTGAGCCTGAGCCTAAAAATGCACCTCTTATTACTGATTTTTGACTATCTATACTTTTGTCTATTTCATTTATTACTTCTTGGTCTATATCATTTATATTTGTTGCACTTTTTTTATTTATTGTTTTTGAATTTATAAATGGAATATCTTTTGCTTTTAGTTTAATTACAAATGTGTTACCTTCTATATCAATTTGATGATTTATTGATAAATTTGAAAGTAATTTTGAATATCTATTTATGTTATATTCACTTTCTGTAGCATATCTTATTTGTTTGTTTTCTATAATTGTTGCATTATTTGTGAGTAAATATCCTATTAGCTCATGTTTTACTTGTGTTTTATCTACAAATGTGTTTAGTTTGCTTAAATCTTCTTTTATATCTGATGAAAATGACATTTATTTGCCCCCTTTATTTAAGTTTTGCTATTACTATTCTGTCATTGTCATATAGGTCTTTTTTAGAGTATATTTGGGTAAAGTTTCCCACTTCTTTTATAAGGTCTATTACATCTTCTTTTTGGTCATACCCAATTTCTAAGCATAAAAATCCTTTGTATTTTAAATATTCATAACTTTGATTTATTATTTTTCTATAAAAATCTAAACCATCATATCCTCCATCTAAAGCAATAGTTGGCTCTTTTTGAACTTGTTTATCTAGTTTTTTTAATTCTTCTCTTTTTATATATGGAGGGTTTGATACTATCATATCATATTTTTCTTTTTTTATATTTTGAAATAAATTTGATTCAATAAATGTTATTTGATTATCTACATAATTCATAACAGAATTCTTTTTTGCTACTTTTAAAGCTTTTTCACTTATATCTGTTGCTGTTATTTGTGATTGAGGTATATATTTTGCTAAAGATATAGCTATTGCTCCACTTCCTGTGCATAAGTCTAGTATTTTTTTTGCATTTATTTTTTTTGCTATATCTATTACTTCTTCTACTAATATTTCGGTATCTTGTCTTGGAATTAATACATTTTTATTAACAAAAAAATTCAATTTCATAAATTCTTTTTGATTTGTTATGTGTTCAATAGGTATGTTTTGTTTTAATTGTTCTATTGCTTTGAAATATTCTTTTTGTATATCTTCTGATATATCTTGCATATCATTTACAATTATGTATTGTCTTGGTACATTTAATATAAATTGCATTAGCATTCTTGCTTTTAGTTTGGGACTTTCTATATTTGCTACTTTTAATGATATTGCTCCTTTTTCTATTACTTTTTTTAATTCCATTTTTTATTCCTTTTTATTTATTTAGGTTTTTGATACCTATAAACATTTATTAAATTTACATTATTATATCATTATTTACATTATGTTACAATATTTTAGGCACAAAAAAATCCCCGCCTTAGCCGCAAGATGTATTGATTTTTATGAACCTGTTCCTTCAAACAGGTGGGTACCTACCAAAATACTCATGGGCTTCTCACAATACAAACGGTGAGCATGCACGCCATATTTTCGAGATTAGTCCCTCTTCTTACTTGTTGGTTCTAAAAATCCTGTCTACACGCACTATGCAGGGTAATTTAAAATCGTATTTAATTAATTGTTAAATATATTTTAGCATATTTGATATTACATTACAAACATATTAGCCACCAATTTATTAGCCTAATCTTTGTTTATATTATTTTATCTCTGTTTTTCAAATTTATTCTAACTTTCTTGATTTTTTATT
>CANRBI010000074.1 GCA_947628775.1 uncultured Clostridia bacterium
CCATTTACTCCGCTAAGTGAATTTATTGTTATTCCGGCCAATATTAATATTACTATTACTGTTATTACTAGGGCAATTAGGGTAATAGCTGTGTCTTGATTTTTTGGTGAATTATAACTATTGATTGGACTTTTATTATTTTTCATCTTCTTCCTCCTACATAATATATTATGTATTTATTTTAATTGTATTGTACCACCAGTGGAGACGTTTTGCAATGGTTTTTTCTTGCAGTTTTTGTGGTAGTTTTTGTTAAAAGTCTTTAAGAAGTTAAAAAATCGCACTTTTCGTGTGATTGTTACATTTTTATTACATTTTTGTTGCATTTTCATTACTTGCTTGATAATTTTATTATTAGATTCATGTTGTCATCTTTTTATGTAATGTATTTAGGTTTTTTGTTAGATGTTTTACCTATAAATCTAGTTTCTTTTTTATATGTATTGCTCTTTTGAGTTTTTAGTGTTATTATATAGTTAATATAATATAATTTAGGAGTTTTTTGATATGAATGAGTTAAGTTTTGATTTTTATTCACCTACTACTTTGAAATCTTATAATTTGGATAAGTCTATGCAGTATCAGTTGAATATTTTGGGTAGTCTTGATACTTTTACAAGAAAACATTGTGAGCATGTTGCTAATCTTACTTGTCGTCTTTGTGAGAGATTACATTGTTCTAGAGGGTTTACTGAGTATTGTACTATTTGTGCGTATTTACATGATATTGGTAAACAGTTTATTCCTCCTTCTATTTTGCAGAAGCCTGGTGCTTTGACTGATGAGGAATATGCTGTTATGAAAACTCATACTACTATTGGTTATGATATTTGTATGAATGATGAGAAGTTACGTCCTTATGCTGCTGGCCCTATTTATCATCATGAGGCTTTAAATGGTACTCGGTTATCCTAAGGGTTTAACTAAAAAGGATATTCCTTATGAGGGGCAAATTATTCGTGTTGCTGATGAGTATGATGCTATTGTTAGTAAAAGACAGTATAAATCTCATATTGGTATTTCTGATACTATTAAGATTTTGATTGAAAATGCTAATCCTAAAGAGCCTATTCCAGCTTCTACTGGTGTTAAGGGTGTTGCTGAAAATGCTAAATTGGGTAAGAATAATCCTTTGATTGTTAAGGCTTTGATTTCTGTTGTTATTGAAGATATTGAGTATGAGATTAGTTGCTCTGTTGATTATTTGAATTCTTTGTCTGAGGTTATTAAAAGATTGAATATAGTTAAAAAGTATGAGGATAAAATGAATAAGGCTAATAATGATAAGAAAAAACAGTATTTTTTAGATGGTATGAAGATGTATTTGACTGGTAATGAGACTGTAGAAAATTATTCTGAAATTTTGAATGAGTATAATACGGCTTATTCTAATAAGAAAAAGGATATTGATCATTTGTATGATGAAATTAGGATTATTAAGAAATTAAAGGTGTAGTTTTTTAAAGAGTATTCTTGTTTTGAAGAATACTCTTGTTTTTTATAATCCGAAGCTTACTCCTAGTGCATTGTTTATTTGTGTTATTACATTTTCGTCTTCGATGTGTCCTATTTTTTCTTTTAGTCTGCTTTTGTCTATTGTTCGTATTTGCTCTGTTAATATTACAGAGTCATTTTTTAGTCCACATGTTTTACTGTCTATTTCTATATGAGTTGGGAGTTTTGTTTTGGTGGTTTGTGATGTTATTGCAGCTGCTATAACTGTTGGGCTGTATTTGTTTCCCATGTCGTTTTGTATTATAAGTACTGGTCTTATTCCTCCTTGTTCTGATCCTACTACTGGGCTTAAGTCTGCATAAAACATATCTCCTCTTTTTATTGTCATTATCTTCACTCCTAAGTTCATTTATTGTCAAGTTTTTTGTTTTTTATATTAGTTCAAAGTAAAGGTGTTTGTTTTTCTTAGTTGTTTTTTATCTTTACCTCAGTATATAATATGTAAATTGTGGTGTTTTTGTTATCTGCTTTTATTTCCATTTGTAGTGGTTTTCCTGTTTTTTTGTCTATTTTTAGTTCTTTGTATTTTATATATTTATTTTCAGTTTGTGATTGTGTTTGTAATGTTATTGTGTTTTCTTCTTCTTTTATTTCACTTGTTGATTCTTGTTTGTAGTCATTTATGAAGCTTGTTAGGTCTAGACAGTTTTCTGTTATATATTGGTAGTTTTCTATTATGTTGGTTAGGTTTAATTTGCTGTTTTCTAGTGTTAGTTTGTTTTGTTCTTGTTTGATTTTTATTCCTGCTATGTTGCTTGGTTCTAATATTTCTTGACTGCTGTTATTTTCATTTTCGTGTATTTGTTTTATTTTGTATTTATTTTCGGTTTTATTGCTATATATTGTTACATCTATTGTGGCTTCATATGAACTAATATTTAGAATGTTTTGGATTATTTCTTGACTACTAATATTATTTCCTATTTTTGTATTTTTAGTCGTGTTTTTTGTTAAAATTTTTGGTGCTATGCTTATTATTAAAATTATTACTATTATTATGATTGTTACTATTAATAATTTTTTTGCATTTTTGTTTTTTTTCAATTTTATTCCCCCCTTTGTTTATTTTTATTCTGTGAATTTGTTTTTATTCTTTGTTTGTTGTTTTGTTATTTTTCAATAAAAAAAAGAACTTTTTGTTTTAGTTCTTCTTTTTAGATATTTTTAAAGTATTGTTCTATTGTTTGTAATAGCTCTTGTTTGTTTTCTATTTTGTTTATGTGGTCTCTGAATTCACTTGAATTTTTTAGGCCTTTTGTGTACCATGATATTGGTTTGCGTAGTTCACGTATTGCTGTTAGTTCTGGTTTTTCTTGTAGTTCTAGTTGTATGTGTTTTTTTATCATTTCTAGTTTTTCTGTATTTGTTGGTTCTGGTAATTTTTGGCCTGTTTTTAGATAGTTTATTATTTTTTGGAATATCCAGGGGTTTCCAAAGCTTCCTCTTCCTATCATTATTGCGTCTACTCCTGTTTTTTCAAACATTTGATAGGCTGTTTCTTCATTTATTATGTCTCCATTCCCTATTACTGGGATTTTTACTGATTCTTTTACTTTTTTTATTATTCTTAAGTCTGCTTTTCCAGAGTAGTATTCTGCTCTTGTTCTTCCATGTATTGTGATTGCTGATATTCCTTTGTTTTCTGCCATTTGTGCGTATTCTATTGCTACTATGTTGTTTGAGTCCCATCCTTTTCGTATTTTTAATGTTACTGGTTTGCTTGTGTTTTTTATTACTGCTTCTATTATTTTTTCTGCTTTTTTTATGTCTAGTAGGAGTTTGCTTCCATCTCCGTTTTTTACTACTTTTGGTGCTGGACATCCCATGTTTATGTCTATTATATCTGTTTTGTCTTCTAAGTATTTGGCTGTATATGCCATGCTTTCTTCTTCACTTCCAAATATTTGGGTGCTTATTGGCTTTTGTTCTCCTTTTGTGTCTAGTAGTTTTTTGGTTTTGCTGTCATTATGGTAGATTGCTTTGCTACTTATCATTTCTGTACAAACTAATCCTGCTCCTTTTTCTTTACATATTATTCGATATGCTTTGTCTGTTATTCCTGCCATTGGTGCTAGAAATATGTTGTTTTCTATTTCGTGGTTTCCTATTTTTAGTTTCTTTAAGTACATTTTGTTACTCCTTATTTTACAAATATTGTTTTTTGTCTTTTTCCACTAATATTTAATAATATTCCTATCATGATATAGTTTGTTATTATTGAACTTCCTCCATAGCTTATAAATGGTAGTGGTATTCCTGTTATTGGTAATAGCCCCATTACCATTCCTATGTTTTCTATCATATGAAACATGAATACTCCTGCTATTCCTGCTGCTACCACTGTTCCTGTGCTGTTTTTTGATGTTTTTGCTATGTATAGGGCTTTTGTTACAAATACTACATAGAGTATGATTATTGCTGCTGCTACTATGAATCCCATTTCTTCTCCTATTACGGAAAATATGAAGTCTGTTGTTTTTGGGTATAAGAATCCTAGTTGTGTTTGATTGCCTTTTAGTAGTCCCATTCCTGTTAGTCCTCCTGCTCCTATTGCTAGTTTTGATTGTATTATGTTGTATCCTGCTCCTCTAGGGTCTGATTCTGGATTTAAAAATATGTCTATTCTTTGTTTTGCGTGTTCTGGTAATACAAAGTTGTAGATTAATGGTATTGCTATTATTATTAGTGCTATTACTGTTATTATATATTTTTTGTCTATTCCTGCTGCAAATAACATAAATGCTGTTGCTATACAAAATGCTACTGCTGTTCCAAAGTCTGGTTGTTTTATTATTAGTAATAATGGTACTGCTATTGCTGCTAGTATTATTAGTATTTTTAATGGTTTGTTTATTTGTGTTTTGTCTTTGAGTTGTATTTTTGATATTATCATTGCTAAAAATAGTATTACAAATATTTTTGCAAATTCTGCTGGTTGGAATGAAAATGCTCCTATATTGAACCAGCTACTTGCTCCATTTATTGGTTTTGTGAATAGAACTGCTATTAGTAATATTATGAATCCTCCATAAAAGATTGGGGATATTTTAACTAGTGTTTCGTAGTCTATTAGCATAAATATTATCATTGCTATTATGCTTATTCCAAACCATATTACTTGTTTTTTGAATTCGTCATGTTCTGTATTTTGTGTGGCGGAAAAAAGTGCAACAAGCCCTATTATTGTTAGGATTATTGCAACTATTAGTAACCACCATTCCATATTTTTTAATTCTTTTTTTCTCAATTAAAAACCCTCTCTTTTTT
>CANRBI010000075.1 GCA_947628775.1 uncultured Clostridia bacterium
CTTTTTGTCTCCATGGTTTTTTACCACCACCACGTACTTCTGCTCTTGTTTTTGTGCTTTGTGTACCTTGACGTTGGTTTGCTAAATAGTTAACTAATACGCTATGTACTATAGCTTCATTTGGTTCGATTCCAAATACTGTTTCTGCTAATTCTACGTCAGATACTTTTTTACCTTTCATATCATATACATCTATTTTAGGCATTTTAGTTTCCTCCTTCCCTTCTAATTAGTAGCCTTTACAGCTGATTTTATTTTTAAGATAGCTCCTTTTGCTCCTGGTACACTACCTTTTACTAATATTACGTTTTTATCCATGTCTACTCTTACAACTTCTAGGTTTTGTATTGTAACTGTTTCTCTACCCATATGTCCTGGTAGTTTTTTACCTTTAAATACTCTACCTGGTGTTGATGTAGATCCCATTGAACCTGGTCTTCTGTGATACATTGAACCATGTCCCATTGGTCCTCTGTGTTGTCCATGTCTTTTGATAACACCTTGGAATCCTTTTCCTTTTGTTGTTCCTTGAACATCTATTTTTTCTCCAGCTTCGAATATGTCAGCTTTTACTTCATCTCCAACTTTGTATTCTTCTACTGAATCTAATCTGAATTCTCTTAAATGTTTTTTAGCTGTTAATCCAGCTTTTGCAAAATGTCCTTTTTCTGGTTTGTTAACGTGTTTTTCTTTAACTTCTCCATATCCTAATTGGATACTGTTATATCCATCTGTTTCTATTGTTTTTACTTGTGCTACTACATTTGGTGAAGTTTCAATAACTGTTACAGGAATTACATTTCCTTTTTCGTCAAAAACTTGTGTCATTCCAAGTTTTTTGCCTATGATTCCTTTTTTCATTTTTTCCTCCTAACTATTGGCTGATATTTTGTATTTGCATTTTTTAGATGTAATATCAGCTTGGTTTTCGCCATATTATAATTTGATTTCGATATCAACACCTGCTGGTAGTTCTAGTTTCATTAGACTATCAACTGTTTTTTGTGTTGGGTATAAAATGTCGATTACTCTTTTATGTGTTCTCATTTCAAATTGTTCTCTTGAATCTTTGTCTTTGTGTGGAGAACGTAAGATTGTAACTACTTCCTTTTGTGTTGGTAATGGAATAGGACCTGATACCTTTGCTCCTGTTTTTTTAGCAGTATCTACTATTTTTTCAGCAGACTGATCTAAAATTACATGATCATAAGCTTTTAGTCTTATTCTAATTTTTTCACTTGTTACAACTGTTGCTTTTGCCATTGTAATTTTCCCTCCTTTTTATTTTTATTTTTTGGCTTTTAGCCTTGTAGCTTTGTTTTGCTACTAAAATTACCGTGGCAAGTTTGAACGCACTCTGGTGTTTCGAATTCCCCATTTATATATTCCCAAAATTTTTGCATGAAAATCTTGGGATAAGTGCTTTTCATATGCATTTTTGCATTTTTATTTTAACTTACCGCCTGGTCTTTGCCATGACATACTCCACCAAAGTTCCCTCCACCCCACATAATTACTGGGATGTAGCCACATTTGGCTTCAACGCTTAATTCATGCTTATACATTATATAACGGTTTGGTGGATATGTCAATGGTTTTTTGGGATTTTTTTAAAGTTTCAAATCTATAACACTTCCAAATGTAATGTTATTAACCTGAAAATGCCACCATTCTGATTGTAGATAAGTAAATCCTACACTTTCCATTTTAGTTTTTAAATATTTTGCATTTCTAGCAGATTTATTCGTGTTGTTACACCAAGTATAATATGCTGCTCTTTTATCAAGGGTATGCATTTCACTTGGCATTTCCAACAATTCTCCATCTTCCATTTGTTGTAAACTCATGTCTACAGCCCTGCCATAGTTATGAGCACTAACTCCTTGAGCCAAGAACCATGACTCACCTAATTTTCCAAACCAGTTAGATTTGAAAGAAGAAGATTTCTTTTTCAAATATGCTTTAAAATTATCCCTTATTTTACAGGTAACACTGTATGGACGATATGCATCATATATGACAATTCCATATCCATCTTTGTTAAATGCTTTTTGGGCACTTAATAATTTTGTTGCTACAGCGTAACGAAGCCATGCAGCTTCATCTGTTTCAATAGAGTAGAATCTCTGATCTGAGACTCCAGGAATCCTTTCATCTCCCATATTGAAAAGATTTTCTTTTTGAGCCATGTCTATCCTAAGATCTATACTTGGGATGTATTCCTTTACATTAATTAATACATATGCATTACTAATATATACATCCTTCTTGTTGTAGTTTACAAGGAATTTTGAACTTTTTTCTCCAAGTATTTTTAATTTCTGTCCTTTTGGAATAGTGACAACCTTTTTACTTCCCTGATATCCACTTTCACTCCTTGTAATCCAACAAGTTGTACCAACTATTGTTCCATCCTTTCGGACACTAGCTGCTTTTGCAACAGAAGGATATATTAATCCCACAATAATAATTAAAGCTGCTACTGTTAATAGTTTTATATATCTTTTCATTTTTATTCCTCCTTTTCCTTTTATTGTAAAAAGCTCCTATGTATATTATAACATTTTTTGAGGAATTTTTCAATGTAGATAAAGATTTTTATCCACAATTTTGATGATGGGATTATGGAGTCAAGGAGACGCGGAAACCATAATGTATGTATACACTACCGTCATTGTAGTGAGCAAAGAATACACCTGACCCAGTAGTACCACTGTAAAAACCTCCTCGACAGGCGAATGGAGTGCTAGAACCCATGACGTAAGCGTTGTCTGAGAACCAGTTACGCCAAGACTCTGTATTTTTCTTAACCTCTTTTGTCATATCTCCTGTTTTGCTTACTTTATATATTGTATCTCCATCTTTATAAGTAGTTCCGTTTGTATATGCTGTTGCCCATTTTGTACTTGTTTTTCCTTCTGCTGCCCATGATGCTGAATCTGATAAACTCCATTCTGTTCCTCTTGTATCAAATGCAGCTACGTATTCAATTGCTCCTCCACTTAGGTCATATATTCCATATATGTTTCCTGTTGTACTTGCCATCTGTCCTGCTGCTGTATTGTATTGATTTGTTGTTGCATTTGAAGAAATTGCACTTGCACTATCTCCTGCTATTCCTGTTACATAATTTTTATTATTATTTATATATATTTCATGTCCATTTCTTCCGTATTGACTATGTGTTAAACATGCTACTGCTCCCCATTCACTATTCTTCATTAAGTGACTTGATTTTCCACTTGCATAACTTTGTCCGTAATCATACATTTTTCCTATTGTGATAGTTCTTGCTGATTGTACTGATGGTTTACTTTGGAATATTGTTCCACTTTCTGTTCCTGCTGAATCTATTGATGCATCTGTATGACTCATCTCATATTTTGCTACCCAGAATCCTGCTAGGTCACTATCCCAGCCTCCATTGTCAAAGTTATTTTCTGTGTTATCCATAAATGCTGGATGTACTATGTATTTTGCTCCTCCATAGTCTATTGTTTTTATTCCTTTGTCTAATTCATATTGTACTTGTCCTTGTGCATCTGTTATTCCTTTTCCGTCACTGTATCCTGTTATTGTTTCTCTTGTTTCATCTTCATAATATGTTATTCTATATGCGAATCTTGGTATCCAGACAAAATAGCTTCCATCTTTGTTTGTTGCGTTTGCCCAGTGACTTGTTTTGTTGTCTTCTATTCCTTCTCCTGCTTTGTAGTTGTACCAAGTTTCATCTTGTTCTGTTGTTGATTGTTCAACTGTTCCTTCCCATTTTACTGGAGTTAATTTGTCACTGTCACTTTCTGTACTTGATTTTAATATTGGTTTGTTTGGCTCTTCTTTTATACTATTATCTGTGTCTAACCATATTACATCTATTGTTCCATAATTGCTTGAAAATGTGTCTGATACTTTTGCTATATTTGTTACTGTTGCTTCTGTTGTTTGTTCATTTCCTGCTTTGTCTGTTATTGTGAAGTTATATGTATTGTTTTGGGTTACTTTAAATGTTTTTACCATTTTTGTTTCTTGGTCTTTTGGGTCTGTTATTTCTTCTCCTTCTTCTATATCTGATAAGCTTGTTGTTTTTATGCTTTCTATTCCGTTTTCATCTTCTCCTGTTACTGTTATTATTACTGGTGTTCCTGCTGCTCCTATTTCTGTTTTTGCTGTTGGGAGTTTTTTGTCTATGTTTGTTATTTCATATGATGATACTTTTGTGTCTACTGCTGTTTCTCCTGTTTCGTTGTCTTTATATCTTGCATATATTGTTCTGTTACTGTTTATTTCTGTTAGTTTTGTTGTGTAATCTTTCCAGTTATCGTCTCCTTGTGTTGAATCTTTGTATTGTTTTGTTGTTCCTGGTATTTCTGCATATGTTATTTCTACTTCTATATCTTCATTTGTTAATACTTTTTTTGATGGTTGGATTTGTGGGGTTTGT
>CANRBI010000076.1 GCA_947628775.1 uncultured Clostridia bacterium
TGATATTATTTATGGCTAACATGTTAGTTTTTGTACTAATATGTTAGCCTTGTTTGTTTTTATTGTTTTATATATATGTTTGGGTCTTGTTGTATTGATTCTTTTAGTATTTCAAAGTGTAGGTGTGGTTCGTCTGCTATTTCAAATGCTGCTGTATTTCCTACTGTTCCTATACTTTGACCTTGTTCTACTTTTTCTCCTTCTACTACAAATTCTGATGTGAGTAGGTTTGAGTAGATTGTTTGATAGCCATTTTCGTGTTCTATTACTATTGTTAGTCCATATCTTGGGTCATTTTTTATGCTTTTTATTGTTCCTGCTTCTGATGCTTTTACTACTGTTGTTTTGTCTGCTTTTATGTCTATTCCTGTGTGTACTGTCCATTCTTGTAGTGTTTCTGAAAATATTAGATTGTCTTTGGCAAAGTCTTTTACTATTTCTCCTTCTACTGGTTTTATAAATGTTGGTTCTTTTGGTGTTGGTTTAGTTTCGTTTTGTGTTTGTGAGGTGTTTGTGTTATTTGTTTGTGAGGTATTGCTTGGGGTAGTTGTATTTGATGGTTTTGTTGTTGATGCTGTTGTTAGTATTTTGTTTGTGCTACTTGTATTTGTTGTGTTGCTTGAGGTGTTTGTGCTTGTTTCATTTGTTGTTGAATTTGTAGTTGTTTCGTTTGTTAGTTCATTTTTTGATTCGTTTACTGATTTTCCCATTTCTGTACTTGCACTTTCTGTGCTTTCTGTTGTTTTGTTTACTATGTTTGTTAGGTCTTTGCTGCTTAGTGTTCCTTGTTTTGTTTCGCTGTTTAGACTTCTGCTGTATATTATCATTGATATTAGGATTATTGCTAGTATTGCTACTCCTATACTTGCATATTTTATGAATTTACTATCCATTTCATTATTATTTATATTGTTTTTTCTTGCATCTCTTCTCATATTATCCTCCTTAAATTTTATATTATTAGCATTATTTCCTCATTTTAGAAATTTTATACATATTTTTGTTTTAAGTTGGATTGTTTTTTGTTGTGTAAGAAATGCTTGTTTTGATTATGTACTTTTTATATTGTTGTTATTTCTACATTACTATAGAAATGTGTTATTATTTGTTCTGCTGTTTGGCCTTGTTTTGCTAGGCTGTCTGCTCCTGTTTGGCTCATTCCTACTCCATGTCCATATCCTTTTACTTTAAATTTGATTTTGCCTTCTGGTTTTTCTATTTCAAAGTTGTTTGATTTTAATCCGAATATGCTCCTTGCTTCTACTCCTGATATGTTATGGTTTCCAAATTTTATTGTTTTTACTCTTCCGCTTTCTGTGTGTTCTAGTATTTGGATTTGTTCATCTTTTGTGAAGTCTATTTGTATGTCTTGGTATTTTTCTTTTAGTTTTTGTAGTATTTCTTCGTGTGTGTATTCTGCTTCTGATGCGTATTGGGTGTATCCTTCTTCTCCTGATGTTTGTACTATTTGTAAATATGGATAGTTGCTTCCTCCCCATACATTTACTGGTATTTCAGTTGTACCTCCACTGTTTGAGTGGAAAAAGGCGTTTATTGGTTGGTTTTGGTATGTTATTATTTTGCCTTTTGTTTCATTTACACTTTCTGTTATTTTGTTCCAGTTTTCTTCTCTTTTGCTTTCTTCCCATCTTGATAGTCTTTCTTCTTTTGATACCCAAGCTTGGCAACAGTTTGAGTCATCACATATGTCACTGTTTTCGTGTTTTTTGTTGTTTATTTTGTACATGGTGTATGTTCTTGCTACTATTGCTTGTGCTTTTAGGGCTTCTTTTTCAAATGTTGCTGGCATTTCGGCTGATACTACATTATATAGGTAGGTCTCTAGGTTTACTTCTTCTATTTCTCCTGTTTGGTGGTGTAGTAGTTTTATTGTTATTTCTTGGTTGTTGTTTTGGGTGTTTTCTTGTGTTTGGTTTGTGTTTGCTGTTTCGTTTTGGGTTTGTTCTGGTGGTTTGCTGTTTGTTTCATTTGTTTCGTTTGCTGAGACTGTTTTTGTGCTGTTTGTGAATATTGCTGGGAGTATGAAGCAGATGGATATGAGGGTGATTATGTATAGGCTTATATTTTTCATTTTTATTCCTCACTTTGGGTTGTTTTTTTATACTGCATCTGATAGTGCTGCTTTTATTTTTTGCAGTATTTTTCTTTCTGTTCTTGATATTTGGACTTGACTTACTCCTAATATTTTTGCAACTTCTGTTTGGGTTTTTTCTCGGTAGAAACGCAAAATAATGATTTGCCTGTCTTTTGGGGGCAAATCTTTTATTGTTTCTCTTAGTGCTATTTTGTTTGTTATTTTTTCTTCTTGGTTTTCTCCGGTGTTTATTTTTTCGATTAGTGATATTCCTTTTTCTCCTTTTTCGGAGTTGTATACTCCGTCTATTGATTCTATTGGGTTTGTCGCTTCTAGGGCTATTACTACATCTTCTTTTGATATGTTTAGCTTTTTTGCTATTTCTGGTATTGATATTTCTTCTTTGTGTTTGTTTCTGTATTCTTCTTGTATTTGTCTTATTTTTACTTGTAGTTCTTTTATACTTCTACTTATTTTTATTGTTCCGTCATCTCGTATATGTCTTTTTATTTCTCCTAATATGTATGGTACTGTATATGTTGAAAGTTTAACTTCAAAGCTTGTGTCAAATCTTTTGATTGATTTTATAAATCCGACACATCCTATTTGGTACAAATCTTCTAGTTCGTATCCTCTGCCATTGAACCTTTTTACTATGCTCCATATTAGTCCGTTGGTTTTGTTTTATGAGTTTTTCTAGTTCGAATTTGTCACCTTGTTGTGCCTTTTTTATTGTGTTATTATCATTTTCAAACATATTTTTACCTCTGTTTTATTCTTTTGTATTTAGATTTTGTTTGTGGCCAGGGTTGGCTCATCTGGACTTTTTTTGTGTTGTTTTTTTATTTTTTTAGTCATTGTTATTTTTGTTCCTATTCCTACTATTGATTCAATGTTTATTGTGTCCATAAAACTTTCCATTATTGTGAAGCCCATTCCTGATCTTTCTAGGTTGGGTTTTGTTGTGTATAGCGGTTCTTTTGCTATTTCTATGTTTTCTATTCCTTTTCCACTGTCTGTTATTTCTATTGTTATTTCGTTTTGTGTTAGTTTTGCATATATTTTTACTATGCCTATTTTGTTTTCATATGCGTGTATTATGCAGTTTGTTACTGCTTCTGATACTGCTGTTTTTATGTCTGCTAGTTCTTCGATACTTGGGTCTAGTTGTGAGGCAAATGCTGCTACTGTGATTCGTGCAAATGCTTCGTTTGATGATTTGCTTAGGAAATTTAGCCTCATTTCGTTTTCATATTCTTCATTCATAGTTTTGTTTTCCTTTTTTGTGTATTTAGATTTTTTTGGTTAAATCTATAAACCTTTTATGCTGTTGTTTCTTTTAGTGTTGTTGTTGGTATTAGTCTTAATATGCCACTCATTTCAAATATTTTTTTGACGTTTTGGCTTAGGTTTGCTAGTTGTACTTTTGCTCCTAGCATGCTTGCTAGTTTGTATCTTCCTATTATTAAGCCTATTCCGGCGCTATCCATGAAAGTGACACTATTAAAATCAAATATAACTGTTTTAGGCATATTTCTTTCAATTTCATAGTCTGCTTCCCTCCTTATCTTTTGTACGCTATGGTCGTCTATTTCTTCTGTGATTTTGATTATTAGCTGCTTGTCCTTGGTATAAAATTTTGATTCCATGTTGATTCCTCCTTTTTGGGTTTAGTTTTTGTTATCAAAATTTTTGCTTGGGTTTATTATATATCTTTTTACAGTTTTTTCCAATAGCGAAATTGTGGAAGTTTTGTCGGTTTTTGGGAAGTTTTCGACAAAATTTTTGGGGATGTAAGAAAATTAATTTGGGGTCAGTACATTTATTAGTTTTTTCATAAGAATAATTATCCCCCAGTATAACTGGGGGATAATTATAGGTTTATTTGAATATTTCTATTTTTACTTCTTTTCCGTTAAAGGCAAATACCATTTTGGTTATGTTGGTGAAGCCTCTTTCTTTTAGGTTCTTTTCGTAGCCTTTTTCTTTTATTTGTTTTTTGGCGTTTTTTATTGTTTCTTCTATTGTTTTTTCTTCGGTGTTTTCTAGTATTTTGAATTCCATTATGAAGCTGTTTGCTGTTTTGTCTTTTGGTTCTAGCATTATGTCATATCTTCCTAGTCCTGATTCGCGATTTGAGTTTACGTAGTAGGTGTCTTTTAGCCCTACTAACATTCCTAGTACAAATGCGTGGTAGAAGTTTTCGGCTGTGTTTTTTCCTACGTCCATGTAGCTAAACATTTGCTCCACTAGAATTTGGAACTTCTTTTCGAATTCTTTGAGGTTTAGGGTTGTTAGGTCTTTTAGTATTGTGTTTAGGTCGTTTCCTAT
>CANRBI010000077.1 GCA_947628775.1 uncultured Clostridia bacterium
TAAAAGGACGTATTGATTATGGAAAATATATTACATGTTGGTTTAGATGTAGGTTCTACAACTGTTAAAATCGTTGTTATGGATCATGACCTAAATACTATTTATCAAGATTACCAAAGACATTTTTCTGATACCAAAAATACTGTTTGTAATGTATTATCTAATTTAATAGAAAAATATCCTGATAATCTATTTACTATTGCTTTGACTGGCTCTGGTGCTATGTCTGCTAGTAAATTTTTGGGAGTTAATTTTATTCAAGAAGTTGTTTCTTGTAAAAGAGTGGTCGAAAAATATATTCCTCAAACTGATGTAGTTATTGAACTTGGTGGAGAGGATGCTAAAATTATTTATTTTGACCAATCTATTGAACAACGTATGAATGGTACATGTGCTGGTGGTACAGGAGCTTTCTTAGATCAAATGGCATCTTTATTACATACTGATACCGCTGGACTAAATGAACTTGCAAAAACTTATACTACAATTTATCCTATTGCTTCTCGCTGTGGAGTTTTTGCTAAAACTGATATTCAACCTTTAATTAATGAAGGAGCAGCAAAAGAGGATATTGCCGTTTCTATTTTTCAAGCTGTTGTTAATCAAACTATAAGTGGTTTGGCTTGTGGTAGACCTATTAGAGGTAATGTTGCTTTTTTAGGTGGTCCTTTAAATTATTTGTCTGAATTAAGAAAACGTTTTATTGAAACTTTGCATTTGTCTCCAGAACAAGTCATTGTTCCAGATGAAGCTCATCTTTTAGTTGCTAAAGGTGCTGCTATTGATTCTTTAGATTCTGATGCATTTTCTAAAGATGTTTTAGAACAAAAAATTCAAAATTTGAGAATTTCTCAAGATAATACTTCTAAACCTTTAGAACCTTTATTTTATAATGAATCTGAATATGAAGATTTTGAAAAAAGACATGCAAAAGCTAAAATTGGTAGAAATAATTTAGATAATTATGAAGGAGATTGCTTTCTTGGTATTGATGCAGGTTCTACTACTACAAAATTAGCTTTAATTGATAGAGATGGAAATTTACTTTATTCTCTTTATGGAAGTAATGAGGGTAACCCTTTAAATAGTGTTATAAATATGTTAAAAGAATTATATGAAAAAATACCCAAAAAAGCTATTTTACGTTTTAGTGGTGTTACAGGTTATGGAGAAAAGTTAATTCAAACTGCTTTAAATGTTGATTTAAATGAAATTGAAACTATAGCTCATTATACAGCTGCTAAACAGTTTGAACCAGATGTTTCAGCAATTATAGATATTGGCGGCCAAGATATGAAATATATTAAAATGAAAAATGGAGCTATTGATAATATATTATTAAATGAAGCTTGTTCTTCAGGTTGTGGCTCTTTTATTGAAACTTTTGCTAAAAGCTTAAATTTGGAAATTAGTGAATTTGTAAAAGAAGCTATTTTAGCTAAAAGACCTGTTGACTTAGGTTCAAGATGTACAGTTTTTATGAATTCAAAAATTAAACAAGCTCAAAAAGAAGGTTATACTGTTGGAGATATTTCTTGTGGACTTTCTTATTCTGTTATTAAAAATGCAATTCAAAAGGTAATGAAAGTTCGTGATACTTCAACTCTTGGTAATCATATTGTTGTTCAAGGCGGTACTTTTTATAATGATGCTGTTTTAAGAGCTTTTGAAAAAATTGTAGGAAAAGAAGTTATACGTCCAGATATTGCTGGTCTAATGGGTGCTTATGGTATGGCTTTACTTTCAAAAGAACAGTATGAATCTAATTTTGATATGGAATATCATTCTACAATTTTAAAAACTGATGAGTTAGATTCTCTTGAAATAAAAGTAACTCATACAAGATGTAATAATTGTGAAAATCATTGTAAATTAACTATTAATAAATTTAGTAATGGAGCTATACATATTTCTGGTAATCGTTGTGAAAAAGGAGCTGGAGTTGTCTCTAAAAATAAAGATTTACCTAACCTTATTCAGTATAAATATAAACGTATTTTTGATTATACTCCTTTAGATGAAAAAGATGCTAAAAGAGGAACTATAGGTATCCCTAGGGTTTTAAATATGTATGAAGATTATCCTTTTTGGTTTACCTTTTTAACTAATCTTGGTTTTCGTGTTATTATTTCTGAAAAGAGTACAAGAAAGACTTATGAAAAAGGTATGGAGTCTATGCCTTCTGAGTCTGTTTGCTATCCAGCTAAGTTATCACACGGACATATTGAAGATTTATTAGAAAAGGGTATTAAAACTATTTTTTATCCTTGTATGCCTTATTCTAGAAAGGAATATGAAAAAGCAGATAATCACTATAATTGTCCTATTGTAATCTCTTATGCAGAAGTTTTAAAGAATAATATTGAAGGTCTTAAAGCTGATGATGTTAAATTTATTAATCCTTTTTTACCTTTTGATAAGAAAAATTTGGTTAAAAAAGTTTTAGAATTACCTGTTTTTAAAGAATATAATTTTACAAAATCTGAACTTTTAGATGCTGCTGAAAAAGCAGAAAATGAATATCAAAAATGTAAGCAAGATATTCGTAACAAAGGTGCTGAGACTATTAAATATATTGAAGATAACAATCTGCGTGGAATTGTACTTGCTGGTAGACCTTATCATGTTGACCCAGAAATAAATCATGGTATTGATACTTTAATTACTTCTCTTGGTTTATGTGTTTTAACTGAAGATAGTGTTTCTGATAAGACCGAAGCTAAAAGACCTATTAGAGTTGTTGATCAATGGGTTTATCATGCTCGCTTGTATGCTGCAGCTGATTTTGTTGGTAAACATGATTATTTGGAATTAGTACAATTAAATTCTTTTGGTTGTGGTGTAGATGCTGTTACTACTGACCAAGTAGAAGAAATTTTATCTAGTTATGATAAAATGTATACTTTAATAAAAATTGATGAAGTCAATAATCTAGGTGCTGTAAGAATTCGTATTCGTTCTCTTCTTGCTAGTATGAATAAGCGTATTAAACAAAAAGAAGAAGATAAGTCTTTAGGTGATTATGGTATTAAGAAAAAGATTTTTACTAAGGATATGCGTAAAGATTATACTATTTTAATACCTCAAATGGTTCCTATCCATTTTGACTTGTTAGAAACAGCTGTTGGTTCTTGTGGCTATAATGTTAAATTATTGAGGGAATGCACAAGTCATACTGTAGAAACTGGTTTGAAGTATGTAAATAATGATGCTTGTTATCCTTCTATTTTGACTACTGGTCAAATGATTGAAGCATTACAGTCAGGTGAATATGACCTTAATAAAACTGCCCTTATTATGTCACAAACTGGTGGTGGGTGTAGAGCAACAAATTACATAGGCTTTATCCGTAAAGCTCTAAAAGATGCTGGGTTTGAGAATGTACCTGTAATTTCTTTTAATTTTGTTGGAATGGAAAAAATGCCTGGATTTAAGCTAACTCCTACTTTATTGGAAAAATTATTTAAGTGTATTATTTATGGTGATTTACTTCAAAAAATGCTTACTAAAAATAGAGCTTATGAAGTAAATAAAGGTGAAACTCAAGCTCTTTATGAAAAATGGCTTGATAAGTGTAAAAAATTATTAATTAAAAGTTCTAATAAAGAATTTAAACAAAGTATTTATGATATTGTTAATGACTTTGAAAAAATTGAATTAGATACTTCTATTAAAAAGCCTAGAGTTGGTATCGTTGGAGAAGTTCTAATAAAATATCATCCTTTTGGAAATAATTTTGTTGCTGATTTTTTAGAAAAAGAAGGAGCTGAGGTAATACTTCCTGATTTTATGGGGTTTGTTAAGTTTATGGCAACTCATAAAATTACTTTTAATTCTTTATTAAATACTAATAAAACTTCTGCTAAAATTAGCAAGGTTGCAATTAAATTAATTGATTTATTAGAAAAAGATGTACGTATCGCTTTAGCCAATTCAAAGAAGAATTATTTAATGCCTTGTGATATTTGGCATTTAGAAAGTAAAGTAAAAGATGTTCTTTCTATTGGTAATCAGACTGGTGAGGGATGGTTTTTAACTGCTGAAATGATTGAATATATTGAAAATGATATTCCTAATATAGTTTGTGTGCAACCTTTCGCTTGTTTACCTAATCACGTAGTTGGAAAAGGTGTTATTAAAACTATTAGGGAAAAATACCCTAATGCTAATATTTCTCCTGTTGATTATGATCCTGGTGCAAGTGAATCAAATCAAACTAATCGTATTAAATTACTTATGACTGTTGCCAAAGATAATTTAAAACATGAAAATTTAGAAAAATTGGCTATTGATAGAGAGAATAAAGAATTTGAAAATGAAAAAGTAACAAATTAAATAATTTTCAAAACTA
>CANRBI010000078.1 GCA_947628775.1 uncultured Clostridia bacterium
TGGGCATTAGAAGCATATGGTGCATCATACACATTACAAGAAATGCTAACAGTAAAATCTGATGATGTTGTTGGTAGAGTAAAAACATATGAAGCAATTGTTAAAGGAGAAAATATACCAGAACCAGGTGTTCCAGAAAGCTTTAAAGTACTAGTAAAAGAACTACAATCTTTAGGACTAGATGTACGTTTATATTCAGAAGATAATCAAGAACTTGAACTAAAAGAAAATATAGAAGATGGAATTGAATATGACCCAGAACAAGAAAAGAAATTCTTAGCAGAAGAAGATGTTATAGAACAAGATGACTTATCAGAAGGATATATGGATGAAGACCTAGAAGAAGATTCAATGTTAGATGACGATGATTCTATGCTAGACGATGATGACGACGATTTATTTGGAGACCTAGATGACGACGAAGATGAAGACATATTTGATTCTGATTTAGCAAATGATAATCTTGATAATGATGATGATATCATAGAATAAAAAGATATTGAAATTATAATAGAGCAAATTAAATAGATTTTAGAAAGCTAAAAGGCGACAGGAAGGAATTGCAACTCGCAGTGGATAGACCTTTTAAGCAATTTAAAATCACCCAAAAATATTCAAGGGGGAGAAAAAAACGTGGACGAATTAGATATTTTTAACAAATTAAAAATAGGAATTGCATCAGATGAACAAGTAAGAGAATGGTCAAAAGGTGAAGTAAAAAAACCAGAAACAATTAATTACAGAACCTTAAAACCAGAAAAAGACGGATTATTTTGTGAAAGAATATTTGGACCAACAAAAGATTGGGAATGTCACTGTGGAAAATATAAAAGAGTTAGATACAAAGGAATTGTATGTGACCGTTGCGGGGTAGAAGTTACAAAATCAAAAGTTAGACGTGAAAGAATGGGACATATAGAACTTGCAGCTCCAGTTGCTCACATATGGTATTTTAAAGGAATACCAAGTAGAATTGCATTAATGCTAGATGTTTCACCAAGAAACCTAGAAAAAGTTATATATTTTGCTTCATATATTGTTGTAGACAAAGGAACATCAGGACTAGAAAAATGTCAAGTATTAAATGAAAAAGAATATCATGAAGCAGAAGAAAAATATGGTAAAGGTTCTTTTAAAGCTAAAATGGGAGCAGAAGCAATAAAAGAATTACTTGAAAAAGTAGATGTTGAAAAATTATCAGCAGATATAAAAAAAGAAATATCAAAAGCAAGTGAACAAAAGAAAAGTAAATTAGTAAAAAGATTAGATACAGTAGAATCATTTAGAGTATCAGGAAATAAACCAGAATGGATGATAATGGGAGTTATACCAGTTATTCCACCAGAATTACGTCCAATGGTTCAACTAGATGGAGGAAGATTTGCAACATCTGATTTAAATGATTTATATCGTAGAGTTATAAACAGAAATAACAGATTAAAAAGACTATTAGAATTAGGAGCACCAGAGATTATTGTTCGTAACGAAAAACGTATGTTACAAGAATCTGTAGATGCCTTAATAGATAACGGAAGACGTGGAAGACCAGTAACAGGTGCAGGAAACAGACCACTTAAATCTTTATCAGATATGTTAAAAGGAAAACAAGGTCGTTTCCGTCAAAACTTACTAGGAAAACGTGTTGACTATTCAGGACGTTCAGTTATAGTAGTTGGACCAGAACTAAATATCTACCAATGTGGATTACCAAAAGAAATGGCAATAGAATTATTTAAGCCATTTGTAATGAAAGAATTAGTTGGTAGAGGATTAGCACAAAACATTAAAAATGCAAAAAGAATGGTAGAAAGACTAAATCCAGAAGTATGGGGAATATTAGAAGATGTTATAAAAGATCATCCTGTTATGCTTAACCGTGCTCCAACACTACACAGACTTGGTATACAAGCATTTGAACCAGTATTAGTAGAAGGTAGAGCAATTAAATTACACCCACTAGTTTGTGAAGCATTTAATGCAGACTTTGATGGTGACCAAATGGCTATACACTTACCATTATCACCAGAAGCACAAGCAGAATCAAGATATTTAATGTTATCTACAAACAACTTATTAAAACCACAAGATGGTAGACCAGTTGCAGTACCTAGACTTGACATGATTTTAGGAAGTTATTATTTAACAATGATAATAGATGGCGAAAAAGGAGAAGGTACATATTATAAAGACCCAGATGAAGCAATTATGGCTTTTGAAAACCATGATGTTGAAATTCATGCTAAAATCTATGTAAGAATAACAAAAGAAATAGATGGTGAAATGAGGTCTAAAAAAATAGAAACAAGTGTTGGAAGAATTATTTTCAACAGAGGTATACCACAAGATTTAGGATTTATAGATAGAGAAAAAGACCCATTCCAATATGAAATTGATTTCCCAGTTATGAAAAAATCAATGGGAACAATTATAGAAAGGGTAATTAGATTACATGGATTAACTGAATCAGCAGAAGTTATTGACTATATCAAAGCATTAGGATTCAAATATTCAACACTAGCAGGAATCACATTCTCAATGAGTGATGTACAAGTTCCAGAAGCTAAAAAAGAATTATTAAAAGATGCAGATAACCAAATAGAAACAATACGTAAGCAATATGCAAGAGGTTTAATCACAAATGATGAGCGTTATAATGCAGTTATCAAAGTTTGGGAAAAAACAACAAATGATGTTAGTAAAGCAATGGAAGAAAATTTTGATGACTTAAACCCAATATATATGATGGTTAAATCAGGAGCCCGTGGTAATATGAACCAATTAAGGCAAATTGCAGGTATGAGAGGTCTAATGGCTAGTACAACAGGTAAAGCAGTAGAAATACCAATCAAATCATCATTTGCAGATGGACTAGATGCCCTAGAATACTTTATATCAGCCCATGGAGCAAGAAAAGGATTATCAGATACAGCCTTAAGAACAGCTGACTCAGGATATTTAACAAGAAGATTAGTAGATGTATCACAAGATATAATTGTCAGAGAAGCAGATTGTGGAACAGATGAAGGTATAACAATCTATGACATAAAAGATGGTAATCAAATAATAGAAAAATTACAAGAAAGATTAATAGGAAGATATCCATTACATGATGTTATAAATCCATCTACTAAAGAAGTTATAGTAGATACAAATACAATGATAACAGAACCATTAGCAGAAAAAATAGTTGAAGCAGGAATAGAAAGATTAGAAGTACGTTCTGTTTTAGGATGTCATTCAAAACATGGAGTATGTCAAAAATGTTATGGAATGGGACTTGCAAGAAGAGATTTAGTATCAATAGGTGAAGCAGTTGGAATTATAGCTGCACAATCAATAGGAGAACCAGGTACACAGCTTACAATGAGAACAATTCACTCAGGTGGTGTTGCAGGTGTAGCAGATATCACTCAAGGTCTTCCAAGGGTTGAAGAACTATTTGAAGCTAGAAAACCAAAAGGACTTGCAATAATTACAGAAATTGCAGGTAAAGTAAAAATTAAAGAAACTAAAAAGAAAAAGGAAGTTATTGTCACATCAAAAGATGATTCTAAAACATATACAATACCATTTGGTTCAAAAATGAGAGTTAATAATGGAGATATGGTAGAAGTTGCTCAGCCTTTAATTGAAGGTTCAATAAATCCAAATGAAATTCTAGCAATCAAAGGACCAGAAGGAGTATATGAATACCTAATTTCAGAAGTACAAAAAGTATACAGAAATCAAGGTGTTGATATAAATGACAAACATATTGAAGTTATAGGAAGACAAATGCTTAAAAAAGTCAGAATAGATGACAATGGTGATACAGATATGTTCCCAGGTGCATTAATTGATATGTATGAATTTGAAGACAGAAATAAAAAAATAATAGAAGAAGGCAAAAAACCTGCAAAAGGTAAACGTGTATTATTAGGAATAACAAAAGCATCACTTGCAACAGATAGTTTCTTATCAGCTGCATCATTCCAAGAAACTACAAGAGTATTAACAGAAGCAGCAGTTAAAGGAAAAATAGATGATTTAGTTGGACTAAAAGAAAATGTTATTATAGGAAAACTAATACCAGCAGGTACAGGAATGAAAAAATATCAAGACATACAAATAAATACAGAACAAAAACAAGAAATAAAACCAGAAGAAAAAGAACCTGAAACTGTTACAACAGAAGAAAGTGAATAATCTAAAAAGAGACACAGAAAAATATTCTGAAGTCTCTTTTTAAATTTAATGTAAGCTGGTTACAAGATAATGGTTTTTTAATAAAGAAATCTTTAGATATCAGTTTGTTGTAATGCTTTTGTAACAAAAACTTAA
>CANRBI010000079.1 GCA_947628775.1 uncultured Clostridia bacterium
TTTTTTTCTATGCTGTTATACCTGTAAAGAAGTCGTATGCTACTTGTGCAAATACTGATGCTGCAAATATTAATGCTGCACCTATTATGTATGGCATAAATGTTTTCTTGTATTCTGCTTTTTCTTCAGCACTACCCATCATATATTTTATACCAATTACAATTAATACAATAACAGATAATACTATACCTACTGTTTGTAGTATATAAACAATTTGTTTTCCTCCATTTACTATTGTTTCGTTTTTAACACTTCCTGCTTCTCCAGTTATTTCCTTTGGATTTGGTACAGCATCACTTGCTAAAACTACTGTACAAAGTGTAGATGCAACCATAATAGCCATTATAAGTATAACTAATACTTTTTGCATTTTTTGTAATTTTAATACACTCATGATTTTTCCTCCTTTTATTTTATATATTAAAAGTCTCTTTTAGAGAAATATTAATAACTTTTTTACTTAACTACTTACATTTTAACATATTTTTCTATATTTTGCAACTTTTTTTGCTAAATTTCTTATACCCTGTTATTTTCCCGTAACCCCAGAGAATAAATCATATAATACTTGTGCAAATACTGATGCTGCAAATACTAATGCACATCCTATTATATATGGCATAAGCGATTTTTTATATTCTGCCTTTTCTTCAACACTGCCCATCATGTATTTTATACCTATTAGTATTAAAACAATAACTGATGCAACAACACCTATTAATTGTATTATACCTACTATTTTTTTTGCAGGTTCTGTTACTGTTGTAACCGCTATTCCTCCTCCTTCTCCATCTATTGAACTTGGCTGACCTGCTAATACTATTGTGCTAAATGTTGTTATTAAAATAAAACTAATTATAATGCTAAAAATAAATTTTTCTGTTTTTTTGACTTTATAAATATTCATATCTGTCACCTCATTTTTTTATTTTATCCATCCTATATTAACCATAAATTCATAAATGATTTGTGGTAATAGACTTCCTGTAAATAAAAGAAATGCTCCAATTATATATGGAATAAGAGTTTTCTTGTATTCTGCTTTTTCTTCTATACTTCCCATCATATATTTTATACCTATAACTGACAATATAATGACTGATAATGTTATTCCTATAACTCGTATTGCAAAAAATAGAACATTGAGCTTGTCATTCAGCTTCGTTGAAGTCGTCGTACTGTCTATATATTGATCTAAGGATCCCATATGAAAAGATGCTTGTACCGTATTATGTATAAATATTATAAATCCAATTATCAATACTATTACTACTATCATTTTTATTTTTCTTTTCATATACCCCACCTCTTTTTCATATTTTATATTATTTTATTTTTATTTTCAATATTAGATTATAATATTGTTATATTTGTTCAACTATTGTAACTACTATTTTCCATATTCCAAATGCTCCAAATGTTACTATACATCCTACTACATATACCCATAACATTTTTTTGTATTCTGCTTTTTCTTCCGTTCCAGCAATCATAAGTCTTATTCCAAGTACTAATCCTACGATTACTGCTACTCCTACTCCTATTTCTAATGCTATATTATATATTTTTGATGACATTTCCTGTAATTCATCTGTACCTATTGTAGTATTGGTTGAAGATGATACAAAATCTTCTGCATCTGTTATCATTTCATCTAGTGATTTATCTTCATCAATATCTCCATCTTCTTCTATACGTTCTGGCATTTTATATAATTCATCATCTGCAGCCATACTATAATTACATTGCATAATGATAATTACTATCATTACAAAAAATATACATATTTTCTTTAGCATATCTACCACCTCTTTTCACTATATTTGCTCAATTATTGAAACAACTATTTTCCATATTCCAAATGCTCCAAATGTTACCATACATCCTACTACATATACCCATAACATTTTTTTGTATTCTGCCTTTTCTTCTACTCCTGAAACCATAAGTTTTATTCCAAGTATTAATCCTACAATTACTGCTATTCCTACTCCTATTTCTAATGCTATATTATATATTTTTGATGACATTTTTCTAAGATCTTCTACTTTAATTGCTGATTCTGAGGAACTTGAAACAAAACTTTCAGCATCATCTATCATTTCATCTAATGATTTTTCTTCTTCCTCCTCTGAAACCAACATTGGCCATCTATATAATACTTGTGAATCAGCTTTTTTCTTATCTTCTCTTTCTTTTTTGTCTTCTGCTATTGTTTCTTCTTCACTTGCTTTTGCCCTTTTTTGATTATTTTCATCTTTTTCTAAATCTGATAGTCTTTGTAATGTTGCTTTTCTTTCTTCATTAATTCCAAAATTTTTTCTGTCATCACTTACTCTTTGTTGCAATTTTTTTGTCATATTGTGAAATTCGTAATATTCTAATCCACTGATATTTTCAACACCTTTTTCCATTTTTTCATAATTTTCTTCTGTTATAAATGCTTTTACCATAGCATAATAGAAATCTCTTTTATTTCTGTTTCTATTTGGTGGTACTTCAGCTTCTGATAATGCTTTATATGCTGTTATAGCATTTACCATTTCACTATCATCATCTATTATTGATTGCGCAAATTCTTTAATTAAAGAATCTGGATGTTCTTTCATGTATTTGTTATATGTATTATATAATCTGTTCAATGTTGAATATTTATATTTTTCTGCAGCTTCCATAGATGGTGTTTTTACTTCTTCAGTAGATAATGTATTTGCTATTATATAATATATATCATTTCCTATTTTTACTTCATAACAATCGTATTCTGGAACTGTAATGTTTGATGAACCTTCTGGTGCTTGTGTTACTATATCTCCTTGATATTCAATTCCATTGTTTATTTTTACTTTTACTGTATCTGTACTTTCAACTTCAATCTTTTCTCCTCTTTGATATGCTTGCATTACTGATTTTTGGGGATACATTAAATTTCCATATTCTTCTGATCCACCAAAAGCATATGTTCTTTCTTTGGCATACATTGTTGTTTTTGCACATACTTGAGTGGTTAAAGAAAAAATTGCAATTATTATAAATATAACTACATATTTTATTTTACAATTATTCATGTACTCCCCTCCTAACTTTTTATATTAATGCTGTCAAATTGTCAATATTCTCCTATTCTAATTATACCTTTTTTTACAAGTTTTTTCAATAAAATTTGAAAATTTTGTCACATTATATAAATATACTGCCGAATTTTGTTTTTTATCATTGACAAAAAGTTTTCATTATATTAAAATTATTTATAATATAAAAGGAGGTGAGATAATATTTATGGATGAACAAAAGAATGTAAAATTTAATTTGTCATCTTTTTTTATTGTGTTATTTTTAATTATAATATTTTTATTGTGTTATTTTATATATAACTTATATGAAAAAAATGAACAATATTCAGATGAAATAGCACAACTAAAAACTAATAATAATTCAAGTTTAGATGATAAAATTAAAAAAATGAATGAAGATACAACTGATAATCAAAATGAAACAAATAAGCAAAATATAAATAATTTTGATGTTTACAAAAATAATTACTCAACTGATTTTAAAAATATAATATCTGATAATAATAAAATATCTATATATCTAGGTAGTGAAGATAGAAAAGATGAGTTACCTGGAATAACAGAAGTTTATTTAGATGCAAATAATGATGTTTATGTTAATATAGATTCTAATAGTAATTTATATTCAAAATATGGAGATACATATAAAATAGAATCAAATGTTGCTAATATATATGTATGTCATGTAGGGAATAATTCTCTTTCTGATGTTATTTTTATAAAACAAGATGGAACTGTTAGTATTCTTAGTGGAACAGATACTGCAAGTGGAAATATACAATGTAATCAAAATAATACTGTAAAAGACATTATTAGTGTTATTCCATATACTCAAGTAGATGAAATGGGATTAGAAGCAGATAGTTATGCTTTTATAGATGTTAATGGAAATATAATAAATCAATAAAATAAAAAAGCCATACAATTATTGAATATCAATATTTTGTATGGTTTTATTTATGGCGGAGATGAGAGGGTTCGAACCTCCGCGCCGATCTCTCGACCTAACTGTTTAGCAAACAGTCCCCTTCACCACTTGGGTACATCTCCATAATTTTTATTGTGTAATAAAAAAAAGCTAAAACAACTGATTTACAGTGTTTTTATCTGCTTTTTGCTTTGTTGGCGGAGAGGGTGGGATTCGAACCCACGGTACGCTATTAACGCACGCCAATTTTCAAGACTGGTGCCATAAACCAACTCGACCACCTCTCCGTGTCTATTGATTAA
>CANRBI010000080.1 GCA_947628775.1 uncultured Clostridia bacterium
ACGAGCCCATTCATAAAAATATTGAGCTCCTCGTTCCACAACTGTTTTAAATAGTTCTATTTCTTCTTCTGAATAATTACCTTCTTTTTCTATTATATTATAACTTGGAAGTTCAAAAACGACTGTATCAAAACCATGCTCAGTAGGTCTTTCAAAAGAAACTCTTATATATTCATCTCCATTATCTTTTTTACGAATATCCGAAAATGTAACTAATGTCTCATCTGCATATTTACAAAGTGTATATACCATAACATTCACACTCCTTTTATATTTTATTTACTATTTCATTTTGATTTTTGTAGATGCTGTTTTGTGGGATTGTTCCTCTTACTGAGGATAGTGGGTATATGTTTGTGTTTTTGCCTATTATTGTGCCTGGGTTTAGGACTGAGTTGCAGCCTATTTCTACATTGTCGCCTATTAGGGCTCCTACTTTTTTTAGGTTTGTTTGGATTGTATTTCCTGTTTGGTTGTTTTTTATTATTACGAGTTTTTTGTCTGATTTTACATTTGAGGTTATTGAACCTGCTCCCATGTGTGATTTATAGCCTAAAATTGAGTCTCCTACATAGTTGTAGTGTGGAACTTGGACATTGTCAAATAATATTACATTTTTTAGTTCTGTTGAGTTACCAACTACTGCGTTTTTTCCAATGATTACATTTCCTCTGATAAATGCACAGTGCCTTATTTCTGCATTTTCGCAGATTATAACAGGTCCTTTTATATATGCTGTTTTTGCAACTTTTGCTGTTTTTGATATCCAGATATCTTCTTCAATTTGGTCATATTCATCTTTGTTTAGTGTTTTACCTAATTCTAATATATATTCATTTATTTTTGGTAGTATTTCCCATGGATATTCTATATTTTGAAATAAGCTTTTTGCTATTGTGTGTTCTAAATTATATAATCGTTCTATTTTACATTGTTCCATATAATTTAATTCCCTTCTAATTTTTAAAAATATATCCAATTAATAAACTAATCATTTATTTAATTTCGCTGTTTTCTTTTTTATTCCAAAATTTTTCGTAAAGTTCTTTTGCTGTTTTAGGACTATCTACTCCTTCTTTGTTTTTTACAGGTGCGAAGTCATCTTCTCTTTTTCCTCTTAGTATTGCTATATCATCGAAAAATTCAAATGCATCAAATATAAATGCTTCAAATTTGTAGGAATTTTCCTCTTTTGGTATTATTAATTTACCTTGTTCATCTAAATAAGCGTTTTTCTTTCTAGCGCTGTGATATATTAGATTTTCTTTACTAATTTTTTCTATTGCATCTATTGTAAATAAATTACACATAATATGTGATTCACCATATTTTAGTTCACCTTTTGAGTCAACTTCTTCTGCCATCTTTTCTGGTAGTTCTGAATATTCTATTACTTTTGGGTGTCCATTCATTTTGCAAAATACTCCTACTCTTTCATGTGGATCTGCTTTTACTATTGATTTTGAAGCAATTTGAACATTTTCTGATATTGCTAATCCAAGTAATGTTGTATCTGCCATTTTTAGTAGAGCATTATCAACACCACCTATAAATACCCATTTAATACCTCTTTCTTTCATGTCAGCTAATGCTCCTGATTTTCTAAGCATTCTGAAAGTTCCACCATTTCCGTCTGATGCAAGGTTTATTAATTTATTTTTTCCTATTAATAAATTTCCGTCAAAATCCATTAATGGCAATTCTGCTTGAGAAAATAGTATTACATCTTGTTTATTATATCCAAAATAATTATGCTTTTCTAAAAATTCATATGTTTGGTCATTGTTTTCTCTGCTTGTCATTATGTACCAAGGTATTGATGTATTATACTTTTTGTTGGCTTCTTTTAAGTTTTCAGCTAATATTTCAAATAGATATTTACCTTTTCCATATACATCTAGTTTAAATGTGCCTTTTGGTCCTGTATGTTCAAGCCTTGTACCTTGACCTCCAGCCATTGTAACAACAGCATATTTGCCTGATTCAATAACTGATTCACCTAATCTATCTAGTTCTTCTTTTTCATTATTATTTAGCTTTTCTTTATCAATATATTTTATTGCTTCTATTTTATTTTCTTTTATTTCTACTGGTTTTTGAGCATTGTCATATAGTTCTATTATTTGATGTAGGTCTATACTATTTATTTGTTTTATTAAATTTTCTTTTTCTTCTTCTGTTAAGGTTTCCATAAATTTGATAATGTGCTCTTGGTTACATTTTTTTAATATTTCTATTGCTTCTTCTATTTTATCCATAGTTTTTTATCATTCCTTCCAGTATGGATTATATAGCTTATATGATTTTTATTTCTTGCTATACTAGTATAATTTATTCAATATTTATTTTTTTGTTATTATTATCTAGACAATTCTACCACATTTATTTATTTTTTGCAAATTTTTTTTAAAACTTGTCATATCACTTAGATTTTGTAAATATAAATGAATTAAAGTAATTTAGTACAAACAATTTTTAGGAGGTATATAGATGGAAAATACAAGGTTGTATCAAGACATCGCCAAAAGGACTGATGGAGATATATATGTTGGGGTTGTTGGTCCTGTAAGAACTGGTAAATCTACTTTTATTAAGAATTTTATGGATTTGCTTGTTATTCCTAACATTGATAATTCTTACAAAAAAGAACGCGCAAAAGATGAATTGCCACAAAGTGCTGGTGGTAGAACTATTATGACTACTGAGCCAAAATTTGTACCAAATGAGGCTATTGAAATCACTTTAGATAATAATTTAAAATTTAAAACTAGATTAGTTGATTGTGTAGGTTATCTTGTTGATAATGCTATTGGATATTTAGAAGATGACATGCCTCGTATGGTTAAAACTCCTTGGTTTGAAGATGAAATACCTTTTGAACAAGCTGCAGAAATTGGAACTAAAAAAGTTATTGAAGAACATTCTACTATTGGTATTTTAGTAACTACTGATGGGTCAATTACTGATATTCCAAGAGAAGATTATTTAAAGGCTGAGGAAAGAGTAGTTAGTGAATTAAAGGCTATGAATAAACCTTTTGTAATTATTCTAAATTCTGATGATCCAAATTCTGAAAGTACAAGAGCTCTTAGTGATGATTTATCTGCTAAATATGATGCAAGTGTTATTCCATTAAATTGTTCAGATTTACAAATTGATGATATTAATACTATTTTTTCTAAGGTTTTATATGAATTTCCTGTTGAAAGAATTGCTATTAAGTTCCCTAGATGGGTTGATGGGTTGGATTTTGAGCATCCTTTGAAATCACAATTAATTGATGAGGTTAAAAATGCATTTTCAGATGTTTCAGTTTTAAAAGATGTATCAAATTGTACAAATAGAATTTCTCAAACTGAGATTATTGATAATACTAGTGTAGAAGATATCCAATTAGGTTCTGGTATTGTTAATATAAAAATTAATTTGAAAGATGATTTGTTTTATTCTACTTTATCAGAAATTACTGGTGTTACTATTCAAAATGAAGGAGATCTTTTTGGAATTATAACTACTTTATCTTCTACTAAAAAGAAATATGATAAAATTGCATATGCTTTAGATGAAGTTGATAGAAAAGGATATGGTATTGTTACACCTTCTATTGATGAACTTGAACTTGCTGAACCTGAAATTGTAAAACAAGGCTCTAGATTTGGTGTGAAATTAAAAGCTACTGCACCATCAGTGCATTTAATAAAGACAAATGTAACTACAGAAGTTTCTCCTATTGTAGGTTCTGAGAAACAGTCTGAGGAACTTGTAAATTATTTACTTTCTGAATTTGAAAGTGACCCTAAAAAGATTTGGGAATCTAATATTTTTGGTAAGAGTTTACATTCACTTGTTAATGAAGGTCTGCAAACTAAACTTTCTAAAATGCCTGAAGATGCACAGATTAAGTTACAAGAAACTTTAGAGCGTATAGTAAATGAGGGCAGTGGCGGATTGATTTGTATTATTTTATAGTTAGAAAAAACCTCCAATCTTTTATATGATTGGAGAGTTTTTATCTTTTAAATTTTTTCTTCTTAATTGTCCACAGGCTGCTTCTATGTCTGAGCCTAGTTCTCTTCGTATTGTTGCTACTATTCCGTGGTCATTTAAGTAATCTCTAAAACGTATGATATTTTCGTTTGTTGATTTTGTGTATTTTCCATTTTCTATTTTGTTTATTGGTATTAAGTTTACATGACATAACATTCCTTTTAGTAGTTTTACAAGTTCTTTTGCATCTTCTAAATTATCATTGTTGTCTTTGGCTAGTGCATATTCAAATGATAT
>CANRBI010000081.1 GCA_947628775.1 uncultured Clostridia bacterium
TTTTGCTATTAAATTGCTTTTAATCCTTCTCTTGAAGTTACTTTTTCCAAATTGAATTTACTTTTTCAATTGACCTTCGCTTGTATTTTATTTAATAATGTTGTATATTGGTAAACATAGGAAATGATAAAAAGCAACTACATAAACAATGTAAAAAATTTATATTATATGGAGGAAAATATGAAAAAGAGTATTTTTATATCAACTATATTATTTTTATGTAGTACTATATTACAAATGTTGCTAAATTTTATAGTCAATGAACAGGTTATATCAAGAATTTTATATGGTGTAGATTATCATACATATTTTACGAACTATCATAGTGGACAAGGAGGCTTAGTATCTTTAATTTCAGGAGATAAAATGCCATATTCTTGGTTATTTTCAATTTCTAATATTATAATAGCCTTATTATGTGTTATTATAATATTTGTAATAATAAAGAAACTAAAAACAAAATATACTACAACAAAAAAAGAATTTATTATAATCATGGCAATATTTTCAATTTTATCTTTATGGAATGTTATTTTATATATTATCACATTACATAATATTCCACCAATAAAATATTTCTATTTACCAATTTTATTCATAATTTCAGGATATATTGGTATATATAAAAATATGTATTTAAAAAAATAAAAAAACTTACTTTACAAAATGCTGAAAAATCAATAATTACACGGCACACACAAAAGCATATTTACATTATTTTATGTTTTTAAAGTAAAAAGTGAAAAGATGGCAAGAATTTTTGCCATCTTTGCTGTTAGTTCCCTGTTTAATTCCACCATCTTGTCCTTTGCACAATATTACAGTATAATTTGTTATTGATACATCTGGCACTTCGCATTCTTAAAAGTTATTAAGGTACATTACCCCAGTAATAACAAAAGAAATACCCATAACTATTATACCAATCCGAAAAGGAACACAAGAATCCCATTCTTTTTTAAACAAAATATACAAACATACTGAAACAAATAATAGTATTTTAGGAATAGTAAACAAGTTCCAATTTGTAGTAATCAATAACACACAAAATGTAATGCCTGATACTCCTGCAATACCTGCTGCAATTTTACTTTCAAGTGTCCACTCGCACTCATATTCATACTCCATACGTGCTACGAAAATGGAAATAAAGGTTAAGAAGCAGATAATGATTTTTGCTACTAACATAATGAATTCCTCCTAAAATTCTTTTTTGATGTTAAAGGTCTTATATGTTAAACTAAAAAGTAGAGGAAAATCCCTCACACTAATTAGTGTAATTGGATAAACGACACAGGGTACTGCCTATATCAATTTTATTGTACCATAATTTAACATAAATTGCAATTTTATACTTTTTCATTCATTCTTTTATATATTAAATGCAAGTACCAAATCAAATTTTTCAACAACAAAAACCGACAAATAAACCTATTGCATATATCAATATGTAGTGATATAATAATGGCAAAATAAAAAGAAAGGAGACAAAAAAATGAAAGAAACAACACTAAAAGTAAACGGAATGGTATGCGGAGGATGTGAAAACAGAGTACAAAATGCTCTAAAAACAATAGAAGGAATAAAAGAAGTAAAAGCAGATCACACTAACAACACAGTAAAAATAATATCAAACGAAGATATCTCAAAAGAAACAATGGAACAAAAAATAGAAGATATCGGTTTTGAAGTTATAAAGGAAGATTAAACCATGAAAAAAATAATATTATCAATAGATGGAATGACTTGTAGTGCATGTTCTAATGGACTTGAAAAGTATTTAAATAAACAAAAAGGAATCTCAAATGCTAGTGTTAATTTAGTAATGGCAAATGCTACTATTGAATATGACGAAAACTCGTTAAATCAAGAAAAAATAGAAGAATTCGTAAAAGAAGCAGGATTTAAGAGTTTAGGGGAATTTAAAGAAATAAAAATTGAAGAAAAGGGTAAAAAAGAAAAAATTAAATTTATCATTTTTACAATATTAGCAATACTTCTAATGTATATTTCAATGGGACATATGATTAATTTACCAACAATTCCATTTCTTAATCCTCATACAAACACAACAAATTATATAATTAGTTTACTCATATTAACAATATGCTTTGTAGTTTATAGTTTTGACATTTTAAAAAATGGATATAAAAACTTAATTCATAAAACTCCTAATATGGATACATTAGTAGGAATAGGTGTCGTTTCAAGTCTGCTATATAGTCTCTATAATATATATAAGGTATTTTCAGGCAATCATCATCAAGTAATGAACTTGTATTTTGAATCAGCAGCAATAGTAATCTATTTTATAAAACTTGGTAGATATATAGATGGAATCAGCAAAGACAAAACAAAAGAAGCAATACAAAAACTCGTAAAAATAACGCCTAATACAGCAGTAATAAAAATAGATGGAAAAGAAAAAACAGTTACACTTGATGAAATTAATAAAGGAGATACAGTAATAAGCAGAGCAGGAGAAAAAATAGCAGTAGATGGAGAAATATTAACAGGGAGAGCACATTTAGACGAATCATTCATTACAGGAGAAAGTAAGCCAGTATCCAAAGAAAAAGGAAACAAAGTAATTGCAGGAAGTATGAACTATGATGGATATATTGAATATAAAGCAGAAAGAATAGGAAAAGAATCAACAATATCAGAAATTGTAAGATTAGTAATAGAAGCAAGCAATACAAAAGCTCCAATAGCTAAAATTGCTGATAAAGTATCAGGATATTTTGTGCCTAGTGTAATTGTTATTGCAATAATTACTTTTTTCGCTTATTTACTAATTGGGCAAGGTTTTGCAGTAGCAATAACATCATTTGTTACAGTATTAGTAGTAGCTTGTCCTTGTAGTTTAGGATTAGCAACGCCACTAGCCATTGTTGTAAGCGAGGGACTATGTGCAAGTAATGGAATACTAGTAAAGAAAAGTGAAATATTAGAAAATGCTCAAAAAGTAAATACAATTGTATTTGACAAAACAGGAACATTAACTTATGGAAAATTAAAAATCGCTGAAACATTAAATTATAGTGATATGCAAGATAAAGAGTTATTGCAATTAATTGGTAGTATTGAAAACAAATCAACGCATCCTATTGCAAAGGCATTTACAGACTATATAGAGCAAAATAATTTGCAAATATTAAAAGTTGAAGAATTTGAAAACATTGCAGGTTATGGAATTGTAGGTAAAATAGAGAACGAAAAAATAATTTTAGGTAATTCAAAAATACTTGAAAAATATAAAATAGAAAATACCCATTTAGAAGATGAAAAGAAACTAGCTGAAAATGGAAATAGTATCATATATGCAGTAAAAGATAAAGAAATAATTGCACTTATCGGAGTAAATGATATTGTTAGAGAAAACACAAAAGAAGTAATTGATATTTTGAATAAAAACAAAATACAAACGATTATGCTAACAGGAGACAATAAAGAAACTGCTGAAAAAATTGCTAAAGATATTGGAATAACAAAGGTAATTTCTAATGTAATTCCATCAGAAAAAGCAAAAACAATAAAAGAGTTAAAACAAAAAAATAAATATGTAATGATGTGTGGAGATGGAATAAATGATAGTCCAGCACTTGCAAGCTCTGATATAGGAGTTAGTGTAAATAGTGGAACTGATATTGCAATGGACTCATCAGATGTAATTTTAACAAAAAATGATCTAGGAAGCATTTTAAAACTAATAAAGATTAGTAAGAAAACAATTAGAAACATTAAACAAAATTTATTCTGGGCATTTTTCTATAATATTCTAATGATTCCAATCGCTATTGGATTATTAAAACCTATTGGAATTTCAATCAATCCAATGATAGCAAGCCTAGCAATGGTTTTTAGTAGTATTACAGTTATTTTAAACGCTATGAGGTTAAAAAATATAAAAATGTAATTTTACAAACTTTAGTTATAGAATAACAGGAAAATTTGCTTTTTTATGTAAAATACTATTCGAGAACCAAACACAATTATCCGTTTGAAAATGGCAACATAAAACATTTGTCTGAACAAAGTGGCTTATCTATAATATGGATTAGCCACTTTTTTT
>CANRBI010000082.1 GCA_947628775.1 uncultured Clostridia bacterium
TTAAAGAATAAATATAGCTTATTATTTATAATTACTCTATGTGGTTCTACATAGGCTAAATTAGTATGTTTAATTATTCTTAAAGTTCCATTAATTATTTTAGGAGTAGTTTTACTAAAGGTACAAGCCCATTCAATTTTAGATAATAGTTCTTCACTTATTTTAATTTCCTTTTTGATTATAGTAATCATCACACACCATCCTTTCGTTCAAAATAAAAGGCATTAAAAAAATCAACCTTTTACAGTTGATTTATCAATACTTTCGTCTGGTGCGACGATTTTACTTATTGGAGGTGTTGGGCGGATTCGAATTCTGTTGATTTTAAGTTATTTGGCTTATTTTAAAACTTCGTTATTGTCTTTTAATGTAATTTTAATGTAATTTATAAGTAGAAAGCAGACGTTAATCTGCTTTCTTGTTTTATTGTTTACACCCATAAATTATTTTCTTTTACCTGCTGCAAATTCATTGACATATTTTTGAACTTCATTATAATTGTATCCTGCTGCTTCTACTTTTCTTTTTCTTTCATCTCCTGATCCCCAATTACCTTTAGTCCAAATTTCTCTTGCTACATCTAATGCTGACTTTGAAGGTACAGATGTACTATTTGTAGGTCCACCATTTTTTCCAACACCTTTATTTACTAATCCTTGTATAGTATTATAATCATATCCTGCTGCTTGAATCCTGTTTTTTCTTTCTTCTCCTGTTCCCCATTTTCCTGCCCATACTTCTGCAGCAATTTCTTCATTTGATTTTTTAGTAGGTTGTATAGTTTGATTTGTCGTTCCATTGTTTTTTAATCCAAATCCTTCTGCTATACCATCACATATTGCTTGACATATACCATTAACATTACTTTTGTATGTATTTACATTGTTTGCATTATCTATAAAACATGTTTCAAGTAATGCTGAACTTACTCCGCTTCTTTTTGCTCTTGCTATGACATTGAAGTTCTTTCTTTTTACTCCTCTATTATTGAAATATTGACTTATTTTGCTTAGTATTTTTTCTTCTACAGTAATATGTGCTTCTTCTCTTGTTACCCATATTTCTGTTCCATCTCCTCCTCCTGCATTGAAATGTACTTCAAATACATAATTGTAATTTGCAAAATTTACGGCCACATTTCCTTTATTTACATCACTGTATGCATCTCTATCTTGTGGGTATACATCTACTGTTGCATATTGTCTTAATTTTGGAGCTAGATTGTTTACTAATTCTCTTGTTAAGTCTGCCTCTTTATATCCGTTTCCTATTGCTCCTGAGTCTCCTGCTCCATGTCCACTTATTAATAATATTTTCATAACTTATTCCTCCTTATCATTATTTATTTTTAGCATCATACACTACTGTTGCTGTACCTATACCACCCATAGCCACTATTACTGATTGTATTATCTCGTTTACTCCTAAACCTTCTATATGAATAAAACACCCTATTGTGGTAACTATTATACCTATTAGGATGTTTTGCACTGGTATTGGTAATGTTTCATTCCATGAGAATTTTTTTGATAGTATTCCCATTACATATGTAAACAATATAGTTATTATATATACTAATAATTCTACCGTCACGATTTTGCCTCCTTTATTTTAATTTTTTGTATTCTTCCTTTATATAAAGCATTTCGCTATCTACGTAATGATTTTCTACTTGTAATTTTTCTACTAATGCCTCATATCTTCCGAAAATATCTAAAACTGCTTTAAATTCATCTCGTGTTTTTGGTATTCCATTATGTAAGTCTCCTGCGAAATCTACTATTAAATATCTGTATTGTCTTCTATTGTCATGATACAGTCCTAATAATTTTTCATCAAGTTTCTTATTTAAAAATTTTGCTAAAATGCCTAATAATGTTGACATTGAAAGTATTAATCCTATTAATACTGACCAGTTGCTTAAATCTCCCACTATTCAACACCTTCCTCACTTTCTAGTAGTTTTTGTACTTCTGGTCTTATTTTTTCTGGTACTTGTTCTATTGTTTTCAATCCTTTTTTTATTAAATTGTAATAAATTTTTGCCATATTACTGCACCTCGCTTTCATATATTTCTGCTAATGCTAGTTCTATGTCAGTTATATTACTTTGTAATTTCTCGTAATCTTCTTTGGTTGCTGGTTGTCTTTTTTGTTCTTCTTCATATTTTTTTATTGATACTTTTACTTCTTCTTGTAATTCTTCTGGTACGTCTTCTATTGTTATTTTTTTATTTATTATGTCTGTTGTATAATCATTTATTTGCATTCCTTTTATTTGTAGTTTTGCATTTTCTTCATAACTTATATTATGATTTGGAATATATGGTTCGTATTGATGTCTTACTTTTGTTCCATTTTCTAAAATAAAGTAACCATCTTTGGTTACTTCATAAGTATAATTTTTATTCATTTTTAAATTCCTCCCTCATTTTTTACCCATTTATTATTTTCTGGAAAATATGTTTCTACTTCTACTGGATTATTTTCTTTGTATTCTTTAACAGTAGCTATTATAATCCTTTTATTTTCCAAACTTGGGTCATAACGAAATAATTGTCCATTTTCGTTATCCTGATAACTCATCAAATACATAAATCCTTCATCAGAAACTATACTTATTCTTTCAGTTTCATTATGAGGTAAATCATATGTATTTAATTGAATTGCCTTATTTTCTTTTAAATCAAATTTGTTGAATTGTTCAAATCTTACGTGGGCATATGTTTCTACATGCGTACAATAAATATTATTATTAATTGGAAACATTTCTTCAAACTGAATAGTATCTTCTAATTCCAATATTAATGTAATTTCATTTGTAGTTATATTGTATTTTGATAAACTTGGTTTTCCTGTATGGTGTGATTTATAATATATATCATCTTTTATTATACATGTATTTGTATATACATTTGCTGCGAGGTTATCTTTTAAAATAGTATAAGTATCTTCTTTTGGATTGTATTTATATATTTTTGAAGTTTCCATTATATATATTTCTTTGTTATATACTTGAGAATATAAAGTTTTATTATCTAAATCTTCTATATTATTTACTCCTGTTATTTTAGTTTCAATTCCTGTTTTTAAATTATATTTGACATCATATTTGTATGAGGACCTCTTTAATCCTAATATAAACAATTCATCTTCAACAACAACTATACATTTTGCAGTATCATCTACATAATGCCACTCTGAATTTAATGCTATTGTAGTTTCGGTATTATTTTCAATATTATAAGCTGTTATAGAAGTACCTCTAAACCAATAAACAATATTATTATTTATTGTACAAGGAGTATCTTTAGTAAAATACATATATGAGGGCATACTACTATGTTTGATACTCCAAATATCATGATTGCAAAATTTAATATTTTTATCCTTCTTTTCTGTTTTTACCCACAATCCTTCTTTTTTAGAAGGTTCATCTGTTTGTTGATATATTTTTAAACCTCTTATGCTATTTCCTCCTGAAACATTTACCTTACCTATCATATGTTATCTCCCCCTGTAGTTTTCGTTATTACTAGTTCCATGTCTATTTCCTCATCTGGTTTGTCTGTTGTTATTATTTTGACTCCTCCATCATAGCTTTTTGTATATCCATCTGACATCTTCTCTTGGTTTGTCAAATCCATATTTCCATCAACTCGATGTTTTTCGGTTATTGTACTATCTTTTATGTCATATTCATATTTTTCTGAAGTTGGATTTTGTATCCAGCCTTCTATTGCTAGTGTAACTTTTTTTACTCTGGGCAAACTAAGTGATTCTCCATCTTCATCTTGTACAGCTTCAATGTTTGTGATTGGATACATTTTTTCTTTTTCTCCATTTTTGAGTTTTTGTTGCATTTGGACTATGTATTTCTTCTCTGACATAATTTGCCTCCTTTCCTTTATTCTACTACTGCCTCTACTTCAAATTCTGGCTTAATCTCATCTGGGCTGTCTATGTGTGTTGTTCCTTCATATGTTCTTGCATTTTGCAT
>CANRBI010000083.1 GCA_947628775.1 uncultured Clostridia bacterium
ACTATGGCATTTAAGCATTATATAAATTGCTTTAAATATCAAATAGACCACTTAAAAAGAAATAGTTATGAAGAAACCTATGCAATGCAAGAAATGTTACTAAACAAAGCAGAACAATATACTAATAAATTAAGAAGAATTGGAATAAGGGGACAAAGACGAGATTTCTATGAAATATTAGATGTTAATAGAGCAGAGATGACAGTATTCAATTCTCAAATGGGATTTAATATGAAAATGGGCTGGAAATAAAATTTACTTAAACTAAGAGATAAATGCTAAGGAAAAAATAAAAGAAATATATAATTTATAAGTTATGAAGGATACAATTAAATTTGTACCTTCTATTTTTATACCTAAAAAATTTAATTAAAGAAAGAGAGTGTGATTTTTATGAAAGAAAAAATTATAGAATCAATTACGAAAATTGAAAAAATAAGTAATGAAATTTTACAAACAAAAGAAGATATAGAAAAATAACACAAAAACCCCTTTTATAATTAAACCTAATATGATAAAATATTAATATAAAAAAATTCCCTAAAAAATTAAAAAAATCAAAACAAGCACATATAATATAATAGAACAAAATAAAAAAGGAAGGATGATAATATGGCAGACAAAGGACTAGACTTTAAACACAAAGAAGTAATCAACATCACAAATGGAAAAAGACTTCGGACTAGTACAAGACGTATGTGCAGATATAGAAACAGGAAAAATAACATCAATAATAGTACCAGGAAACAATAAACTAATAAACATATTCACACAAAATAATGATATTGAAATACCATGGCAACAAATAAAATGCATAGGAGATGACCTAATTTTAGTAGAAATCTAACAAGGAGAAGAAAATAAATGGAAAAAAAGAAAATAAAAAACATAATATTAATAATACTAGCTATAATAATATGTATAGCAATCTATTATATATCAACAACATACTATGCAAATAAAAGAAAAACAGAAGTAGCAAAACAAGAACAAGAGCAAAGAGAACAACTAAAAAAAGAACAAGAAATACCAACAGAAAAATTATATACTTTAGAAAACTACCCAAAAGTAGATGCATCACTTGCAACACAACCACTAGCAACAGCACTAATAAAAAACTTCACACAAGAAGAAGTACAAGAAGAACAACTAAACTACTCTAACACACACCCAGCATATGAAAAACTAATAAAAGATGAAGTAGACCTAATACTAGTAACAGAACCATCACAAGAAGAATTAGAACTAGCAAGTCAGCAAGGAGTAGAACTAGAAGTAATACCAGTAGTAAAAGAAGGATTTGTATTCTATGTAAATGCAAAAAATCCAATAGAAAGCCTAACAACAGAACAGATTCAAAAAATATATACAGGAGAAATAACAAACTGGAAACAAGTAGGAGGAAATGACGAACAAATAACAGCATATCAAAGACCAACAAACTCAGGATCACAAACAGGAATGCTATCACTAGTAATGAAAGACTATCCACTAATGGAAGCACCAAAAGAAAAACTAATATCATCAATGGAAGAAATAATAAACCAAGTATCAGACTACAATAATGGAACAAATGCAATAGGATACTCATATTATTACTATGCAACAACAATGTTTCAAACAATAGACAAAAATGTAGCAAGCAATATAAAATTATTAGGAATCAATGATATTAAACCAGAAAACAAAACAATACAAAACTCAACATATCCTTACACAACAGCATACTATATAGTAATAAACAAAGCAGACAGTGAAGATTCAGCATCAAGAAAACTTGCAAAACAATTTTTATCAACAAGAGGACAAAAAGTAGCTAAATCTGCAGGATATGTACCAGTCAAATAAAAATAGGAGAAAAAGATGAAAAAAGAAAAAATAAAAAAAGAAAGAAAAATCAATAAAAAAACCATCATAAAATATATCATATTCTCAATAATCTTAATAACAATAACAGCAACAGCAATCTACATAAGAATAAATAAAATAAATGAAGAAATCAAACCATCAACAATAAAATTAGAAGAAACCGAAGAAAAACAACTAAGTGAAACAGAAGAAAAAAAATACACAATAAAATCATATAATGAAACATATAACAAAAATGCAATACAAATAACAGACTGTTATGACATAAAAGGAAAAATAGAAAAAGAAGAACATAACACAAACACTAAAATAAGTAAAGACCCATATGTAAACTATATAGAAATAAAAGGAATAAAAAATCAAAATATACAAAACTCAATAAATGAAAAACTAAGACAAAAAGCATATAACCTAAAAAATGATAAAGACCAAATACACACAATAATAATGGGAAACTTCAGTAATATATTATCAGTATATATATATAATGATAGAATAATAGATGATGCAATAAGATGTGAAACACTAAACATAGACCTAACAACAGGAAAAGAAATACCACTACAAGATATATTTATATCATCTGCACCAATAAATGCAATACTAACACAAGGACTATACAAAGCACTAGCATGGAATGAAGCAAACAAAGAAGGATTTGAAGCAATACATGATGTAAATAATTATGACACATCACAATATGAAGATATATCTATAAAATTTATAAACAAATACAATAAAAATAAAAACAACATAAAATACACAATAACTCCTGGAATGATAGAAATATATGGAATGATAGATGAAGAAATACTAGGAGAAAAGCCAGAATCAGGAGATAACAGAATAGAAATAAACTTTTTAGACCACCTAGAAGAAATAGCAATCTACAAAAGATATTTAACAGATGAAGACATATATCAAAACACTAATATAGGAGAAAAAAATATAATAGTACTAACAGATGGAATTGAAGCACAAACCTACAGGAAAAGAATAAGTTATGGAAAAATACAAGACAACATATTTATAGAAGAAGCGGCAGAAACATATGGAGATAACAATATTGATACAGCAATACAATATATCAAAACACTATCAAATAAAGAACAAGAAAAACTAAAACAAGAAACACCAAAAAATCAAGGACTATTTTTCCAAAGACAATTTATAATAGAAGAAAAAGAAAACTACTATAAAATAAGAATAAACACATCAAAAACAGAATGTACAAAAGACTACTTCAACAACTTAGCATTTAAAGACTATATAATATTAAAACAACAAATAAATGTAGCAGGAGACATGATAAGATTTACTAATTACGATAAAGAGCAATTTCCAAACTTACAAATATCAGAAACCACAGAAGAAGAAATGTATATAGACAAACAAGGAAAATATATAGGAACAACAGAAGAAGAAGCAATAAGAAACACAACACAAGAAACTAATCAAGTACAAGAACCACAGCAAGAAGAAAACACAAACACAAATGAAACATTCAGTATAACAGAAATAAACCCAGAAGAAGAACCAGAAAATAACGAAACAAATACATCAAACACAACAAATACAACAAACAATACAACACACACAAACGAAAGCAACAATACAACAAACACTACAAATGAAACAACAAATACATCACATTAAGATAAAGTTAGCTTTTCTAACATCATAAAAACAGTTAGAAAAGCTAACAAAACAAACAAAAAATAACATACCAAAAAATACCACAAAAAAACTTTAAAAAAATAGAAAAAAACCATTGACAAAAAATAAAAAAAATGCTATCATAAAAAGGTACCAAGCAACAGACAAAATTTAAAATAATAAAAAGAAAAAATTAGTAAAAAATCTACAACTTAATTATGTAAAAACAGCCATTACTAGTTTTTTATTTTGCCCAAAAAAATTATTTTGAAAAAATGTCGAAAAAGTGTTGACAAAACAAATAAGGTATAGTATAATGCAAAACAGACACGCAAACAAATAGACATTAAGAAGTAAAAAGTACATTGAAAAGTAAACAATAAAATCCTTTAGAGAATAAACCTAAACGGTAATTTTCAAAAAAGAAAAAGTAC
>CANRBI010000084.1 GCA_947628775.1 uncultured Clostridia bacterium
TATATACTTTCCCAATAATAATATAAAATATTTTCATCAACATCATAAATTCCTATTTCGTAACCCGTTGCATTTTCTTTAGTGACATTATTCTTTTTGCTTTCATCATTTGTTCTACATACTAATTCATAATGATAATATCCATTTTTAATGTCAAAGACTTCTTTATTGTATTCAAAATTTTCTAATTTATCTTCTTCTAATCTATTTTTACTCCATTTTTGATTTTGAGTTAATTCTTCTATTATTTCCTTTCCTCTCTCTTCTGTGAATTTATATACATAGTAGTCTATTCCATCATTTTGTGGTCCTCCTCTTACATCATATATTTCTCTATTAATGTAATTTCTTATATCTAAATTTAAATCTTTAGGATAATCCACATGATTATTAAATATTCTATTTATATAATAATATAATTTTGCATTTTTTAAATCAAATATAGCATATGCATTTTTCCCATTATAATAATATAAATCTTCTCTATCTATAAGTATAGTTTCCTCTTCTTTTATTTCATAAAATTCTTTCATTATATATTCATAGTACTTGTTTTTATCCCATAAATTACTTTCTTCTAATTGAGTTTTAAATTCATCCATGCTATTTGTATAATAATTTTTTAACTTATATACTTTATATTTTCCATCTAAAAAATCATCTTTATATATTGTACAATATTCTATATCATACTCATCTATTTCTAAACCTAATTTTTTATAATCCGTATCTCTATTGATTGAAAAATATATTTTTGTAATTTCAACAGAAAGGAAACTTACAATTATACAAATTACCAATACTAAAAAAATATATAAAATTATTTTTTTGTTTTTCATATCATCATTCCTCATATAATTTAATTTTATAATTAGAAAATTTAAATTTTATTTTTACATCATATGGTTTTATAACTCCATATTCACTAGAAATAACCCCAAAGTTATTCAATAGTGTTGATAATATATCTGTAAGTACTGATTCTTTATTATCAGCATATTCCTTCAAATCTTTAAATTCCGTAAAATCATATGTATCGTTTATTTCACCTTCTAAATTCCAAGTATTATCTTCATTTTTTATTGCCTTAAAAAACAATGTAGCTTTATGTAGCGAATAAAGTAAATCTCCTCCTTCAAATTTAAGTAAAACTCCGTCTTTTTCGTAATCCTTTAAATCAAACATATCTGTTTCTTTTCCATATTTTTCTATTAATTCTTTTAGTTTGTCATTAAATACTCTACTTTTCATTAACAATTCATCTGTTACTTTGTCTTGTATTGTCAAATCTTCTGGCTTTTTTCCAAGTAAAGATAGTGAATTACTTAAGAGTCTTGCTGATAACTTTTTATCTTTTAACATTCCACCAATAACCACAACTTGCCAAAATGTATACTGCATTGAATAAAACACAGCATATGATATCAGGTCTATTTTTTTTGTTATATCAAATATAAAACTCATATTCTTTATAAAATTCTTTGCAATTTTTTCATCTATATCTTCCCAATCTATACTTTGTAGTTCTTTTACAAGTTCGTTAAATTTTTGTGTATAGTTAAACAATTTATATATATCATTTAATTCAAAAGAAATTGTACTTACTATATTTCTTGAAAATACTGAAATATTATTTATGTCTTTTGTAATTTTTTCTTTTATATCATCCAAAAATTCGTAATTCATTCTATTTAAATAATTTAAAGCTATATATTTCTGTGCTAAAGAGTATTTTTTATTTTTACTAAGAAAAAATTTATGATTTCTCCACGCGATTTGCGTACATAAATATGTTTCTTTATTCCATATAAATTTAGGTGGTTTTGATAATTCTAACAATCTATATAAATTATCGAGACATCCCCTTCCAAACATCTTATATTTATAATTGTATGGTTTATTGCATAATAGACATCTTTTTTCATTTATATTATTATCATTATTTTCCATATTAAATTTCCCCTTTATTTATTATTTAATTTCCACATTACCATTGGGTGTTTTTTTACTCTTTGTATTATTTTCTTATTTACAAACAATAATTCTGGTTCATAAATTCCTTTTTGAAATTTATCATAAAACTCTTTTATATTATCATCAATTATCAAAATATCTTTTAAATACTCCCTAACAACTTTTTTCATTTCATCTACATTGCTTTTTCTTGGATTTCTATCTTTTAGTGTTGGCAATAATTTCGTCCTAATATCTTGTCTTTTTAATTTTTCAATATTATCAATTTTCATATCCTTTAGTTTATAATCATTAACTGCTATATATTCTAACATAAAACATTGCTTTAACAAACTTTTCTCATCATCGTCAAATAAATTGTACTTACTCAATGTATAAACATCATATAAATCTCTCGCAGTAGATCTACTTAATAAAGCACATAATTTTGTCGCATATATTTCTATTGGATGAATGCAATGTATAATTAAATGCTTGTCCTTAAAAACATCTGTATTTACTTTTATTTTTTTAGTATCTAAAATATGTACTCTATTCATGTAGTTTATTTCAATTTTTATATTATCAGAATTTCCTTTTATATCAACATATTCTGCAACAATTGAATCCAACGCATATACATTTATTGATTTTTTCATATTAATTTTATAATTATTAGCACTTAAATAATTAACTAATAAATTATGTATATTTTCTCTTTCTTTTATCGTTTCTTCTTTTGATAAATTTTCTGTTAAATCAAAATCAATATCAACCGATAATCTTGGAAAATTAAAAATAGCTATATTTATAGCTGTACCACCTTTTAATGCTAGTAGCTTATTTAATTTCACATCACTATTTGTCCATTCTAAAATCCTTATTAATCTCTCTACTTTTTCAAGTGTTGATTGAATAAATCCTGTTTCCTTAGAAATTTTTTCTATATAGTCTTTATATTTCTCTACCAATATAATCCTCTTCCTTTATTTGTAAATATTTTTGGTACTATTAAATTCCATTCTTTTATATATTTACTTTTCATTTTTTTTGTTTCTTCATTAAAATATAACCTTTTACTCTCACATTTTTTTCTGCATTCTTTTATTACATTTTGCTTAATTCCATAATGTTCTTTATATAATTCTAAGAAAAATCCTACTTTTGCATATAATTTACTAGAATGGTAATATTTTAAATACTCTAATATTTTATCTTCATTTAATTTTCCAAATAATTCTAAACACATTACTAATTCTTCATTTCCTCCTGCTAAATCTGTCTTATTAATACAATCAATAAATGTTCTCTCTTTATCTGTTACTCTAACCTTTTCATCTTGTACTATTCCAAAATCATTTTTACTATTTATATATTTGTATGATATACCTTCAAATTCAAAATTTGTAAATCTTTTTTTTGTAGATACATACACTTCATAAAAAACCTGATTTTTAAATCCATAATATTCTAAAGCTGAATGATACGATATATATGCATCATCTTTTATTTTTGAAGCAATCATATATTGATCTGGAATTGTATTTTTAAACTCTATATCACATACAACATACAGATTATGCTTTACTCTTTTAATATAATTAAATATTAGTAAGTCCCTTATTATACTTTTAGCAGTATTTATATTTCCCGTTAAATTATATACATCCTCTATATTAAAAACTTTTAATGTTAATATCTTTTTATATCTTTTCATTTTATCACCACACTTTTATATTGATAACATGCGTTTTTATTCTTTTTGTTATATTTTAACATATACTTCATATTTAGT
>CANRBI010000085.1 GCA_947628775.1 uncultured Clostridia bacterium
TAATAAATCGAGGGCTTAACCATAAAGAATCTTAAAACGTAAATTTTCATCTATGTATTTTTGAGTGTGCTATATAATATATAAAACACAATAATTTTCTAGTGACGATAACATTTGGGGAAATACCTGTTCCCATCCCGAACACAGAAGTCAAGCCCAAATGTGCCGAAAATACTTGCGGGTTACCCTGCCGGGAAGATAGGTTGTTGCTAGATTTTTTTTGCGTTTTTATAACAAAAAACTCCCACAAAAATAAATTAAAAAAATTTACCAAAAACCATTTACAAAAAAGCAAATTTTGTATACAATATAAAAAACTAAAAAAATGTCAAAAAACAAAAGAAGATGTAAAAAGAAAGGGAGTAAGTTAATGAAAATACTAATGTTAACTTGGGAATACCCACCAAGAGTAGTAGGAGGAATATCAAGAGTAGTATATGACATATCAAGAACACTAATGAAAGATGGACATGATGTAACAGTAATAACATATAAAGATGGAGATGTACCATATTTTGAAGATGACAAAGGAGTAAAAGTATATAGAGTAGACAACTACATGATAAACCCAAATAATTTTATAGACTGGATAATGCAACTAAACTTCTCAATGGTAGCAAAAGCAAATGAAATAATAGCTAAAGAAGGACAATTCGATGTAATACATGCACATGACTGGTTAGTAGCAAATGCAGCAAAAACAATAAAAAGCTCATACAACATACCAATAGTATCAACAATACATGCAACAGAAGCAGGAAGAAACAGTGGAATACACGACGAAACACAAAGATACATAAACGATACAGAATGGATGTTAACATATGAATCATCAGAAGTAATAGTAAACAGCAACTACATGAAAAACGAATTACAAAGACTATTCGGATTACCATATGAAAAAATAAATGTAATACCAAATGGAGTAAACATGAACCTATTCAACGGAATAGAAAGAGACTACACATTCAGAAGAAGATTCGCAATGGACAACGAAAAAATAATATTATTCATGGGAAGACTAGTATATGAAAAAGGAATACAACACCTAATATCAGCAATGCCAAAAATATTACAAGGATACCACGACTCAAAACTAGTAATATGTGGAAAAGGTGGAATGATAGACGAACTAAAAGCACAAGTAGAAGCACTAGGAATATCAAACAAAGTATATTTTGCAGGATATATGAAAGGCAAAGACGTACAAAGAATGTACAAAGCAGCAGACGTAGCAGTATTTCCAAGTACATATGAACCATTTGGAATAGTAGCACTAGAAGCAATGTTATCAGAAAATCCAGTTGTAGTATCAGACATAGGAGGACTAAATGAAATAGTAGAACACCGTGTAAATGGAATGAAAACATACTGTGGAAATCCAAACTCAATAGCTGACTCAATATTAGAACTACTATATGACCACAAACTATGTGCAGACATAGTAAAAACAGCAAAGAACAAAGTAAGAAACCAATATAACTGGAGTCAAATTGCACAAGACACACACTTCACATATCAAAAAGCCATTTGTCAATCAATGGCAGAAAAACAAAAACGCGAGCTTGAACAAGAAAGAGCAAGAAAAACCAAAAAAGCAGACAACTCAGAAAAACAAATATCAAATCTACTTAGCTTCAGAAAACGTCAAGCATATGCATAAAACAAAAAAATATCAAAGTTGCAATATGACCAAAAGTCATTATTGCAACTTTTTTAAATAAAATACATAAATTCTACAAATTTAGCAAAAAAAAAGTGTATAATAAATACAGAAACAAAAAATGGAGGAATCAAAATGCCAGAATTCAAATCAGGGTTTGTAACAATAATAGGAAGAACAAATGTAGGAAAATCAACACTAATCAACCTATTAGTAGGAGAAAAAGTAGCAGCAATAGCAAACAAAGTACAAACAACAAGAACAGCAATAAAAGGAATAGTAAACAGACCAAACTCACAAATAATATTCACAGACACACCAGGAATACACAAACCAAAACACAAATTAAACGAAACAATGATAGAAACATCATTCACAAGTCTCAAAGATGCAGATCTAGTACTATTTTTAATAGAAGCAGACAGCAAAGAAATAGGAAAAGGAGACATGAGAATACTAGAAAAAATAAAAGAAAGCAAAAGTAAAACAATACTAATAATAAACAAAATTGACCTAGTAAAAAGAGAAAACCTACTAGAACTAATTGAAAAATACAGAAAAGAATATGACTTTGAAGCAGTAATACCAATATCAGCATTACAAATAAAATACAAAGAAATAATACTAAACGAAATAGAAAAAAACCTAAAAAAAGGACCAGCATATTATGACACAGACGAATACACAGACCAAACACTAAGACAACTAGCAGAAGAAACAATAAGAGAAAAAACACTAAAACTATTACAAGACGAAGTACCACATGGAATATATGTAGAAGTAGAAAAAATGGAAAACAAAAAAACAAACAAAGGTGAACAAATATATGACATAGAAGCAACAATATATTGCATAAAAGAATCACACAAAGGAATAATAATCGGAAAAAACGGAGAAATGCTAAAAAAAATAGGAAGACAAGCAAGAATAGACATGGAACAAAACTTTAGACAAAAAGTAAACCTAAAAACATGGGTAAAAGTAAAAGAAAACTGGACAGACAATCCAAGTATAGTAAACAAATTCAAACTACAACAATAAACACATAAAAAGAATAAAAAAACCCAAAAATGCAAAAGATAAAATTAAAGGTAAAACTTTAATTCATATTAAGAGGAGATGAGCACATGATAAAAAAAATTGCATGGGATACATTTAAAAATACAGGAGATATCAACACATACTTAGAACTAAAACAAATAGAAAATATAGAAAAAAATTTAAACAACAATAATATAAAAGAAATAGAGAATATACAAAAAATAACAAATATAAATTTAGAAAACGAAAACAAATAAAAAATAAGAGGAAACAAATATGGCAATAACAAAAATAAATGGAATAATACTAGCAGAAAACAACATGGGAGACTATGACAAAATGCTAACAATGTTAACACCAAACTATGGAAAAATATCATGTAGTGCCAAAGGAGCAAGAAGGCCACAAAGTAGCCTCCTTGCTGGTACACAAATGTTTTGCTTTGGAGAATACTTAATGTACAAAGGAACAAACACATACCATATAAACTCCTGTGAAACAATAGAAATGTTTTACAAAATAAGAACAGACCTAGACAAACTAAAATACGCCATTCACATAAACAAAATAATTCTAGACACAACAGAAGAAAACCAAAACTGTTATAACATACTACAACTACTACTAAACACACTATACATAATCTCAGAAACAGAAAAAAACCTAGATTTAACAATATCAATATTCAAAATGAGATTACTATGTATTCTAGGATTCACCCCTAGAATTTTATCATGCACAAACTGCAAAACAAAAGAAAACCTAAAATACTTCAGCATAAAAGACAATGGACTAAAATGTGAAACATGTAGCAAACAAGACAAATCTGCAATACAAATATCAGAAAGCACAAAAAATGCAATAAAATATGTAGTAACAGCACCATCAAAAAAAATATACTCATTTGAACTAAAAGACGAAGCACTGCAAGAATTCAAACTAATAAGCAAAATATACCTAGACCAAAAACTAGAAAAAGAATACAAACTAGAAGAACTATTTT
>CANRBI010000086.1 GCA_947628775.1 uncultured Clostridia bacterium
TAACACCATAATCATTTCCATAATTATTCATAATCGCTTTTACTAATGAAAGTCCTATTCCACTACCACCTTGTTCTCTACTTCTTGATTCATCAATTTTATAAAAACGATTCCATATTCTTTGGATTTGTTCTTCTGATATTGAATCACCTGTATTAAATACTTTTATTCTGACTTTGTCGTCTATTACTATATTTTCTATTCTAATTATTTTTTTACCTTCAATTTCTTTAACATTTTTAATAGCATTTGTTATATAATTAGTGATAATTTGTTCAACATAAAAATCATCTGCAAAAACTTTAACATCTTGATTTTCGTTAAATATAAGTTCAATTTGTTTTTCATCTAACAGTAATTTTGATTTTCTAATAACCTCTTTTTCTAATTCTACAATATTAAAATAGTCATTATTAAATTCTCTGCCACCATACTCTAAATTCATTAGTTCTAATAATTGTTTAACAAGTCTATCCATTTTATTAGTTTCATCTAAAATTACTTTTGCATAGAAATTTCTACTTTCTTCATCTGAATTTACATTTTCAATTAGTCCTTCACTATATCCTTGTATTAAAGCAATTGGTGTTTTTAATTCATGAGATACATCTGATATAAAACTTTTGCGCATTTCATCTATTTTAGATTTTTCTTCTATATCTCTTTCAAGTTCTATATTAGTATTACGAAGCTGATTGATAGTTTTTTCCAATTTGTCTGACATAGTATTTATGCTTTTTCCTAAATTATCAATCTCATCATCAGTATTTGTTACTATATATTTATGACTAAAATCTAAATTTGCCATATTTTTAGCTATTTTATCAAGTGATGATATCGGTTCTGTAAATTTTCTAGATATTATTGAAACTACAATAGCTGATATTAGGATTGTAAATCCTGCAATTAGTAATAAAAATTTATTTGAAATTTGCACACTATCTTGTATTAAAATAACAGGCATTCTTACATATAGAGAATATCCATTATCTAATTTACCTGATAACATCACATAACTCATACCATTTTTAAAATCTCGTTGTATAACAACTGTATATGTATCATTTTTTTCTAAAACTTCTTGTTTATCAAATAAGTTTCCTCTAAAATTATCAGAATAAAAATTTTTGTTGTAGCTATATATGTTAATATTATCTTCATCTTTAATTAAAATATCAAAATTATTTCTTATTGCAATTTTTTCTAATTCTGTTTCTAAGTCTAATTTGTGATTCATTCCGTTATAATAGCTATTTAATTGATTATATACATCTTTTAAAGTACGTTGCTTACTATATAAATAAAATTTTTCAAGTGCAAAACTATTTAAAATTATCAGTAAAAATATTACACATAAAATAGTAACAGATATAGTAATAAACAATTTGACTTTAACAGTTTTAAAAAAGCTCTTTAATTTTGTTTTTAAATTATTCATCATTTATCTCCATTTATTTTATTTCAAATTTATAACCTACTCCTCTTATAGTTTTAATAAATTTACCTTTTTTTCCTAATTTACTACGTATTTTTTTTACATGACTATCTATTGTTCTTGTATCTCCATAATAATCATAGTTCCATACATTATTTAAAATTTTATCTCTTGATAAAGCAATATTTTCATTTTCTATGAGATATTCTAGTAATTCATATTCTCTCAAACTTAGGTCAATAAATTTACCATCAACTTTTACAGTTCTTCCATCTTTATCTATTTCAATACCTGCACAATCTTTTACTCTGTTAATATTTGCATCCATTCTCTTTAATATAGCTTCAACTCTAGCAACTAATATTTTAGGGCTAAATGGTTTTGATATGTATTCATCAACACCTAGTTCAAATCCAAATAATTCATCTTGTTCTTCTCCTCTAGCTGTAAGCATAATAATAGGTATTTGTGACTTTTGCCTTATTTGTCTTAAAACAGACCAGCCATCTAATTTTGGCATCATTACATCTAATAGAATAAGACAAATCTTAGATTGATTTTCTTCAAACAATTCTAAAGCCTTTTCCCCATCTTCTGCTTCTATTATATTATACCCTTTAGCCATTAAAAAATCTTTTATTAGTTTTCTCATTCTTGCTTCATCATCTACAACTAAAATACTATTATTCATTTAATAAATCTCCCTTTCTAGCATAATATTATACTATCTTTTTGTGTCTTATTTGTGAATTTTATGAAAATATTAGCAAAAATGGCAAAGAATATCTTTACCACTTTTAGATTTATCCCATATAATCTTTTAGTTTTTTACTTCTACTTGGATGTCTTAGTTTTCTTAGTGCTTTTGCTTCAATTTGTCTTATTCTCTCACGAGTAACATTAAATTCACGTCCTACTTCTTCTAGTGTTCTAGATTTACCATCATCAAGCCCAAATCTTAATTTTAAGACTTTTGCTTCTCTTGGGGTTAATGTATTCATTACATCTTCTAATTGCTCTTTTAAAAGTGTATATGAAGCTGCATCATGTGGTGCAGGACTATCTTCATCTTGTATAAAATCACCTAAATGGCTGTCATCTTCTTCTCCAATAGGTGTTTCAAGTGATACAGGGTCTTGTGCAATTTTTTGTATTTCTGCAACTTTTTCTACTGATATTTCCATTTCTTGAGCTATTTCCTCTGGGGTTGGCTCTCTACCTAGTTGTTGTAATAAGTGTCTTGATGTACGAATTAATTTATTTATAGTTTCTACCATATGCACAGGTATTCTAATTGTTCTTGCTTGATCTGCTATAGCTCTTGTAATTGCTTGCCTAATCCACCATGTTGCATAAGTACTAAACTTAAATCCTTTTGTATAATCAAATTTTTCAACTGCTTTTATTAGACCCATATTTCCTTCTTGTATTAAATCTAAAAATAACATTCCTCTTCCAACATATTTTTTGGCGATACTTACAACAAGCCTTAAGTTTGACTCTGCTAGTTTTTGTTTTGCTTCTTCATCTCCATCTAGAATTCTTTTAGCTAGGTCTAATTCTTCGTCAAAAGTTAGTAATGAAATTCTACCAATTTCTCTTAAATACATACGAACTGGATCATCAACACTTACTCCTTCAAAAGTTGTATCAGTAATTTCATCTAATTTTAGCTCTTCTACTTCTTTTAAATCTTCTAAACCTGGTTCTTCTTCATCAAAATCTTCTGTTAATAAATTAACTCCCATTTCTTCAAAAGCATCAAATACAGAATCAATTTGATCAGGATTTACATCATCTAGTTGTTTTGCCAAATCTTCATATGTAATTTTTCCTTGTTTTTTTACTTTTTCTAGAAGATTTTGAACCTTTTGATTTTTTATTTTTTCTGCTTCTATAAGTTTTTCACCTTTTTCTGTATCTTCTTTATTTATTTCTTCAACTGGGTTTTGTTCAGGTTTTGATATATTTTCTGCTTTTT
>CANRBI010000087.1 GCA_947628775.1 uncultured Clostridia bacterium
ATACAAAATATACGCATATTAATTGAAAAATCTACAGGAAAAGAAAAAAGAGACTTAAAAGAAGAAGAAAAACACGTTAAAAAATTAATAAATAAAAAGCAAGAAAAAGTAATTAAACTAAGAAAAAAAGGAGAGAACAAAGATGGCTTTAGAAAAATGGAATTATAAAACACATAAATACGAACCACACGAAATACCAGATAAATGGAACTGTAAATTGTCTTATAAAGACTTAGATGAAATAATAAATTGTGCTAATTGTGGCAAAAAAGGTAAAATACGGAGATTATTACTCATCATGCGAAATACATAACAATGTAGGGCTAGGATATTTTGTATGTGAAAAATGCCACAATAAAGAATGGCAAAGAAGGGAGTTATGGAAAAATGATAATAGTTAATCAAGATAAAACAATAATAGTGAATTTTGACAATGTAGAAAGTATAGATATCGTTACAGATTTAGATGGGACAGGAAAATTACCACACGAAATATATTATGAAACAAGTTCAAAACGAGAAGAATTAGGAACTTATGCAACAGAAGAAAGAGCAAAAGAAGTATTACAAGAAATAGTCAAGAAATATAGTTCATATTTAAAGTTAAAAGGTGGACCAGCAGTTTTACAAGGACAAATAGATATACAGCCAAATATATTTAATATTCCAAAAGTTTATGAAATGCCTTTAGAATAAGGAGAAAAATATGCAAGAACATTGGAGCATAGAACAATACCAGGAATATCAGAAGAACAAAGGAAAAAGAAAAAGCAAATATGGAGCAATAAAAACTTCTGTAGATGGACAAACATTTGATAGCAAAAAAGAAGCGGATTATTATTGCGAATTAAAACTAAGGCTGCAAAGCGGAGACATCAAAGGTTTTGGTTTGCAGCCTACATTTATATTAGCACCAGGACTAAAATACAAAGCAGATTTTATAGTATTTTACAATGATGGAACATATGAAATAATTGATACAAAAGGTTTTAAAACTAAAGAATATATAATAAAAAAGAAAGTATTTGAAGATAAATACAATTTAAAGATAAAGGAGATTTAAGATTATGAACAAAGATGAATTAGAAGAAGAAGTAAAAGAAAAATTACAAGGAATTGCAAAACAAATAAAAAATGAATTACCAGAAGATTTTGCATTTATATTATTAACATGTCCATTTAACAAAAAACCAAACGAAGGACAAATGATGTACGTTTCAAATGCTAATAGAGATGATGCAGTAAAAGCTATGAAAGAATTTATACAAAAAACAAAAAACAATTATGGAAACGATACAAAAATATTAGTACACGGAGCAATGCAATATAGATGTGAAAAATGTGGAAAAGAATGGAGAATGTGGCTAGAGGTAGGAGTTGAGGGAGAAAATAAAAAAATGCCATGCCCATTTTCAATAAGATGCAAATGCGGAGGTCTAGCACAACATATTAACTGGCAAGATGATATATGGCTACCGAAACCAATACTACTTGAAGAAAAAATGAGCTATTTTCAATTAGATAGAAAGGGATTAAACAATCATGACAGCAATGCATGCGGAATACCTGTATTAAAATAAATATACAAAGGAGGTTTAACTCATGGATTTAGATGACGACGAACTAAAAGCTACAAGAGAATATTTAGGAGTAGATTCTAAAAAAGAAGATAAAATTGAAGTTGGAGAATATGTAAGAACTAAAAAGGGAGACATAGATAAAATAGATAGATATATTTTTGAAAGTAATATTTATCATTGTGAAAATGGAATGTGTATTGATACAGAAAATAGAATAGGCTTACATTTAGAAGATATAGTCAAACATTCTAAAAACATAATAGACCTAATAAAAGAAGGAGACTATGTGAATGGATATGAAGTTATAACTGTATATGGCTATGACGAAAATGGTAATGATAAAGACGAATTAGGAATTTGTGAAGTAGATGATGATTATGCTTATTATACATATTTAGAAGATATTGATATTAAATCAATAGTAACAAAAGAACGATTTGAAAGTATAAAATATAAAATTGAGGAGAATTGAAATATGAAATATTTAGTAGAAAACAAACTATATGACACAGAAAAAGCAGAAAAAATAATAACATATTCAAAAGGAATAAAACATGAAGGAATGTTCTTAACAACATATCCAAAATATGAACATACTTTATATAAAACAAAAAAAGGACAATTTTTTATACATATAGGAAAATATACAGAAAAACCAGATATATCATATCCAGATAAAAACTACATTAAATTAATAACAAAAAAAGAAGCAAAACAAATTTTAGAAGACTTAAATGAAGTAGAAAAATACATAGAAATATTTGGAGAAATCGAAGAAGGATAAAATGACAGATTTAGCATATAGAGAGATGGAGGAGTTAGATGAGTAAAACAGATGAAATGTTTGAAGAGTTAGGTTATGAAATAGACAGTACTTATGAAATTAAAGGACATTTACATTATTGTAAAGAAAATATAAAAATTGATTTTGATTTAGAACGAAAGAATTTTTATAAATATAATTTAAGTGGATATAGAAGTTCAATATCAATGCAAGAACTGCAAGCAATAAATCAAAAATGTAAAGAATTGGGGTGGTTAGATGTTAATTAAAGAAGAAATAGAAAATATTTTATACTATTTACAAGATAAAGTAGAAGAGTGTTATAAACAAGAGACAAAACAAGCGATTAGTAGATTTTTAGAGGAAATTAAATAAAAAGGGGGAAGTTAAATGCCAAGTAAAGAAGAAATAAAAAAAGCAAAGGGTTGGATATCAGCATTAGATATAAAAAGTGAATTTGAAGCAATTTCAAAAGAAATAATTTTACAATACATAGACCAATTAGAAGCAGATAACTACGAATTAAACAACAGATTAAATGAATACATAGAAGAAAGAGAAAAGCTAAATAAAATGATAAATGAAAT
>CANRBI010000088.1 GCA_947628775.1 uncultured Clostridia bacterium
AGTAAGAAGAAATATAGAAAAAATAATAACAGACACATTAAACAAATATGGTTGTATTGAAGTATTGCTTCCAACTTTACAACCAGATACAATTTGGAAAAATTCAGGAAGATATGATAACTATGTAAATGACGGAACAATGCTAATTACTGAATCAAATAAAGGAACATTTTGCTTAGCTCCTACTGGAGAAGAGGCAATGCTAGAATATGCAAGGGAAAAACTAAAATCATATAAAAATTTGCCAGCAACATATTATCAAATAGGCGAAAAATACAGAAACGAAATAAGAACAAGAGGATATTTATTAAGAGGAAAAGCTTTTCCAATGCTTGATGCATATAGTTTTGATACTGATGAAAAAAATATGGCTAAATCTTACGAAAATGTAAGAGAAGCATTTATAGAAATTTTTGAAAAAATAGGTCTTAAAGTATTACCAATAGTTGCAGATAATGGTGCAATGGGAGGTAAAAAATCAGAAGAATTTATGCTAATTTCTGAGCAAGGCGAAGATAAAATTTTATATGACGAAAAATCAAAAATAGGATTAAATACTGAAATTCTAGAAAGAGAAGACTATAAGGAATATTTAAAAGAAGAATATGGAATTGAAGATATATCTAACTTTAAGGAAATTAGGACTATGGAACTTGCGCATATTTTCCAATTAGGAACAAGATATTCTGAAATGATGAATGGTAAATATATTAATCAAGAAGGAAAAGAAGCATTGTATTATATGGGATGCTATGGAATTGGTGTTAGTAGAACTTTGGCAGCTTTATATGAGCAATGTGTAATTAATGATGAAAAATGGGGTCCTTGCGGATTTGTTTTACCTGAATCAGTTGCTCCTTTTAAACTTCAAATTGTTGTGAAAACTGAAAGTAAAGAAAAGGTAGATTTTGCAAATTCATTATATGAAGAATTACAAAATAAGAATATTGGAGTTGTTTTAGATGATAGAGAAAACTTAACAATTGGTGCTAAAATAAAAGATTCAAAAGTTTTAGGTACTCCATATTTGGTTGTAATAGGGGATAAGCAAGAAGGAAATATGCTAGAATTAGAAAATAATAAGACAGGCGAAAAAGAAATGCTAACAGTAGAAGAATTAATAAAAAAATGCTAGCGAAAAGCACCGATTAATTTCGGTGCTTTTCCATATCTTATGAAATTTAAACATTAAATTTCTTTAAGTTCTAAATTTTCAATTAATTCTTCCATTTTTTTAATATTCTTTTTATCTATTTTTTTTCGCATATTATTTCCACAATTATCGCTTATTTCCATAATATAATTACCTATTGCCTCTCCATTTTCTGCATATTTAATTTTGTGCATAAATATTTCTTTACTAAATTTTATTTTCACAATATTTTCTCTGTAATTAAAATTTATACCATTAATTGATATTAGTTCATTATTTTTAAATGATATCTGAATTATATTTGATATATATTGATAAATAACTCCAACTCCAACTATTAGTATCATTATTCCGTATATAAATAAATGACTCAGTGTAAATGAATTTACTGATTTAATCATAAAGCATGAATATATTATTACCATAAATAATGCAATCCATGCAAAAAATTTCATTATGAAATTAGGATTTTTAAATTTGATAATTTTTTGAGTATCTTTTATATCTACAATTTGTTTGAAAGGATGTTCTTTTTCGTATTTATGTATTATTCCTTCTTTTTCATTTGCAGATTTTAATCTTATTTCTTCTGAAGCATCTTCTATTGAAATTATTTCTAAATTATTTATTAGTTTTTTTAACTCATTGACATTACTATGTGATATAAGTATTCTTGTTTCCTTTTCTTTTTGTTGGAAACAAAAAAAGTAAAATCTTGTAATACTTCTGGCTTTTTGAGAGCGAGAAATTACAGTTTCTATGTATACTCTGGGATTTTCATCTAAATTAATGTCAAATTCTTTTTTAAATAATTTTTTTATAATTAATTTGTTTTCAGTAAAATATATTTTTGTATATTGAAGAAAATAAATACCAATCAAAATTGCAACAGGTAAAATTAATAAAATGCTTAATAATTCACCAATACTAAATGTTCCAAACATATTATAAACCAAAGAATGTATTCCCCAGACTATCAATACTGGTGCAGTAAATAATATTATAATTCCTATTGCATTAAAAAGAACATATTTTTCATTTTTATTTTTTACATTTATAATTATTTTCTTATTATTGTTATAATTGTTACTATCATTATATTCAAATAATTTATCTATTTTACTATTCATATTTAAACCTTCTTTTTCATATTGGAGCGGACGTCGTAGTTATCTACAACTTTTTCTCTCACTCAACGATTGATACAAATATCAATCAATTTACTAAAGTATATCATAATTTTTATAAAATGCAATAAAAATCATAAAAGAACTAACCACCACCAGTTTTTCAATTGGTAGTTGTAGTTATCATATAGAAAGACTACAAGAAGAGACTAGTTAGTCCCAGTATTTCGTAGCATCTTTCCATTCAGGATAGATAGACTTATATGAATATTGATTTCCTTTTAAATATTCTAAATTAGTACTTACAAAATTTTCTAATTTACTTGAAAACTTTTTTCCTAAATCTCCTGGATCATTACAAAATACTGTATTATCATCAATCTTAGATTTTACTGTATCTATATAGTTATTCCATACTAAATCACGTTTTTTATTATCAAAATTAGACAATCTGTTAGATAATCTTTCAACTAATTTTTTTAATGTAATATTTTCATTAAGACTACGAGCTATTTCACTTAAAAGTAATTATTCATAAGATGACACACTCCTTTTATATTGTTTTTGGTAATTAAATTATATCAAAAGAGTGACTAAATGTC
>CANRBI010000089.1 GCA_947628775.1 uncultured Clostridia bacterium
TTAGTCTTTTAAGCATTATTTCAGTACTTTGTGAAATTTCAAGTGGTTCCATATGATGCTTGACATTTTCCAATTTTATAAGTTCAATTTCTGGTTTATTTTGTATAAATCTATAAGTATCTTCAATAGGAGCAGTATCATCCTGTTCACCTTGAAGTATTAAAATTTTTCTTTTTTCCTTATAATCATTATACAAGTTATGATTTGTTAAATCCTCATAAAAAGAAAATGGAACTTCCATTTTTCCACCATGTCCAGCCTTAGCTTTTCCATTCTTTTTATATTGTTCAAAAGACTCCTTTAATAATGATTTAATTAAAATGTCTTTCATATTAAAAGCAGGTGATCTTAAAACTATATTATCATAATATGAAGTATCACCTATGAGTTTATTTAATAAAATATATGCTCCAAAACTAATAGCATAAAAAGATATCTTTATATCACTTCCAAAATTTTCTTTCACATATTTAATAACAGAATTAATATATGAAATACATACATCTACTTTTAACTTATCTGTTCCTTGAACACTATCTATATGTCCTGGAAAATCAAATGAAATAGATGGAATTCCACATTCTAAAAGCATATTTGCTACGATTTTTACAGAATTGCTTCCTTTCCCACTACAAAAACCATGACAAAATATAAAGATTTTATCATTTTTTTTGTTTAAATCATCAAAAAATATCTTTGACTTTATATTACAATTTTCTACTTCATTATATATATCAATATTCTTTTCCATTTTTAACCTCTTATCTTCAATTGCTTTTATTTCTATAGATATTTTATATCATAAAATTACATTTTTCTCAACGGTAAACAAGCAAAAATATTTACAATTACCTGCTTTTTTGCTATACTATTATCAATAATTAAAAAGGAATGAGATAAAATATGGATATAGAGAATATAGCTATTGTTAGAGCCACAAATGTAATACCATATGATGGAATTGTTAGACCTGTAAGTGAAGTACCATATTTAAAGAAAAATACAAGTACACAATTTGCATTTGCAATATCAGATTTATTAAGAAAAAATGGTATTATACCTCAAATATCATTTACAATATCTGATGAAGAAAGACAAGCAATGCAAGAAACTATAAAAGAATATGTACCATACATGTCAGAATATAATTCAATGGTTTTATGGGCAATAAATGGACTAGTCCCAGATGACTCTGAAAACGGTTTTGGAAATAATACTTTTAGTAACAAAAAATGTGTAATAATAGATGGTTTAAAAGAGCAACTAGAACTATCAAATGTAGTATCTTTAGTACCTACAGATACAGCCATAAAAGGAATCACCAAATTATCAAACTCAGCAATTATCCTAATAGAGCAAAATGCATATGAAGCAATGCCAGAAGAACAGAAACAGCAAATGTCAAATTTAACAATAAAAACATTTACAGGAGATTTAAGAAAAGCCGTAGAAGAAACACTATTAGAAACAGGTAGATATACACCAGAAAGACCAATCTTAAGTAGGTCAAGTGGAGGATACATAAAATCAGATACAAGTGAAGAATTGATAGAAACAATCAATAACATTGCAAAAGATAAAAAACTATTACAATTATTTCATTTAGATATTATTTTTAATGCTAACAGAAAAGAATTAGGAGATTTACAAAACGAATTTGATAATATTAATATTGTAGATTCATATTATCAAAGACAATTTTTCGAATTTTTATGCAAAAAAATTAATGCTAATCCAGAACTTACAAATATGCTTTTAAAAAATCCAAATAACAATATTTATATAAAACAACTATGCACACTAATTGACGAATATGGGATAGACAACTACAAAAATCTTGTAAACGAATATAATCAAAACTTAGAAACAATGAAAAAAGAAGGAACACTATTAACACCACAAGAAATTGTAGAATTAGAAAAATCAAAAATAAACATAACAGATGAAATAGAATCTGTATGTGATAAATATGCATATAGTAATGAATTAGAAGAAGCACTAAAAATATGTATTCCTGCAATGACTAAAGATAAAAGTCAAGAAGAAATTAAATTACTAATAGAAACATTAAAAGAAGTTGAAATATATGACTTAAGAAGAAAACCAAAAAAAGAACAATTAGATTATATATCTGAAACAAAAATAGGAGAAAGAAATAAACATGTCAAATATGGAAAACAAGATTTAGGAGAATATGGCAAAGATATACCACCAGCATCATATCACTATGATATAATATTTGACGAAGAAATGAATGCAATAGATAGATCAGAATATATCTATATAACAAGATTAACAAAAGAAGACGAAGTTTCAAAAATATATGGAACACAAATAGATTTATCAGCCTTAATACATGAATTAGGACATGCATGGGCAGCAAGAAAAGAACCATACAAACAAATGGAAAATGGAAATGTCATAGTTAGAGATGGAATGAGAACAGACACATTACTTGTAAGTAGAGAACAAAAAACAGTAGAATATGGAGAAACAAAAGGACTATATCTAGAAGAAGCAATAAACACTATTCAAGAAGAAAAAGCATTAACACAAATATTAGGAGTTTTAAACATAGATAGAATAGAAGGATATAAAAAATCTACTTACCAAAGTTCTGTAATGAATACAATAGCGAGAGCTTACTTAGAAAAACTAGGAGCAAACAAACCACTTGAAACTGCTAGAATTTTTAACGATAAAAGTGGACTAGAAATGTTGCAAGAAAGCTATTC
>CANRBI010000090.1 GCA_947628775.1 uncultured Clostridia bacterium
GCAAGTTCAACAGGAAATATATATGGAGTTTATGATTTAAGCGGAGGATCATATGAATATGTAGCAGCATTTGATACGAAAGGAACATCTTGGAGTTATTCAGATTCAGCATCATGGGCTGCAGCAGGAAAAACAAGTACAAAATGGGCAACAGCATATACAAACGGAACATCAAATTATAATGGAGCTACAATATATACAGTAAGCAAAACAGGAGATATGACAAAAGAGGTTAAGAAAGATACAGAGACTGAACGAAGCTGGTTCCAAGACTACGCTTGGGTCGTGTATTCTAGCAGTCCGTTCGCCAATCGTGGAGGCAATTGTAATGGTACTACGAATGCAGGTGTGTTCTTTGCTTATTACGGTAGTGGCGGTAGCAACAGCTACTGCGGTTTCCGCGTCGCCTTGGCTCCTTAGCACTTTCCCTTCCGTGGAAGTAGCAAACAGACAACATAATTAATAGACATAAAAAGATTACAATAAAGAAGAAACTTAATCAACAAGTGCCCCGAAGGAATACCCCAGAGAAACGCATAGCTACACTAATAAGTAAAAATAAACAAAAATCCAATTAATTACACTACCCAAGTCGAAAATTGCAATGAAAAATCAAACTCAAACATTGCAATTTTCGATCTTTTTTATGTAAGCGATCAATGAAAAGGCATAGTTGAATCCCCTGATATAATCTTATATAATAGTAGATTATTTCAGGGGATTTCTTATGCTAGTTGTATATCTTTATATTCTTCATCATAATTTCTCATTTCTTCTGGTAGTTCCTTTGACCATGGCAAATATTTTTCTATTGATTCTTCTGTTTGTTCTCCTTCTAGTTGTGGCAATTCTTCTAATAAATATCTTATGTATTTATTTATATTCAGTTTGTTCACTTTTGCTGTTTCTATTATACTATATATTATTGCATTTGCTTTTGCTCCTTCTACACTATCTGCAAAAAGCCAATTTTTTCTATGTACTGCAAATGGTCTTATTGTCCTTTCTGCTCTTGAATTCGTTAATGGTATTGCTCCATCTTCTAAAAATTTTTCTAGACTTTTTCTTTGATTTGTTACATATACTAATGCTTCCTTTAGTTTTTTATTTGTTATATATTTTTGCATCGTTAAATTAACCCATTCATAGAATTTTTCTATAATTGGTGCTGATTTTTTTCTTCTTTCCTTTAATTTGTCAGTTGCACTTAATTCTTTTATTTCTTTTTCTATCTTAAACAGTTCATCTATATATTTTACTCCTTGGTATCCATCGCTTGTTTGTATCATCTGCTTCTGTTCGTCTAATGGTACACTATCGTAAAAATATCTTCGTGCATGTGCCCAACATTCTGCATGTGTTAATTTCTCTTCTAGTATGTTGTATCCTGCAAATCCATCTGTTACTAATATTTTTTCATATCCTTCTAGTAACTTCTTTGCTACTTCTGCACTCCTGTTTTTCGAATAGTAGAATATCACTCCTTTCTTTTTCTCCAATTCTCCTGATGCTATTACCCACATATATGATTTACTATTTGCTTTTCGTCCTGCTTCTTTGTTGCATTGCATTGTTGTTTCGTCAGCATGGAGTAATTTATTTTCTCTTTTCATTTGATTTAGTATTATCTCATATATTGGTTCTAGGTAATATTCACTTAGTTTTATACACCAGTTTGCCATCATATTTCTTGGCAATATTAATCCTCGGTCATCCCATATCTTTTCTTGTCTGTATAGTGGTACTCCCATGTAGTATTTTTGATATATTACCTCTGTTGCTAATGATGCTGTTGCAAATGAGTCTGCTAACATCGCTTGTGGTACTTTGGTTTTTATTATTGTTGCTGTGTCTTTTTTATTTCCTTCTGTTCCACATTCTTCACATTTATATATGTATCTTACATAATTCACTATTTTTAATTTTGCTGGTATATATTCTATTGTTTGTCTTACTACTTCTTTTCCTATTTGTTTTAGTTTTCCTTCACATTCTGTGCATTTTTGTTTTTCTTCTTCTATTTTATATTCTCTTGTTTCTATTTCTACATTTTTTAATTCTGATTTTTTTATTCCTGCTTTTGCTTTTTTTGCATTTTTCTTTCTATGTACTATTATTTCTTCTGCTTTTTCTTCTACTTGTTTTTGGATTTCTTCATCTTTTACTTCTCCAAATATACTACATTGTGTTCCTTCTACTATGTTTTCTTCTTTTTCTGTTTTTTCTCTTTTTGAGCCAAATAGATATCTATTTAGCATGTTTATATGTAGTTGTTGGTTTTCTACTTTTATTTGTAATTTATTTACTTCTTGTTTTAATTTTTGATTTTCAGCTATTAATTCTTCGTATGTTTTTTGGCTCATTTTTTTCATTCTCTTTTCTCTTTTTTTATGTTCATATTGTATCAAAAAAAGCCTGAAAATTCAAGCTTTTTATATGTCATTTGTATTAAGTTTTCATGACTTTTTTATGACTTTTTTTCTTTTCTTTCTTATTAACTTGCTGTGTTTTCTAAATCTATTTTTATTTCCTTAAAACTATTTTTTTGTTCTATTTTTAATCCTGATAGCAGCCATTCTAATTGTTTTTTATTTATACATCTTAATTCTTTTGGATTTTTCGGCCATTGAAATCTCATTTTTTCTGCATCTAACAAGCTTTTTTGGGCTAGTATGAATCCATTTTTATCATAACATAATACTCTAATACT
>CANRBI010000091.1 GCA_947628775.1 uncultured Clostridia bacterium
ATTTTTTTATTAAATAGTATTACACCTTTCGACAAAATTCGGCATAGTATATAATATAGTATTAATCAAGGTACTATATTGGAGGTGACTTTGTAATGGAGCCACAAGAAAAAATAATATATTGTTATGATAATGAGTGTAGTTGTAGTAAGAAATGTAATAAATCAAATTGCTTAGGTATTGTTGAAATAATATTAATTGTGTCTTTTGCATTAGTTATTGGGTTATTAATTGGTGCAGCTATTAGTACAGCAATATTAGGAGCTTTAGCAGCAGTTATAGTTTTAGCAGTAGTTTTAGGATTATTGGCAATTTTATTTGGTATATTATTGGCTTGCAGGAAAGCTAAAAAATGTTGTAAGAAGTGTTGCTAGAAAATTTTGATATTTAATTTATTTTATAAATTTTGCGTAAAAAATCCAGCTTATTTTTTAAGCTGGATTTTTATTGTTAAAGACTGTAAAGTTATGTGGATATCTACTTGTTGTCTTTGATTGTGTGATTAGTCAAGCTGTTATTTTATGTATTGTTCTATAACGTTCCATACATCTTCTGTGTATATTTTTCGTTCACAAGAAAATGGCAGTGTTGTTATATCTCCTATTGGGTTTAGGTCTTTTTGTACTTTTTTTACTTCATCATTTACTTTAGTTATAGCTATTTTGTCTGCTTTGTTTGTTAATATTAAACATGGAAGCCCTGAACGAATTATGTAGTCATACATTAGTTTATCATTTTCTGTTGGTTTATGTCTGATATCTACTAGAAATATTACTAGTGAAATTTGTTTTCTATTAAATAAATATTCTTCTATGAAATTACCTACTTGTTCTTGCTCTTTTTTAGACATTTTACTGTAGCCATATCCTGGTAGGTCTACAAAATAGAAGTTATCGTCTATATTGTAGAAGTTGATTTGGCGTGTTTTGCCTGGTTCACTACTTGTTCTTGCTAGTTTTTTGCGGTTAATCATTGTGTTTATAAAACTTGATTTGCCTACATTCGATTTTCCTACTAGTACTATTTCTGGTAAATTGTTTTTTGGATATTGTTTAGGGCTAACTGCAGAAATTTCAAATTGTGGATTTTTAATTAACATAATAAAATCTCCTTATATAAAATAGCAGCTTTGAACAGTGATGATAACTATTCAAAGCTATTTAAATTAAATAGTAATTTTTTCTAGTCCTCCCATATATGGTCTTAGAACCTCTGGGATTGTTACACTTCCATCTGGTTTGTAATTGTTTTCCATAATTGCGATTAACATTCTTGGTGGTGCAACAACTGTATTATTTAATGTATGTGCATAATAGTTTCCTTTTTCACCTTTTATACGTATTCCTAGTCTTCGAGCTTGTGCATCTGTTAGGTTTGAGCAACTTCCAACTTCAAAGTATTTTTTTTGTCTTGGAGACCATGCTTCTACATCACATGATTTTGCTTTTAGGTCTGCTAAATCTCCACTACAACATTCTAATGTACGAATTGGTATATTCATACTTGTGAAAAATTCTACTGTATATGACCACATTTTATCATACCAGTCCCAGCTTTCTTCTGGTTCACATACTATTATCATTTCTTGTTTTTCAAATTGGTGTATACGGTATACTCCTCTTTCTTCTATTCCATGTGCTCCTTTTTCTTTTCTGAAACATGGTGAGTATGATGTCATTTTATATGGCATATCTTCTTTTTTTAGAATTTGGTCTTTGAATTTTCCTATCATAGAGTGTTCACTTGTTCCAATTAGGTATAAGTCTTCTCCTTCGATTTTGTACATCATTGCATCCATTTCTTCAAAACTCATAACTCCTGTTACTACATCACTTCTAATCATGTATGGTGGAATACAATATGTAAATCCTTTGTTTATCATAAAATCGCGTGCATATGTTAGTACTGCTGAGTGTAGTCTTGCTATATCTCCCATTAGGTAGTAAAAACCTTGACCTGCAACTCGTCTGCTACTGTCTAGATCTAGTCCTTTTAGTGCTTCCATTATTTCTCCATGATGTGGTATTTCGTATTCTGGAACTATTGGTTCTCCGTATTTTTTTATTTCTACATTTTCTGTATCATCTTTTCCAATAGGTACAGATGGGTGCATGATGTTTGGAATTTTCATCATTTTTGCTTTGATTTGTTCTGAGTATGTTGCTTCTAGCTTTTCGTTTTCTTCTAGTTTTTGGTTTATTTCTTGAACTTGCTCTTTTATTTTTTCTGCTTCTTCTTTTTGTCCATTTTTCATAAGTAAACCTATTTGGCTACTTAGAGTTTTTCTTTCTGATCTTAATGTATCTCCTTCTAGTTGTGCTTTTCTGCTTTTTACGTCTAATTCTATGACTTCATCTACTAGCGGTAGTTTGTGGTCTTGAAATTTTTTCTTTATATTTTCTTTTACTATTTCTGGATTTTCTCTTAAAAATTTTATGTCTATCATTGTATTCATTCCTTTCGCTTATCTGTAATTTTTGCCTATATCTTCACTTAGTTCAAATCTGTGTTTTTGTCCTGTGATATTGTCTGGTCTTTCTGGTATTTCTTCTAGGAACATTTTTTCAGGTCTTACCCATATTTTTCGACCATCTTCTCTTTCATATAATGGTTTATATACTACCATTCTTTCTTTTGTTTCCGAGTCATATGCTATATTTTCTAC
>CANRBI010000092.1 GCA_947628775.1 uncultured Clostridia bacterium
ATTTCATTTATCATTTTATTTAGCTTTTCTCTTTCTTCTATGTATTCATTTAATCTGTTGTTTAATTCGTAGTTATCCGCTTCTAATTGGTCTATGTATTGTAAAATTATTTCTTTTGAAATTGCTTCAAATTCACTTTTTATGTCTAATGCTGATATCCAATTCTTTGCTTTTTTTATTTCTTCTTTATTTAACAAATTTAATCATCTCCTTTTATACTTAATGCTTCACAAGTTTTACAATATTCGCAAGGTTCGTCATCATCTACATTTGAATATCCTAAACATTTTCCAGTATTACCATCTTCATTAAAGCAATATTTCTTATTTTTATCTAATCCACTATCTAATATCATTTTTAAATTTTTATTTTCTTGTTCTAATTGTTTTATATAATCTTCTAAAATATTAGCACTTTTATCCATTTCTCTTGTAATATAATCGCCTTCATTAAAGAATATTAAATCCTCTTTTGCTTTTTCTATTTCTTCTTTACTTGGCATTTAACTTTCCCCTTTTTATTTAATTTCTTCTAAAAATTTACTAATCGCTTGTTTTGTCTCTTGTTTATAACACTCTTCTACTTTATCTTGTAAATAGTATAAAATGTTTTCTATTTCTTCTCTACCCATACAAATTACCTACTTTCTTCTATATACTTTTTTCTATATTTACACATTTTACATATTTCTGCTGCTTCATTTTGTTTTTGAATATAACCTTTCCAATATTTTTCATCATTTTGTTTAATAATTTCTTGTAAACAAATTTTTATATTTTTTAAAATATATAATGTCTTTTTATAATCTTCGTCTTGTAAATCACAATTTTGTGTAACATACTCCATTCTTTCTTTTATCCATTTTATTGATTCTTCTATTTCTTCTTTGCTTAGCATCTTATAACTCCTTTATTTTTTTAATTTATCAATCTTTTCCTGCTTTTTAATATTCTTTTCAATAACATCTAACGAAATATAACCATTTACATAAACACAATTTTTTACTTCTGGAAAATTATGGTCTATAATAGCATATATTTCATTTTCTAATGCAAACTTGTGAACTGGATTTTCTTGTAAATATTTATATATTTTGTCTTCTTTTTTAGAATCTACTCCCAAATATTCTCTTGTAGCTTTTAGTTCGTCGTCATCTAAATCCATGACTTAAATCTCCTTTATCTTTAAATTGTATTTATCTTCAAATACTTTCTTTTTTTGCTATATATTCTTTTGTTCTAAATCCTTTTGTATCAATTATTTCATATGTTCCATTATTGTAAAATACTATAAAATCTGCTTTGTATTTTAGTCCTGGTGCTAATATAAATGTAGGCTGCAAACCAAAACCTTTGATGTCTCCGCTTTGCAGCCTTAGTTTTAATTCGCAATAATAATCCGCTTCTTTTTTGCTATCAAATGTTTGTCCATCTACAGAAGTTTTTATTGCTCCATATTTGCTTTTTCTTTTTCCTTTGTTCTTCTGATATTCCTGGTATTGTTCTATGCTCCAATGTTCTTGCATATTTTTCTCCTTATTCTAAAGGCATTTCATAAACTTTTGGAATATTAAATATATTTGGCTGTATATCTATTTGTCCTTGTAAAACTGCTGGTCCACCTTTTAACTTTAAATATGAACTATATTTCTTGACTATTTCTTGTAATACTTCTTTTGCTCTTTCTTCTGTTGCATAAGTTCCTAATTCTTCTCGTTTTGAACTTGTTTCATAATATATTTCGTGTGGTAATTTTCCTGTCCCATCTAAATCTGTAACGATATCTATACTTTCTACATTGTCAAAATTCACTATTATTGTTTTATCTTGATTAACTATTATCATTTTTCCATAACTCCCTTCTTTGCCATTCTTTATTGTGGCATTTTTCACATACAAAATATCCTAGTCCTGCTTTGTTATGTATTTCGAATGATGAGTAATAATCTCCGTATTTTACCTTTTTTGCCACAATTAGCACAATTTATTGTTTCATCTAAGTCTTTACAAGATAATTTACAGTTCCATTCATCTGGTATTTCGTGTGGTTCGTATTTATGTGTTTTATAATTCCATTTTTCTAAAACCATCTTTTTCTCTCCTTTTTTTCAACTCTTTTATATTCTTCTTGCATAGATCCTGATTTTTTTAATTTTTTTATATGTGTTTTTGCTTTTGGAAATTCTATTTTTAAATTTTCTGCTAATTCTTCTAAACATTTGATCATTTCTGCTATTTCTATTATTCCTGCTTCTCCATTTATAAAATACATGCTGGGGGTTCCTCAAAATTTTCTGGAACTACTATTTCACATGTTAAACAGTTGTATTTACTTTTAAGTTTATTTATATTTTTTATTTCTTCTATTGTTTTTGTATCCATCATATTTCTCCTTTTTTTCTTAGTTTAATTACTTTTTCTTGCTTTTTATTTATTAATTTTTTTACGTGTTTTTCTTCTTCTTTTAAGTCTCTTTTTTCTTTTCCTGTAGATTTTTCAATTAATATGCGTATATTTTGTAT